>JAGVAW010000016.1 GCA_020060085.1 Desulfobacterales bacterium
GAAGCGCTTTGGTTCGCCCAACGGTTTGGCCTTCCTCCTTTCTCGCCCTGTAAGCCAAAGCCCATGCACCATCTGGGCCTGCCTAAATAAATTTGCAGGCGTAAGGCTTTGTCTGTTAAAATAGACAATATGTCCAACAAATTGCTGTTGAAATTGAGGCAGTTTTTTTCTGCTGGTTGTCGGGCATAAAGGCCTTGAGCCGTGCACTTTTTAGGGGGGTTATAACAGGATGGATATGGACGATGTGCCATACAAACCTGCCATCTGCGACTCACATATGCATCTGGATATTCTGGAGCAGCGGCATCCGGCAGCAATAAAAAGGCTTGTTGCCGCGCGCTGTCTTTGCATTTCCTGGGCCTGGGGCCAGCAGATTTCAAACAGGGATGACCTTGTGGCCTACCTTGACTGGCAGGCAGAAAAAGTGCGAGAACTGCGGCAAAAGGGCCTTTTCTGCTTTTATCTGACCGGGGTGCATCCAAGAAACATCTGCCCTGATTTGGACCCGAAAATACTTCCCCAAATTCTGCTTCCGCGGCTGGATGACCCCCTTTGCCTGGGACTCGGCGAAATAGGCCTGGAAACGGGCCTTGGCTCAGAAAAGAATGTCCTGGCCTCACAACTGGATCTGGCAAGGGAAGTTTTTAACCGCAACAAGGTTATCGGCATCCATACCCCCCGCATGAACAAGGAGGCTGTGGCGCGCACCCTTCTGGATTTTTTGGACCGCTATGTTCTGGATCGCAAAAGGGTTGTAATTGACCATGTTACGACCCGGATTGCAGGTGAGGTGCTAAACAGGGGCTATTTTGCAGGTGTGAGCCTTTGCCCTGGCAAGACAAGCCCCATAGAGCTTCTCACCCTTTGCCGGGATCAGTGGGAGAGCCTTGGCCGGATACTTGTGAACACAGATTGCGGCAATGAGTTTTTTGATGACCTGCTGCGCCTGCCAGCCTCGGACCTTTTGCCACCCCAGACGCTTGGCCGGGTAAGCCTGGGCAATGCCCTGACCTTTTACGGAATTTAGGACATATTTTTGGCGAAAAAAGCCTTTTTCAGGGGGCGAGTTCAGCAGGGGAAACCGGGTTGATTCTGCTTTGGGGTTTAAGCCTGAGCACAACCACACCGTCAAGTATGGCTGTGTCAGCACCATTTATGATGGAGCCTGCACCCAGGACCTTGAAATAACCGGCAGCAGGAATTTGGATGCCCGGCTTGGCATTGACCAGCGCGCCTTCGCGGATTGGCTCCAGACGAAGCCTGTCCTGGCTTGGCACGGCCACATAGCGGACAGATCCCTGTTGTCCGCTGCCGTCCTCCAGCGTTGTACCGCTTAAATCCTGTCCCTGGCCCGGTGCAGTTACCTGAAGCTTTTGGGCGCGCACAGCCGGGTCATGAACTATAAGAACATTTGGGGCCGGCATGGCGTTTTCATCAATGCCATATCCCACAAGGGTAACCCAGTGTCCGCCCACACGGGTATATGTCTTTTCCTTTGGGTCGAATTTGTACCATCCCAGGTTCAGCCACACGCCGGAATTGCCCAAAAGCCCTTCCTTTATCCATTTAAGATCAGGGACCAAATGGCCTGTGGAAAACTGCTCCTGGTGGGCGCGCCATCCCTGGTAGGCAAGCATTTCAATTTCCGCGCCCCGCTCGGTTAAAAAAAGATTCACCCCGTGCATGAGTTCAGCAGGGCTTGTGCCGTTTTTAAGGCTTGTGTTCATGTACTTGCCCATGCCCAAAAGGCCTGCAAGCTGGGCCTGGGTCATGGGCCGCCCGCTTATGGTGGGCAAAAGGTCCGCAAAGCCATTATTGGTAAACCATACAAAGGAGTTGGAAACCGCCACCGGCGCACAGTAGCCCCTGCCGCCGCCTGGAAGCCGTGCCTGGCGCTCACCCTGATAGAGATCAGGCGTTGAAAGGACTTTTTCCGTGTAAGAATCCGGCAGGCTCCATGCAGGAGGGGCAAGCAGGCTTAAAAAAAGTAAAATACAGCAAAAACGAACCATTATGGCACCAGATCAATGAAAGCATTATCACTTTTACAACCGTAGAATATTATACAGCAGGCACTTTTTTGAGGCAAGGCGTTATTTGGGAATCTTTCTGCAATATGCTGCCAATAAGAGTTATTCCTGTTTAACACCCATTTATGATTGGATAAAAAATTTTCTTGTTTTTTTGCACTAAAGGGTTGTTGATGCCATTTTTTTGCGGGTTTAGCTGTTGGATGAAGTTGATGTTTCATTCTGGCGGCTCCTTGCTGGCCGGCCTTGCGCAAATTTGTCCTGTCGTGCTACCTTTTCACAAAGGGCTGCACCTGTTTTGTTCTTTTACGCCCCTTTTCCAGCCCTGCCTTGAGAAAGGACGGCTCCATGGCAAAAAAAACCTTTTACGAACTTGTTAACGAGCTTCATCCGCCCAAGTACAAGGTATGGATAACTGCCAAGACCAAGCAGGAGGCTGCACGGGCACTGGGGCTTTCCAAAAATCCGGAGGCAGCCGAGCCTCTGGCCCTGGCCCTTGCAGACAAGAATGTTTCAGATGCTGCCGTAATGGCCCTTGTGCATATCCCAATACCTGAAGCTGTTAAAAAAACAGCCTTGAAGGCCCTGCTTGCTTACAGCCGCCAAAGGGAGCAGGATTTTATCACCGCCTTTTTTGACAATGACAAAAATCCGGAAGTGATGGCATTAAGCCCGGAGCAGAAGGGACATCCCATCTTGAAGGAGCCGGAATCCTATCTTGCCGGAGCGGTTGCCATGGTGCGCAACCTGGACCCGGAAAAGGCCGCAGGTGTTGACGCAGCAACAAGCGAGGGCCTTGACATCTACTCCCGCCAGAAATTCCGCAACAATGTGCGCCTGTTAAACAAGCACGGGGTTTTCTTCACCTGGCCGGAAATTGAGCAGACAGACAAATTCATCCAGGCAGCCCAGTCTGTGATGGACAGAATAATGGGCAAGGAAAGCCAGAGTGAAAAAACAGGCGTTTCCGCTGCTGCTGCAAGATCCCAGACAGATGCGCCAGCGCCCGATGATGCATCTGTTGAGGAATTTGCCCAAAAAGGCCTGGAGCGCCGGGCGGATATTGCGGTCATCATTGCAGATGTTCCCCGCCTTGTCTTTGGTGCTGCAAAAGCTCTGCACGCACGCTATCCCCATGTGCCCCCCCAGGATGCCGCCCGCATGGCAGCAGATGCCATAAGCCTGGAATGCCCCCACTGTGGCCCCTTGGAAAAGGTCCTTCAAAAGAAATTCCTCCACGCTGTGGCCGACCAACTTGCACAAGGCGCACCCCTGTCAAAAATTGCCCTGGATCGCTCCAATGCGGGTATTCTGGCAGCAGGCCGCTGTCCGGGCTGCGATGACAAGACAGTCAAGGCCGTGCTGGATCGCAACTGGATTGCAATTCCAGACAAGTCCGATGCCGCGCCGGCTTCTGCCCAAAAACAGGGGGAACCCGACCAGAAAGGCGAAGAAGGGCTTTTCAATGTCGTGCTTGTCGGCCTGCTGCTGCCCGGCTTTGACCGGGAGGCTGTGCAAAATAACCTCGCCGCCCTTTTCAAGATGGACGCAGCAAAGGCAGCCACCCTTCTGGACAGCAAACCAAGAATCATAAAAAAAGGTGTGGACAGACAGACAGCCGCAAAGGTTGAGCAGGCCATAACAAAGGCAGGCGCAGGCGCAAAAGTAGAGCCAGCGTAGGCGATTGCAAAATATAAAAAAGTAACTACAAAATCCTAAAATAATTTGTGGGAAATCCCCAGTAGCGACTGTTATCCACAAAAGGAACGAACCAGCAGGCAAGCTCAATTATGAAGATTACGCAAATTACTCGCAAAGATTTGTTCGACGCCATGGTGGTTGAGAAAGTTAATTGGGCAGGCTCCCTGGAGGAAACAGAATTTCTTGAAAGACTCTACGATCTCAAGTCAATGCCGTCTGAAGACTCTCGATTTCCAGATGCGGCAGGTGATATCTGGCAACATCGAGTCAACAACGACGATTGGGATGAGCAATGGGTTTTTTCTGATAGCCGATTCAACCTGATGAATGGTGATGACGAAGTTTTGCTCAAATTTTTGGCAGAAACCGTTGATCCTTATGTTCGGCCAGATGTAGCTGAATCGAAGAGGCTGGTTCAACTATACAACAAGTATCTGAAAAACGATGGGTTCGAACTGGCCGAAAAGAGCCGAATTTCAGGCAAGCCGATTTATGTAGGCCGTAACATCGGTGTTTCAACGGCCCCGGGCATCTCTAACGCACATGCGCTGTTTAGCGGAACGGACATCACCTATGTAACACAGCAGATAACTCGTATGGAGGCGGCTGTTCTGAATGACCCTGGACTTGCCATAGGGACGGCAAAAGAGCTTTTGGAAACTTGTTGCAAGACCATTTTAAGTGAACGCGGGGTTGATGCTCCGAAGAACGACAACCTGCCTAGATTGGTGAAGCTGACCGCAAAGGAGTTAAAGCTAACACCGAATGATATACCGGCTCAAGCAAAAGCAGTCGAAACAATTAGGATTATTTTAAGCAATTTGGCCACTATCACCGACGGGATTGCTGAATTAAGGAACAAGTACGGTACTGGTCACGGCCAAGCAGCTTCTTCTAAAGGACTAGGAGCGCGGCATGCAAAACTTGCTGTTGGTGCAGCCTCGACTTTAGCCGTGTTCTTGGTTGAGACTCACCGGGAAGGTAACGAAAGCTAAAACCTGTTTTTAATAGAACCAACGGACCATTTCAATAGGAATAACAAGCCGTTTTATTCTGGATTCCCGCTTTTGCGGGAATGACGGCTTTTTTTGCTGTTTCCTCTTTTTTCGTGTGGTTCATGTTTTTCGTGGTTAATAATTGCTGTTTCCCATCAACCACAAGCGCCCAGGTCTGGTCCAGGGAACCGTGGCTTTTTTCTTTTCAACCAACGGCGTACAGGGCGGGTCCAGGGAGCCGTGGCTTTTTTCTTTTCAACCACCGGCGTACGGGGCGGGTCCAGGGAAAGGATGGCAAGGCTTGCGGCGGTGCGCCGGGACGAGGTGTACTCATTGTA
>JAGVAW010000286.1 GCA_020060085.1 Desulfobacterales bacterium
CCTGGAAGCGTGAAAACCCTGGCCGCCAACATCAAGGCCAGGGGCATAGACAATGTGCTTGTGGTAACCGACAAGGTTTTGATGGGCCTGAACCTTCTTGACAGTATGTTGAAATCCCTGGACGAAAACAACATAAAATACACCATTTTTGATGCCGTTCAGCCCAACCCCACCATTGAAAATGTGGAGGCAGGCAGGAAGATTTACAAGCAGAAAAAGTGCCAGGCCCTTATCGGTTTTGGCGGCGGCTCGCCCATTGACTGCGCCAAGGCCATTGGTGCAAGGATTAGAAACCCCTATCTTTCCGTGCGCATGATGAAGGGCCTTTTCCGGGTCATTATTCCCATTCCGCCGCTTTTCTGCGTTCCCACCACCGCAGGCACCGGAACGGAGGCCACCATAACGGCTGTCATCACCGATGCTCAGAGCCACGAGAAGTTTGCCATCAACGACATCAAGCTCATTCCCAAAATTGCGGTTCTGGACCCGGAGCTTATGGTAGGCCTTCCCCCGCACATCACATCCACCACCGGCATGGATGCCCTTACCCATGCCATTGAGGCCTATATAGGAATAAACGGCACCAAGTTCACCGATGAAAACGCTTTGGCTGCCACCAAGCTTATTTTCGAAAACCTGGAAAAGGCCTACAAGGATGGCTCGGACCTTGATGTCCGCACCAATATGGCGATTGCCTCTTATTATGCGGGTGCTGCCTTCACAAGGGCGGCTGTTGGCTATGTTCATGCCATTGCCCACAACATGGGCGGGCTTTACGGCGTGCCCCACGGCCTGGCAAATGCCATCATACTGCCCTATGTTCTGGATTTCTGCCGCAAGGAGGCCCAGGGCAAGCTGGCAAAGATGGCCATTGCCGGAGGAATAGGCAAATCCGGCGAATCCGAGGAAGCCCTTAGCAAAAGGTTCATCGACAAGGTCAGGACCATGAACAAGGCCATGGACATTCCCACCACCATAAAAGAGCTTAAAAGAAGCGACATTCCTCTCATTGCCAAAAGGGTGATGAAGGAGTCCCATCCTCTTTATCCTGTTCCCAGAATCATGGACCGGAAAGAGTGCGAAGAGTTGGTCAAAAAGCTTCTTGCCTAAATTTGTGCATTAAAGCCTTCCCAGAGCCGTCTTCTTTTACGGCAGACGGCTCCGGGAAGTGTGGGAATTTTTCCGCACAAAGGCTCTGCCGGGCATAAATTGCAGCAGCATCCGTCCAAAGTCGGGCTTTGTCTGCCTTGACAATTTTGGAGATGCTGTTCTAAAAATAAATTTGTATTTGGCTGTTCCTTAATTTTTCCGGCAGGGTTGTTTCAGCTAGGATAAAAACTTGCCGACCCTATATACGGGCGGTTGGGCAGCTTGCAGAGAGTTTTTTTCATCATACCCCGGCCATTTGTGGGCCGGGGTTTTATGCCAGGGGCGGCAAATGCGCCCTGTTTTGGTTTTTAACGGCCCAAGGAGGCCTTAACTTAAGGAAACCGTTTAATTCCATGATGAAGTTTGATTCTGATAAAAGCTATTCCTTTGCCGATAAACCCGCTTTTTCGGCATTTCCCATTGCGCGGCCCGGCTATCCCTATATTTTTGCCGCAGCCTTTGTTACAGCGGTTTTTGCGCTGTTGGGCCTTATTTTTCCGGCACTGCTGTGCCTTGGGCTTACAATTTTTATATGCGCCTTTTTTCGGGATCCGGACCGGCTTGTTCCCCAGGATGAAAACACCCTTGTAGCCCCGGCGGACGGCAGAATAGTTTATGCAGGCATGGAGGAAAAAGGCCCCTTTGTGGACGGCCCTTGTCTCAAAATCAGCATATTCATGTCTGTTTTCAATGTTCACATCAACCGTGCGCCTGTTGCCTGCAAGGTCAACAAGGTGGCCTATTATCCGGGCCGCTTTTTAAACGCCAGCCTGGACAAGGCCTCCATCTACAATGAGCGCAATGCGCTTTTTCTGGAGGACGAGAAAGGCCGTCAGATTGTGTGCGTGCAGGTTGCAGGTTTAGTGGCAAGGCGCATACTTTGTGCTGTCGGCCCCAGCGACTCCATTGAAAGGGGTGCCCGTTTCGGGATGATAGCTTTTGGCTCAAGGGTTGATCTCTACCTGCCCCAGGACGCAAAACCTCTGGTCAGGGTGGGCGACCGCGTCTGGGGAGGCTCATCAATAATCGGAACCATGCCATGAGCAGGCGCAGGCGCTTTAAAAAGCCGGATCTCCACCGGCGGGTGTATGTCATACCCAATCTCATCACAAGCCTTAACCTGTTTGCGGGCTTTTACGCCATTATTGCGGCCACCAACGGCTTTTTCTACAAAGGCGCGGTGGCAATAATACTGGCCGGGGTTTTTGACAACCTTGACGGCAAGGTCGCCCGCGCCACAAAAAGCACAAGCGCATTCGGCGTTCAGTACGATTCCCTTTGCGATCTGGTTTCCTTTGGGGTTGCCCCAGGGCTTTTGATGTATATGTGGGCGCTTCAGCCTTTTGGCAGGCTGGGCTGGCTGGCGGCCTTTGTGTTTGTGGCCTGCGGCGCACTGCGCCTGGCCCGCTTCAATGTTCATGCAGGCCAGGGGGACCCGGCCTATTTTACGGGCCTTCCCATTCCAGGAGGAGCCGGCCTGTGCGCTGTAACAATCCTTTTATTTTACAGGCTGGGCTGGGCCGATGCCACAACACCGCCGCCCTATCCAATCATAATGCTTATATTGGTGTATGGGTTGAGCTTTCTGATGATAAGCAGTATACCTTATGCCAGCTTCAAAAAGTCGGAGGTTGCCCAGAAAAAAAGCTTCAACCTTCTGGCTGCCATGATAATCCTGCTGGCGCTCATTGCCGTTGAGCCGGAAATAGGCCTTTTTTTAATGGGCATGGTTTACTTTCTCCACGGGCTTATCAGTGCACTGATTAAAAAAATAAAAAGGCCTGCGCAAATAAAGCAGGATAAGAGCGCTGACGAGCCTTTGGCCCAAGGGCAGACCGGCCAGGGACAAAAGGAAAACACTCCATAGGCAATAATAAATTATGAAGGCGCAGATAAGCCGGCAGCGCCAAAAGGCGTTTGTCGGCTTTGGCTTAAATTGTGCCTCAACAAAAACAACGGAGCAGACAAAAAAATGAGCAAAACTTACGACATTGCGCTTATTCCCGGAGACGGCACAGGTCCGGAAGTGGTCAACGAAGCGGTGAAGGTTGTGGATGCAGCGTCAGCCCGCGCCGGCATTGGCCTTGAATATACGCATTATGCCTTGGGGGGCGAGCATTACAAGGCCACGGGCGAAATTCTGCACCCCCAGACCATTGAAAAAATCAAGGGCCATGACGCCATTCTGCTGGGAGCCATCGGACACCCTGACATAACTCCTGGCATACTGGAAAAGGGCCTTTTGCTCAATCTGCGCTTTGCGCTTGATCAATACATAAACCTGAGGCCCGTTAAGCTATACGAGGGCGTTTATACCCCCATCAAGGAAAAAGGCCCAAAAGAAATTGACTTTGTGGTGGTGCGGGAAAACACGGAAGGCCTTTATGCTGGGGCGGGCGGAGTTCTAAAAAAAGGCACGCCGGATGAGGTGGCAATTCAGGAATCCATCAACACCCGCAAGGGGGTTGAGCGCTGCATCCGCTTTGCCTTTGAGGTCTGCCGCAAGCGAAACGGCAAAAAAACCGTTACCCTTTGCGGCAAGACAAATGTGCTTACCTATGCCTTTGACCTTTGGGAGAGGGCTTTTTACGAAGTTGCAGCCGAGTACCCGGACATAAAGACCGACTACGCTCATGTTGATGCCACCTGTATGTGGATGATCAAAAATCCGGAATGGTTTGATGTGATCGTGACCGACAATATGTTCGGCGACATAATAACCGACCTGGGGGCAATGATTCAGGGCGGAATGGGCATTGCCGCAGGCGGCAACATAAACCCTGAAGGGGTGTCAATGTTCGAGCCAATCGGCGGCTCGGCCCCCAAATACACGGGCCAGGGCGTGATAAATCCCCTTGCAGCCATCTGCGCAGGCCAGCTTATGCTGGAAAGCCTTGGCGAGGATGCAGCGGCCGGTTTTGTGGAAAAGGCTGTGATGAAGGCTGTTAAGGACGATATAAAGGACCTTGCAGCAGGCAAAATGGGTTTTTCCACAAGCCAGGTGGGGGATATTGTGGCCCGATATGCAAAGGAGTTGTAGCAGGTTTTTTGCTATGCAGATAAAAACACAAAGAGGCAATTGACACCAAAAGGAGCAATGCCATGAAACGCTTTACAGTGGCCGTTGCCGGGGCAACCGGCGCGGTGGGAACGCAGATGATAAAATGCCTTGAGGAGCGCCGCTTCCCCGTGAAGGATATCCGCCTTCTTGCATCGGAGCGCTCAAGGGGAAGGACGCTTAACTTTGAGCATGTCCAGATTCCGGTTCAGGTCATGGATGAAAATTCCTTTGACGGCGTTGATATTGCCATTTTTTCGGCAGGAGGGGGCACCAGCCTCAAGTTTTCGCCCATTGCAGCAAAGGCCGGGGCGGTTGTGGTGGATAACTCCAGTGCCTGGCGCATGGACCCGGAAGTTCCTCTGGTGGTGCCGGAAGTAAACCCGGACGCAGTTGCAGGCTACAAGCAAAAGGGCATAATCGCCAATCCCAACTGCTCCACCATACAAATGGTTGTGGCCCTCTGGCCCATACACAAGGCTGTACGCATCAAGCGCATTGTGGTTTCAACTTATCAGGCGGTGAGCGGCACAGGCAAAAAGGCTGTGGATGAGCTTGACGAGCAGGTGCGGGCCATGGTCAATCACATTCCTATAAAAAACAAGGTTTACCCTTATCAGATAGCCTTCAACTGCCTGCCTCACATCGACAGCTTTCTGGAAAACGGCTACACCAAGGAAGAAATGAAGATGCTAAACGAGACCCGCAAAATCTTCGGAGACAATTCCGTGGGTGTTACGGCCACAACGGTGCGGGTTCCGGTTTTCTACGGGCACAGCGAGTCAGTCAACATTGAAACCGAAAAGAAAATCTCCGTAAAAGAGGTGCGCGAGCTTCTTGCAAATGCTCCGGGCGTGAAGCTGGTGGATGACCCGTCTGCCAACCGCTATCCTCTGGCCCTGGATGCAGCAGGTCAGGACGACACCCTGGTGGGTCGCATCCGGGAGGATGAGTCCATTCCAAACGGAATAAATCTTTGGATTGTTGCAGATAACATACGCAAGGGCGCAGCCACCAATGCCGTGCAGATTGCAGAGGTTCTGGCTGAAAAATATCTGTGATTTGAGAAGCTGCCAAAGGCAAGGTAAATCATGTCTGATTCAATACCCATGACACCACAGGGGCACGAGGCCCTTTCAATTGAGTTAAGGCGCCTTAAAACTGTGGAAAGGCCTGACAACATCCGCGCCATCGAGGAAGCAAGGGCCCACGGCGATCTTTCCGAAAATGCGGAGTACCACGCTGCCAAGGAAAGGCAGGGGATGATTGACGCCCGCATACGGGATTTGGAGTACAAGCTTGGGGCAGCCCAGATAATAGACCCCAAAAACGCCCCGCGCGACAGGGTGGTTTTCGGCGTCACGGTTCTTCTGGAAAACCTGGATACAGAAGAGGAAGTGACCTACCAGATTCTGGGGCCTGAAGAATCTGATGCCAAAAACGGCAAGATATCGGTCACTTCTCCCCTGGGCAAGGCGCTTCTTGGCAAAAAGCCTGATGACGATGTGGTTGTACAGACTCCATCGGGTACCAAGAGGTTTTGTGTTGTTGAAATCCTTTAAGGCGTTAGATGCCTTTTCCTGCAAGAGGCTTTTGCTTTAAGCTTCGGCAGGGGCACTAAAGCAGGCTTTGCAGGGTAAAACAGCCCTGCCGCTTGAACAGGGTTTAAGGATATATTTGGCCCTTGGCGGTTTTTTGCTTGCTTTTTGGCCCGGTTAAGCTCTTTAATGGTACCTGATGTAACTTATTGCCTCTTTGCAGGCACAGCCCTCTTTGTGGGCTGATAAAAACTTTTACGGAGAAAAAAATGGCAAGAATAACAATTGATGACTGCTTAAAGCGCGTGCCCAACCGCTTTGTGCTGGTTCACATGGCTGCAAACCGCGTGCGGCAGATGCGGGAAGGCTCCGAATATCTCATCAGCACATCCAAAAACGAGGATGTGGTGACCGCCCTGCGTGAAATAGCCGCAGACAAGGTGTTTTTGAAAAACCCGGAAATAATCAATCCTGAATAGGCGGCAGTTAAGGGCTTTTTAAGCAGCAATCCGGCGCAGGAACACACGATTTTTTCTGGCTTTGTTTATGCGGGGGAGGGGTCTTTCCAAAAGGCTCTTTCCCCGCATTTTTTTGAAACTTCCTGTCAAGTTGCGACCAAATAGAGCGGTTGTGGTCATTTAATGCCTACAACCTTGTCGAAAAATTGGCTGCTGTCAGGCGGAATCCATGTCCAGGTAATTCGAAAAGCGGACCTTAATCAGTCGCCCCTGAAAAAGGTATTACCCATTAAATTTACTTGATATTATTATCAGTTTGTGTTAACGAAAATTGCAGGAAACGGGTTAATATTCATCCA
>JAGVAW010000056.1 GCA_020060085.1 Desulfobacterales bacterium
CCCTCTTTTTTTTAGGGAGAAACTTTAGAGCTTTCTCCGCAGCCCTTTCAAAAAAACCTGACCCTTATATGGTTTCCCCCTCTTTTTATTGCGAAGGCTTTTTGTTGAGATGACAGGGACAGGATTGTGTCTGTATATCTGGCGTCTTTGTAAGGGAATTTGAGTTCATCGGGCCTCGAATAATTTATGAAAAAATTTGCTTATGAGCAATATATAAAATATTTTTAAATAGATAGGCCCGTTGTTTTTGGGCTTGACCGAAGATGCAGTTTGTTTTTGACGCAAGAGTATTCAAGCAGCGGAATTTTTCACTCTGGGGGCAAGCTAAAATTTGCAGGACAGCGACACCAGAAAGAGGATGGCGATACAAGAGTGCAGCTTCACTCTTCCTTCCTTGCTCTTCTTGTACAAATCGAACTTGTGAATAATCCGGGCTAAAATTTTTAGCTACGGGCACAATCAGGTGCTTTCAGGGCGTTCTGGGCAATAAAAAAGGGCTAGCCGGAAACGGCCAACCCTTTGTTATTGCTCTGGTGCCGGAGGTCGGAATCGAACCGACATGGGCTTGCGCCCACTGGATTTTGAGTCCAGCGCGTCTACCAGTTTCACCACTCCGGCGAAGTTTTCGGATGCTAAAGAATTGCCGCCTTCTTGTCAATCCCGTGAAGTTATTTTTGTTGTGTCTCATAACCAGCCAGGCAGCTCCCCGAAAGCCGGGAGGCCTTGCAACTACCTATGCTTTTCAAACTTATTTTGCTGGCCAAATTTTTCGTGCTTGACAGATGGCTGGTGATTAAATATATGAGTATATGTTCATATATTGATGGGATGACCGGGAGAGGGCGGCCCATAAGCTAACAGGAAAAGTGGCATTTTTAAGGATGATTTTAGATGAGGCTCCCAAAAGCAGGCCCGACGGCATCAAAACAAAGGCGTGCCAATTTTAACGCAGCAGACTCAAGGGGAATCGGGTCCTTTTTTGTTTAAATCCAGACAGGAAGCTTTTGACAGGGGGAAAATGACTAACAAAAGAAAATCACACCAGGAAACGGACAGGTGCCAGGTTCGCTGCATCCATGCTGACAGAGTGGAAAGGGCGCGCCAAACCGCTGCCCTGCCGGATGAGGTTATAAGGATGGCAGGCATTTTCGGGGCCATTGCCGACCCCACCCGCCTGAAAATGCTGCTTGCTCTGCAAAATGAGCCCATGTGCGTTTGCGATCTGGCGGCTTTTCTTGAAATTTCCGAATCTGCCGCAAGCCACCAGCTTCGGCGGCTTAAAGACCGTTTTCTGGTAAAGGCCCGGCGGGAAGGCCAGATTCTCTATTACAGCCTGGATGACGACCATGTTCGCCATCTGCTTGAAATCGGACTGGCCCATGCCCGTGAATAAGAGCTGCCGCCTGTCCTTTCCCGCGACACAAAAAATTAGACTTCAAGGATTTTTCCAATGCCATTTATAAATGCTGCTTTTACAAATGCCTTTAACCTCCTGCTGGAGTCATCCGTCTATATTCTGATGGGTCTTCTGGTTGCCGGAATGCTTCGGGTCTTTTTTGACCCGGCCTTTGTTTCCAGACACCTGGGGGCAGGCTCCGGCCGTTTCAAGTCCGTGTTCAAGGCTGCCATTTTGGGTATCCCTCTGCCCCTTTGCTCCTGTGGGGTTCTGCCTGTTGCGGTTTCCTTAAAAAAGCAGGGGGCAGATAGCGGCGCACTAACCAGCTTTCTTGTGTCCACGCCGGAATCGGGAGCTGACTCCATTGCCGCCACCTATGCGCTCATGGATCCGGTGATGACCGTTGCCCGGCCCCTTGCAGCCTTTATAACAGCCATAGGCGCAGGGATTGCGGAAATTTTGCTGGGCAGATCCTCCGGACAGCAAATTGCGCCTGCTTTGCCGGATCTCTCCTGCACTGTGGACGGCTGTTGTGATGGCATTGACTGCGATCCAGCCATCCACAAAAAGCACCACAGCTTTATGGAGAAAGCCAAAGCAGGTTTTGGGTTTGCCTTTGGGGATGTTTGGGCAGACATGGCCGGGTGGTTCTTTGTCGGCATTTTGTTTGCGGGAATTGTTATGGCCCTTGTGCCGGAAGACTTTTTAGGCAAATATCTGGGCGGCGGAATTGTATCCATGCTGGTTATGCTGGCTATCGGCATACCAATATATATATGCGCCACAGCCTCCACACCTGTTGCCGCAGCCTTTGTGATGATGGGGGTAAGCCCCGGGGCCGCGCTTGTCTTTCTTCTTTCCGGCCCGGCCACAAATGTTACAACCCTCACGGTTCTCACAGGGGTGCTTGGCAAAAGGGCTGCTGCCATTTATCTGGCGGCAATAGCCTTTTTTGCGGTTGCTTTAGGGCTGGCCCTGGATGTGGTTTACGCTGCCTTTGGATTGAGCACCAAGGCCCTTGCAGGCCAAACCGGGGAGTTTATGCCCTTGTGGCTCAAATGGACCGGGCTTTTTGTGCTGGCAGTCATTTCCGCAGGCCCTGTTTACCGGGCGCTTGCAAGGCGTTTTTCCGGCAAAAAACCCGAAAATGCCTGTGCTGCTGATTTGCCGGGCTGCGGCTGCTCGCACGACTCCTGCAAAAAAGGGGAATAGGCCTTTGATTTGGCACGGCAGACGCAAAATTTCCCTACAAAAAAATGGGCTTTGAGCTTGTTTTTTGCTATTATAAAAAGATGTGTGCCTTATTTTTGGGGTCTTTTTAGATTATCCGGCAACACACCGGGTTTGGGGAAATAACAGCAGCGCTCCATAAAGGGAAGTTGTTTCATGTCAGAAAAATCAGGAACCTTTTTCCGTCCCTGCTCGTTCTGTGAATCCGCCTGCGGCCTTGTGGTAAAAACTGACGGCAGGCGCGTACTCTCCATAACAGGCGACAAAAACGACCCCCACAGCAAAGGGCATATCTGCCCAAAGGCAAGGGCGCTAAAGTATTTGCATGAGGACCCGGACAGGCTTAAAACCCCTGTGCTTAAAACCGGCAGCGAATGGAAGCCCATAGGCTGGGACGAGGCCCTTGACAGGTCTGCGGCTCTTATCCGGGGCATCCAGAAGGCCCACGGCAGGGATTCTGTGGCCCTTTACTTTGGCAATCCCAATGCCTATTCGCATGGCTTTCTGCTTTCCATGCTGCCCCTTATTCTTGCTTTGAAAACGCGCAACCGCTATTCCTCCACCAGCGTTGACCAGCTTCCCACAATGGTGGCCGCCTACCTTGTATTCGGCAATCAGGCAATGGTCCCGGTGCCGGACCTTGAGCGCACAAGCCATTTTCTTGTTTTTGGCAGCAATCTGCTTGTTTCCCAGGGCAGCATGATGTCTGTGGGCAATATGGCCAACAGGCTTTCCGGCTTGAAGGAGCGCGGCGGCAGGCTCATAACAGTTGACCCAAGGCGCCACAAAACCGCCAGGGCCGCGGACCAGCATATCTTTATCCGCCCCGGGACCGATGCCCTGCTGCTTCTTGCCATGATAAACACCCTTTTTGGCGAGGGGCTTGTAAAACCCGGACGGCTTTTTTCCCACATGAAGGGTATGGAAAAGCTTCGGCTGGCGGCAATGGACTTTCCTGCCAAGATTGTTTCGCCTGTTACCGGCGTGCCGGAAGAAACAATCCGGCAACTGGCCCGCGATTTCGCCCTGGCCCCCGCAGCCGCCTGCTATGGCCGCATGGGGATATGCGCCCAGCTTTTTGGCGGGCTTACAAACTGGCTTGTTTTTGCGCTAAACCTTATAACCGGCAATGTGGACAGGCCTGGAGGCCTTATGTTTGCCCGGCCTGTGGTGGATGCGGTTCCTCTTATTGCCAAAGCCGGGGCTTCGGGCAGCCTGAACCGCTATAAAAGCCGGGTTTCGGGGCTGCCGGAATTTTCCGGCGAGCTGCCTGCTGCTGCCCTGTATGACGAGATTTTAACACCCGGCAAGGGCCAGGTTAAGGGGCTTTTAACAATCGGCACCAACATGGGCCTTTCGTCACCAGACACAAGGCAGGTGGAAAAGGCCTTGAGCTCCCTGACAGGCATGGTGTGCGTGGATTACTACATAAATGAAACCACCCGCCATGCAACAGTTATCCTGCCCATTTCAACCCCCCTGGAGCACGAGGTTTTTTCTCTGGCCACAGAAGCCCTGATGGTTCACAACAAGGCAAAGTTTGGGGAGGCGGTATTTGACTGCCCCAAAAGCGCCCGCCACGACTGGCAGATCATCCTGGGCATTGCCGCGCGGCTTAAAGGCATTCCGGCAGCCGACTTTTTTGCCGGGCTTGGCCAGCCAAGCCGGGTGCTGGATCTTCTCATCCGCACAGGGCCTTACGGCTCCGGGTTAAAACCCCGCGGCAAGGGCCTTACCCTTAAAAAGCTTCGCAAATTTCCCCACGGAATTGATCTTGGCCCCCTTGTGCCCTGCCTGCCCAAAAGGCTTTATGCCCCGGACAAAAAGATAGATCTGGCCCCCCAACCCTGTTTGGATGACCTTGCCCGCCTCAAGGAGCATTTCTTTGGCAAGGATGCTTCGCCGGAAAAAGGCGCTTTGCAGCTTGTGGGCCGCAGAACAAATAAATCCATGAACTGGTGGCTGCACAATTATTCAAAGTTAATGGAAAACAACCCCTTTGCAGCCCTGATGCACCCGGAGGACGCAAAGACGCGGGGTATTGAGGACGGGGATTTGATAAGGGTTTCTTCGGATTGCGGCCAATTTGAGGTGCAGGCAAGGCTGACCCATGACATTATGCCATCTATTATCAGCATTCCCCACGGCTGGGGCCACAACCGGCCCGGCGCAAGGCTCTCTGTTGCCGGCCAGCACGCCGGAGCCTGCATCAACGAGGTTACAAGCCTTCTGGCTGTTGATGCAATGTGCGGCATGGCAGCCCTAAACGGCCAATGGGTGAAGGTGGAAAGGGCCGGGTGATGGCGGTTGGAGGCAGGGGCTAAACCCTGCCCTTACTGCCCGGCATCAAGTGCCACGGCTCTCAATGAGTGCGTTTCCAGCCTAGTTGCAGTCAAGGCCCTTGGGTGCGAAAGCCGCTGCCTGTAAGGGGCCTCAACCGTCAGCCATTCTCCTCTGGTTTTCATCTGCACAGCGCCCTGTATGCCGGTTTCCAGCACAAGAGTGCCGCTCTGCCTGTAACGCTCCACCACATCCGGGTGGGGAAGCCCGTAAAAATTGCGGCTTCCCGCGCTTATTATCGCCACCTGCGGTTTTACCGCATCGATGAACTGCTGCGGGCTGCTGGTGCTGCTGCCATGATGGGGCACAACCAGCACGGTTGAGGCAAGTTTTTCCGGCAGCAGCCGGTCAAGCATTCTGTCTTCAGCCCTTTTTTGTATGTCGCCGGGCAGTTGGAAGCTGGTGTTTCCCAGGGAAATTTTCAGCACAAGGGAGTTGTTGTTCAGATCCTTATCAGGCCGCCAGCCTTGCTCATCAGCGGCCTGGGGATGGAGCACCTCCACCCTTGCCCCAGCAAAAAATAGGCCGCTTTCAAGCTGATCTATGGTTTTTACGGGCACATTCTTTTCCTTACAGGCGTCAATAAGCTCACCCCATGCTGCAAGGGATGCTTCCTGGCCTGTCATCCACACCTCATCTGGCCGAAAATTGCGCACAATGAAGGGCAGTCCGCCTATGTGATCCTGGTGGGGATGGGAAAGGGCCACAATGTCAACCTTGCGGATTTTTTTGCTCCACAAAAAGGGGGCCACAATTTTTTCGCCAGTGTCAAAGCTCATGCCCGCCCCTACAAAGCCGCCGCCGTCCACAAGCATCACCTTTCCTTTGGGCAGGCATACGCAGGCTGCATTGCCCTTTCCCACATCCAGCACCGTAACCCGCAGGCTGGTGTTGAAATGCCGCTCGTAAATCCAGTACCCGGCGTTTATGGCAATTACGGCAAGAATGCCCGCAAGGGCGATGCACGCCATTTTTGACCTGCCAAGATGCACAAGGCAGATTAGAAGCGCAAAATAGCAGATTGTTTCAAACACGCCCGGATAAAGGGGCATGACCCATGAAAATGGCAGCGAGGAAAAGAAACCGGCTGTTTTTGCCATCAACTCCGCTCCAAGGGCTGCCAGGCCCATGAGCCACAGGGATACAGAGGGAAAAACAGGCGCAGCAAGGGCTGCCAGAAGGCCAAGGGGTAACACACAAAGGCCTAGCAGGGGAATCATGACAAGGTTGGAGAAAGGCCCATAGGGGCTTATGCTGTAAAAGGCCCGCAGCACAAAGGGCGCTGTGCCCAAAATTGCAAAAACGCTCACAAAAAGCAGCATAAGCGCCCTTTTGCCAAGTCGCTTGTAAAAAGGAGTTTTTTGTCCGCGCCCAGGGCTGGCTGTAAGATTGCTTATGCGGCCCGTGCCTGCAAGAATGGCTGCAACAGCGCAAAAGCTCAACTGAAAGGAAAGGTCAAAAAGAATGGGCGGGCGGATAATGACAAGGGCCAGGGCCGCAGCCCCCAGTGTATTCAATGAGTTGTAGGGCCGCCAGGCAAAGGTTGCCAGAAAAAAGACGGCCACCATGAATATGGCCCGCTGGGTGGAAGGCGGCATACCTGCAAGGGCTGCATAGAAAAAGGCCGGAATCAGAGCCATTACAGCGGCAATGCGCCAGGCCATACCGTTTTCTGCAACTGGCCGCCACCAAAGAAGAAGCTTTCGGAAAAGCAGAAATACAATTCCCGTCACCATGCCCACATGAAGCCCGGAAATTGCAAGAACATGGGTAGTGCCGGATTTTGAGAATTTCTCCCGCAGGTCCTTGGATGGCGCATCTCTTTCCCCCAAAACAAGAACCTCAAGAAGAGCCAAAGCATCGTCTTTGGCTGTCTGGGAGATTATTTTTTTCACCTGCCTGCGGAACTTTTCCAAAACTCCCGGACTTGCCTGCTCCATCCAGACAAGGCCCTTTGGCCCGCCTCTCACAGAGGCAGTCGCCCATATATCCTGGCGCTGCAAAAAACCCTCGTAGTCAAAGGCCCCAGGGTTTTTAAAGTTGCTTGTCGGGTTTAGCCTGGCCTCGAATAAAACCTTGTCGCCCTGCAAAAGGTTGCTAACCCCAGGGCGCACGGTTGCCTGAATGCGGCCATTTACCTTTAGGGTCTTTCCATTGGCCAAAAGGCTTTCCACATTAACAACAAAGCGGGTTCGATCTGTCAGTTGCCTGGGGCGCTCATCAACAATGCCGACAATGCCAACAGGATTTTCGTGCAACAAATGGTTGGAGATATGCTCCGGCTCAAGGTTTGGGGCAGACCAGGGCAGGATGGAAATATGTCCAAGCCCCATAAAGAGAAGGATGGGGAAAACAAGGCTGCCCCGGTTTCTGCTCACAAGAAAAATGCAGGCAGTCCCCGAAACAATGGCGATTATCAAGGCCCAGGGGGCAAAGCCGGGAAAATGCCAGCCAGACCAGATTCCGACAGCCAGGCAGGCAAACCAGACAATCAGCGGACGGGCAAGGGGCCTATCGAATTCTGCGGATTTGCGCCCCAAGACCGGAGAGTTTCTTTTCAATGGACTCATAGCCCCGGTCAATGTGATAAACCCGGTTGATAAGGGTGGAGCCTTGGGCCACAAGGCCTGCCAGCACCAGGCAGGCGCTGGCCCTCAAGTCCGAGGCCATTACGGGAGCGGCTTTGAGTGAGGCAACGCCTTTTATCACCGCGCTGTTGCGTACAATACTTATGTCCGCGCCCAAGCGCGTAAGCTCGGAAACATGGATGAAGCGGTTTTCAAAAATGGTTTCCGTTATTGTGGAGCGGCCGCTTGCCAGGCACATCATCACCATGAACTGGGCCTGCATATCAGTGGCAAAGCCTGGAAAAGGCGCGGTTTTTACATCCACACTTTGCAGGGTTGCCGGGCCGCGCACCCTTAAGCCCTCCGGAACTTCGTCCACCACCACACCTGCTTCAACCATTTTTTCGATAACCGCCCCCATGTGGGCGCTTTTTGCCCCCCTTACCAGGACATCCCCATTGGTTATGGCAGCAGCGGCCATGAATGTTGCTGCCTCTATGCGGTCGGGGATGATGGTGGCGTTGGCGGCATGGAGCTTTTCTCTGCCGATTATCTCTATAACCGGCGTTCCTGCTCCGGAAACCTGGGCACCCATTGCATTCAAGGTGTCTGCCAGGGCTGTTATCTCCGGCTCCCTGGCAGCATTGCGCAAAACGGTTGTGCCCTTTGCCAGGGCAGCGGCCATCATGAGGTTTTCCGTGCCGGTCACGGTGGGGATGTCAAGGTAGATTTCCGCGCCCACAAGCCTTTGGGCGATTACATTCACATAGCCCTTGTCCAGTAACACCTTTGCCCCCATTGCCTCCAGGCCCTTAAGGTGCAGGTCAATGGGGCGGGCTCCAATGGCGCAGCCTCCAGGCAGAGAAACCCTTGCCCTGCCAAGCCGGGCTGTGAGAGGCCCTAAAACAAGCACTGAGGCGCGCATTTTGCGCACAAGCTCGTATGGAGCTTCCGGCTCATTTACGCCGGATGCGTCAACGGTTACGGTGGTTTTATCCCGCGAAACCTTTGCGCCCAGGTGGCCCAAAAGGTCCATGGTTGTCCGCACATCCATGAGATCGGGCACATTGTCCATAACGCAGGGGCCATCAGTTAAAAGCGCACTGGCCAAAATGGGCAGGGCCGCATTTTTTGCGCCGGAAATAGCCACCTCTCCCTTGAGACAATGCCCGCCTGTGACTTCAATTTTATCCATGATTTATTGCCCGGCACCTTCAAGCTCTTTATCAGTGCAAAAACACAAAAAGAAAACAGGCCCAAAAAAGGCCGGTCATCATTTTAACACTCTGAAAAATTTTACTGTACCCGCCTTTTGTCAGAGAATAGTAAAGCCGGACCGCCAAGTCAAACAAAAGGACTGTAAAGGATTTGCCGGTCTTGCTGCCTGCTTTGTTAAAGGGAAAAATTTTGGCAAAAAAGGCAAAAAAAAGCCCCTTTTGATAAAGGGGCCTTTTCTTGAGCTTTGAGAAACCGTTAAAATCATTTTGCCGGGCTTAAAGGGCTCCCGCGTGGACCCCTTGTTCCCGCCAGAAGATTACCCGGAGTCTCAAGCACAAGATCGGTAAATCTTTTGGGAGGGGGCCGGTGCAGCCGCCCCCCGGGTTGGGGCTGCTGCACCGGCTCTCGAGGCCTCTGGGGGAAGGCCTCGCCATGCGCCGATGACGAGCGGCCGAGTTTTTGGACACGGGGGCCACGGCCTGGGGAGTGTCATCGGCTTTCGCGAGATGCGAGTATAGGTATTTTACACCCGGCTTAAGGGGAATCAATCAGTATTGAGTAGGATTTTTTGGTCATACCAAACAGCCATTTCCAGGCAATAGTAACAGAGCAGATTATTAAAAGGTACTAGGCGCTACTCACATCACTATGCTTAATAGGTTGATTTTTTATGTTTTTTTTGTGACAGATTTTTTGCGGTCCGTTGATTTAAAGATTGCTGCCTGCCGGGAACCCGGCATATTTTTTTTAAGGGCAGGGTGGTGATCGCCACATAAATCCCTGTACAAGGGTAGGGAAATAAAGGCTTTGAGATTGCATTGCCCGTTGCCCTTTGTTATGAATATCAGTTAGAGGATGGGTTCATTTCTTCAAGGCAGAGGCTTTTTGTATTTTGGAAAACGATAAACAGCAGACCCAAAACCAGGAGACAAGCCTGGTTATTGAGGAAAACGATCTGGCGCGGCGGCTTTTCGGCGAGCACAACAGCCATCTTGCCCGCATAAGCCAAGCCCTTTCCGTGGGGGTGCACGCCAGGGGCAACAAGGTCATCTTTTCGGGAGATGAGCTTGAAACTGTCGCCCTGGCCCAGGACATTGTGCGCCAGCTTTACGGCCTACTTAAAGAGGGCTATCCCCTTTATCCCCATGATATTGACCATGCAATCCGCGCCCTTGCCGCAGACCACAGGGCAAGATTGAAAGACATATTTTTAGATACGGTGTGCTTAAGTGCCAAAAAAAGGCCCATAAGCCCCAAAAGCCGCAGCCAGAAAGAGTACATCGAGGCCATAAGGGCGCACGACCTTGTTTTTGGCATAGGCCCTGCCGGCACGGGCAAGACTTATCTTGCAATGGCAATGGCTGTCACAGCCCTTTCCAAGGGCCAGGTGGACAGAATTATCCTTGCCAGGCCCGCTGTGGAGGCTGGAGAGGCTTTGGGCTTTTTGCCAGGAGACCTGGCCCAGAAGGTCAACCCGTACCTGCGGCCCCTTTATGACGCCCTTCATGACATGGTTCCATTTGAAAAAGCTGCCCTTTGGATGGACAAGGGAGTTGTGGAGGTTGCTCCCCTTGCCTTTATGAGGGGACGGACCCTTAACAATTCATTCATCATTTTAGATGAGGCACAAAACACCACATCCGAGCAGATGAAAATGTTTTTAACGCGCATAGGGTTCAACTCCAAGGCCGTCATCACGGGCGATATCACCCAGATAGACCTGCCCCAGTCCAAGGGGTCCGGTCTTGTGGAGGTTAAGCGCATCCTTCAGGGCATAGAGGGCATTTGCTTTGCCTTTTTCAGCAAGCAGGATGTGGTGAGGCACCGCCTGGTTCAGGACATCATAGATGCCTATGAGAGGCTGGACATGGAAAAGGAAAAAGCGTGACAGGCACGAGCCTGCAACCCCATGAAAAAAATATCCCCCATAAAAAGTTTTCGCGCCATCCCTGTTGAAGACCGGCTGGCCGTACTCATGTTCATTGCCCTGGCCGTTGTGCTCACGGTCATCATCCATCCAAATCTGGTGATGGTGCCGCCGACTTATCGAATTGGCGATGTGGCCGAGAAAAACATCAAGGCCCCCAAGGATTTCCTGGCAGAGGATGCCGCTGCCACCCAGAATGCGCGGGAAAAGGCTGCTCAAGCAGTCCTTACTGTATATGATTTTGACGAGGGCCTTGGGGTCAGGATAGTGAGCCAGGTAAACAGGGCCTTTGGAGAAGCCCGCAGGGTTCTGGAAGAGCAGCAGGCAGCCCAGAAGGCTTACCAGGAAGCCCTTGCCCGTCACGAGCAGGTTCTTGCAGCCAGGGCAGATGCCCAAGGCCTTACACCTGTTGCAGCGCCAGCCCCTCCTGCCTACGCCACCCCCCGGCAGGCCCTTATGGCCCACAGAAGCGTCTTTGAGGCAAACCTTGGAATCGAGGTGCCGGAAGGTGCTTACAGCTTTCTTGTTTCGGAAAACTTTGATCCGGCCATTGCCGCCCTCATCGGCCAGATAGTAAAGACCGTCATGGATAACGGGGTTGTGGCGGACAAGGAGGCCCTTATCCAGGAGCTGCCCAGGGGGGTGACCCTTCGCAACATAAAAAGCCAGACCGAGCAGGTTGTAACCGGGCTGCGGCGTTTTTACAGCATTGATCAGGCCAAGACAATGGTCCGGGTTGTAGGGGACCCTCTGTTAAGGGATTTGAACTATAATCGCCTTAATTTGGTAGTTGATTTTTCACAACGCCTCTTATCCCAGCCAAACATTTTCTTGAACCCTCAAGAAACTTCTGCTCGGCGGCAAATGGCCAGCGAAAACGCAAAGCCAGTGTTTTTTCAGGTTAAATCCGGAGAAATGCTTTTGCGTGAGGGCGAGCGGATTACCCAAGAGCATCTTCTCAAGCTTTCGGCTCTGGTTTCCGAGGCTGTGCCGGAGCGCATACTTGCCCGGAGCCTTGGCATAGGCGCCCTGCTGCTGATTTTCTTTTTCACCTTTTATTTCATATATTTCAGGCCTGGCCGCCGAACCAGGGACCAGAAAATAAAGGATGTGGCGCTCATCTGCATTGTTCTGGCGGGTTTTTTCCTTCTTGCAAGGGGCTTTATGGAGCTTATTGCATCCGTGCCCCACGAGGCAGCTTATCCGCCATTCCCATCGCCTCTTATTCTGGCTGCCCCCCTGGCCGCAGCTCCAATGATTCTGTGCCTCTTTCTGGGGCTGGGCGCAGCCCTGCCCTTTGTCATCGTGCTAACCTTCTGCCTTTCGGTTCTCTTTGGCCAGCCCTTTGAAACCTGGGTTTACTTTCTTGTTTCAGGCAGCCTTGCAGCATACTGGGTGAGGGCCTGCCGGGAGCGCAATGTTTTTGTCAAGGCAGGCGTGTTCATCGGCCTGCTTCAGGCAGTGCTCATCACAGTCCTTTATCTGGCCAAAGGCGCTCCACTTCTGGGAACACCTCATCTTTACGACTTGGCCGCAGGCATGGTGGGCGGCCTGTTTGCAGGGGTGCTCACAGCAGGCATTGCCCCCCTTATTGAAATTGCAATGGGCTATACCACGGACATCAAGCTCATGGAGCTTGCCAACCTGGACCGTCCTGTTCTGCGGCGTCTGATGATAGAGGCCCCCGGCACCTACCACCACAGCGTGATTGTAGGCTCCCTTGTGGAGGCCGCAGCAGCGGAAATCAATGCAAACCCCCTGCTTGCAAAGGTCTGCGGCTATTATCACGACATAGGCAAAATTAAAAAACCCCTTTATTTTATAGAAAACCAGGTGCCGGGCAAAAACCGCCACGACAAGCTTGCCCCCTCCATGAGCGCGCTGATTCTCATCGCTCATGTGCGGGACGGCGTGGAGATGGCCAACCGTCACAAGCTTGGTGTACCCATTGTGGATGCCATCCAGCAGCACCACGGCACAAGCATAATCGCCTTTTTTTATGAAAAGGCCAAGCAGCTACGGGGCGAAGATGCCGTGCGGGTGGATGATTTCCGCTATCCTGGCCCCAAGCCCCAGACAAAGGAGGCAGGCCTTGTGATGCTTGCAGATGTGGTGGAGGCGGCCTCCCGCACCCTTGAAGACCCCACCCCGGCCCGGATTCAGGGGCTTGTTCAGCGGCTCATAAACAAGGTATTTTCCGATGGTCAGCTTGACGAATGCGAGCTCACCCTGAAGGACCTGCACCAGATTGCCAAGAGTTTCAACAAGATATTGGCTGGAATCTACCACCACCGGGTGGAATATGAGCCAGCAGGGACCAGGGCCAACGGAAAGGGGAAAAAAGCAAGTGGCAGTTCTGATAGACAACCGGCAAAACCGGCACAAAATTCTGAAAAAAAGGATGACAGCCAGCGCGAAGACCCTCTTAAGCGCCTTGGGCTTTGATGATGCCGAGCTTAGTCTCTCGTTTGTGGATGATGATGAGATGACCCGGCTCAACGGGCAGTATCTTGGGCAGCAAGGCCCCACCAATGTGCTGGCCTTTCCCATGACAGAAGGCATTGGCGGACAACTGAACCTGGAAATCCTGGGAGATGTTGTCATCAGCGCGGACACGGCTGCAAAAGAGGCCGCAGAGGCAGGCACAAGCCTTGTCCGCCGCATGGAGGAGCTTCTTGTGCATGGCGTGCTTCACCTTGTGGGCTTTGATCACGCCACGCAAAGCCAGCGCCGGGAGATGGAAAGCAAGGCAGACGAGCTTCTTGCCCTTTGTCGGGCCGTGTGAAGTCCTACACATCAATATTTTCAGGCTGGTAAGTTGCAGGCCTGCAGGATGACAACAAGAAAACGTATCCATCAACAATATGGAAAGGATTTATTCATATCATGGCAGGATTGGCGGTGAATGTTGACCATGTGGCGACCTTGAGAAACGCCAGGGGCGGAAACGAGCCGGACCCGGTTCATGCTGCGGTTCTGGTGGAGCTTGCCGGGGCGGATGGCGTTGTGGTTCACCTGCGCGGGGATCGCCGCCACATAAAGGACAGGGATGTTTATCTTATCCGGCAGATTGTGCGTACTAAAATGATTCTGGAGATGGCCCCCACTGAAGAGATGCTTGCCATTGCCTGCAAGGTCAAGCCGCATCAGGCCACCCTTGTGCCGGAAAGGCGCATGGAAATAACCACAGAAGGTGGCTTGGATATTGCTGCCAACCGGAAAGAAGTTGTTCATGCCATAGAGACCCTTCACAAGGAGGGCATTCTTGTAAGCCTTTTCATTGACCAGGACCAAAGGCAGGTAAGCCTTGCAAGCGAGGTGGGTGCAGATGTGGTGGAGCTTCATACAGGAGCCTTTTGCGAGGCGAACACCCCAAAGGAGCGCAGTCAGCTTTTTGAGCATATCGCCCTTGCAGCTCGCCAAGCCCATTCCCAGGGCCTTGTTGTCCACGCAGGTCACGGCCTGGGCTACAAAACCCTGGAAGCCTTTTTCGATTTTCCTGAAATCGCCGAGTTCTCAATCGGCCACTCCATAATTTCACGGGCTGTTTTTGTGGGCCTGGAAGCAGCGGTGGGTGAAATGCTAGATCTGGTGCGCCAGGTGTGAGCGCCGGGCAAAAGGCAATCGCCGGAGAATACATAGAAAAGCCTGCCGGAAAAAACCTTGTCCAAAAAGGATGGCAAAATGGCTGTAACCTGTTCAGAGTGCCAGACAAGCACAAAGAGCGGCAGAATTTTTTACCAATGCTCTGCCTGTGGCCGCTGGTGGTGCAGCAAGCACGGCCATGAAGGGAAAAAATGCGTGTGCGGCAAGGGTTTTCTTAAAAAGTAGAAAATTGCCCAGGCTCTTTGCCCGGTGCCGCCTTTAACTGCCTTCCTTTTTAAAAGCTGTTCGTGATTTTTTTGGCCATTTCTTCCCCAAAACCAGGCTGCCTTGACTGGCCGCCCCTTGCAAGGGGCCTTCTTGTGCGCCGCTACAAGCGTTTCCTGGCCGATGTAATTTTAGATGACGGCAGGCCAGTAACAGCCCACTGCCCCAATTCCGGCAGCATGAAAGGGTGCAGCGAGCCTGGAAGGCCGGTTTATCTTTCGCTGCACAAAAAGCCGGGCCGCAAACTGCCCTACACCTGGGAGCTTATTGACATGGGTGTCTCGCTGGTGGGGGTCAATACCCTTGTGCCAAACCGCCTTGTCAAAAAGGCTGCCCAGGACGGGGCCATTGAAACCCTTTCGGGCTATTCATGCGTTCGCTCTGAAGTAAAAGTCTTTGAGCACTCCCGCATTGATCTGCTCTTTACCGCGCCAAACCGCAGGGACTGCTTTGTGGAGGTGAAAAACTGCACCCTTGTTGAAAGGGGCCTTGCCCTTTTTCCGGATGCCGTAACAGCCCGCGGGAAAAAGCACCTGGAGGATTTGACCGCCCTTGTGAGCCAGGGCCACAGGGCGCTTATTTTTCTGCTTGTCCAGCGTATGGATGCATCTGCCTTTGCCCCGGCGGACTCCATTGATCCAAACTGGGGAAAAGCCCTGCGCCGTGCGGCAAGTGCCGGGGTTCAAATCGTTGTTTTTGACACGGCCATATCTACAGAAGGCATCTGCATAAATAAAAGCCTGCCTGTTCATCTGTAAAAACAAGGCTGTCCTTTAAACAGAAAAAAGGCTATAGAGGCCTCACCTTTTTTATTATGGGGCATAAAGCCCTTAAGAAGATTTTTTGCTTTTCAGGAGGTTTTTTTCATGGGACTTTTGTCAGGATCCAGCTCCTTTACCCGCTACAAGATAAGCGGCCCCATTGCCGAGCCTCTTGTGGAAACCGTGCGCCAGGCCCTTGCCCAAAACACGGTGGAAGACATTGACAACAAGCCTGAAGAAAAAACCCTGGGCTGGGCCGGTTTTGAGAAAGCCTTTGTTCAGGACATGACCCAGGCAGACATTGTAATAGGCCCCTACCTTGTTTTTGCCTTGAGGATGGACAAAAAAAACCTGCCTGCAAAGGTTTTGCGCCAGCACGCCATGCAGGAGACCCAGAAGCGCCTGGCAGCATCGGGCCGGGAATTTTTGTCCAAGCATGAAAAGGAAGAGGTCAAAGAGCAGGTATCCATGCGGCTTTTTGTGCGCCTGCCGCCGGTTCCCTATTTTTTTGATGTGCTCTGGAACATGGATACAGGCATTGTGCTCTTCTTCTCCACCCAGAAGGCTGCCCGCGAGGCCTTTGAATCTCTTTTCTTCAAGAGCTTTGGCGTTACCCTAATCCCCCTGTACCCATTCACTTGGGCGCAGGTTTCGGCAGGCCTTGACGAAGATGAGCTGTCAGCACTTGAAAAACTTGTACCCGCACCTTTTGTGGAGTGAAAAACCATGATGGATGTTGCCGTGGCCCTTCGCCGCTATTCCTTTTTAGGCCCCGAATTTCTCACCTGGCTTTGGTTTGTAACAGAAAACGAGCCGCAAGTGATTGAAAAAGCTGCTGGAGAGCCTGTAACCATAACTGTGGGCAACCGGATTGTTGCAGAAAAAAGACGCCGGGATTCTGTGGAGCGCATAGCCATAAGGGGCGATGAGGCCCAGATGGAAGAGGGCCTTATGGCCCTTAAAAAAGGTGCGCTGGTAACAGATGTCAACCTGGAGCTGGAGCTTGGGGATTCCCAGTGGCGCTTTTCCATAAAGGGCGAAACCATGACCTTTTCTGCAATGCGTACCCCTGCCACAGGGCCTGTCCATTCAGAGGATGAGATTGAGGGCGCGGTGCTGGAAAAGGCGGCCCTGATTGAAAAGCCGCTTCAAATAATGGAGAAGATTTTCTTTGCCTTCATAAAGGCCCGCATGGATGATTCCTGGAACAACACCCGCAGAGCTGTGAGAAAATGGCTTGAGGCATGAGCCGGTTGCTTTAGCGCCTTTTTTCAGCGGGAAGAGCTTCCCAGCATAAGGGCCACGATTTCGCCGTAGCCGTTCTGGGCTGCCCAGGCAAGGGCGGAACGGCCATCGTTGTCGGTGATGTCAAAGCTTGCCCCTGCCATGAGCAGCATCCGGCATATGTCATAAAATCCCTGGGATGCTGCCCACATGAGGGCTGTCATGCCGTCCTTGTCTGCAAGGTGAACGCTGGTGCGGTACTCCAAAAGCCTTTTCACGGTTTGGGCCTGGTTTGCAGCAGAGGCTATTATAAGCGGGGTCTTTTTTTCCGGGCCGGAATGAATGTTGGGGTCAGCCCCCTTTGCCAGGAGCAGGGAAACAAGATTGTCGTGACCGTAAGCTGCAGCAAGGTAAAGGGGCGTCTGGCCGACTTCGTCCTTTGCATTTATATCTGCCCCGGCATTTATCAGAAATTCCGCTGCTTCAAAATGGCCCTTGAAAGCAGCCAGATAAAGGGCGCTCTGGCCCATTGTGCTACGGGCGTTTATCTGCGCGCCGCCGTGCACAAGCTTTTGCATGAGAGGCACAATGCCCTGGGATGCGGCAAGCATCAGGGGGCTGTAACCGTATCTGCCACTCTGGGCGTTGACATTGGCCCCTGCCTCGATGAGGGTTGTGACCAGGAGCATATGGCCTTCCCCTACTGCCAGGAGCAGGGGGGTGTCGCCATCGCTGTTTGTTACTTCCAGGTCCGGATTTTTGCCCAGCTCGCGTACCAGTGCATGGTAGTCGCCGGTTTTGGCGGCAAGCATCAGCGCGGTCATGGAAGGGTCTGTCTCCACCGCGCCCATGCAGGGGCGCAAAAATCCGCTTGAAGCCTGCCCCAGCAAAAGGGCCAGGGCAATCGCAATCCCCATACCAACTGTTTTATGCCTCATAAAATAAAACCAGTTTTTTTGCCTGCTGTGTCGATTGCGCTTTATGGCTTTGCGCTCCAATTGTCCTTGTCATCCTGAATCCACCAGCCGGAAGGGGCTTTTTCACGCCACTGGTCTGCAAAGATTTTGGCAACCCTGTCAACTTCACTGGATTCTATGTTCAGGGCCTGGGCAACAGCCGCATACAGGCGCTTTCTGGCCTGATTGTCCGCATCCACCAGCCGCCGCAGGGTGGCCACATCACGAATGGCAAGGCCCTCTACGCTGCGCACGGTTATGTAGCCGTCATTTTGTATGCCAACAGTTCCGCTCTGATAATGGGGCTTCAACTGTTCATGATTTGAGGTGATGATTTCCTTTTCCGCACGGATGCTGGCATTGCTTACGCTGGTGGCATCCTGTCCTTCCTGGGCATGGGCCGGTGCAGGCCCCACAAGGGATAGGAAATACTTCAGGGCTGGCGCGATTTTTCCGGTTTCGGCATCCGGACGGACCTCCCCCTGGTAAACCTCGTCAACAATCCGCTCGGCAGCCTTTTGCACCTGGGCTGCTGGAAAGTAGATGTTGACCGTGACGCAGGCTCCTGTGAACACAAACAGGGCAAACAGGCCGGTTTTGATTATGGAATGCTTTTTCATGGTGCATCCTCCTCTAATTTATGCTGTTTTCCGGCTCTTTTTGATTGCCCATAACTCTCTTGAGTCGCCGGAGCATATCCGAAAACGCAATATTATTTTCCTTCTGACGGTTTATCACATTGATTCCCCGCAGGAAAGGTTTTTTAACCAGGTACTCCACCCCATCTTCTGTTATGAGGCCGCTCACGGAGAATACATCGTTGACAAGGGTGCAGGAAAAGCCCAGCTCCTTGTAGGGAAACTCATCAAAAATGCCGTAAAGAATCCCCGCTCCAAGACTGCCCACCCCGGTCCCGGAACTAAGCACGGAAATGGAGTCCACAGCAGCAAGGCTGACGCGGCGCTGGCGGCTGGCATCTGCTGTTGAACGCATTGCAAAGTTAAATGAAACCGGCTGTCCGTGGGCAATGGCAAGGTTATCCACAGAGACATCCACCTGGCCTGTAACAACCCCCATGCCCAGGGCTGTTGAAAATTCGTGCAAATCCATTTTGTTCACCTGCGCCTGCCCCATAATTGTCCGCCCGCTTTCCAGAGGACGGGCCACAGCCAGATTATCAATGGTAAGGTTGCCCCCAAAAAGCCTGCCTTCAAGGCCCTTTTCCGCAGATGCCATCAGGGAGTTGACCTTCACTCTGCCAAGGTCGCCCCCCAGATAGCCCGAAAGGCGGATGCTGCCCGCAGGAATTGCGGCAAGATCCAGCGGGCTTAAACGGGCATTGAAAAAGGCGGTAAAATCGCTTGAAAGGGCGTCCTGTACCTCAATGCCGTCAAGGACAAGCTGGGCATTGTAAATCGGGATTGTAAGCCTTTCGGCCACCACCAGCCGATTTTCCCACAGGGATAATACCGTATCCAGATTTTTTATTTCTCCGGTTTTCAAATTCAGGGCTTCTGCTGTAAGGCGTCCACGGGAAAGAGGGGCATCTGAAAGATAAGAAGTGCCGCCCCAGGTGTATTTAAGGGGGAGAGAAAGCCCCATGCCCTTTATGATCGGGGTCTCATTGCCAAAGCCAAGCCTGCCGTCGGCCAGCTCAACAGCCCCCACAATCCCTACTTGACTGCCCTGCTTTTTGACTTTTATGTTTGCTATGGCTTTGCCGGAGATTTTCAAATCCGCCATGGCTGGCATTTTAAGAACAAGAGACTCGCGCACAAAGGTTGCAAAAAAGGGAGCAATATCCAGGTTTGGCGACTTCGCATCAAAGTCAACATCCCAAAACCCTTCCCTTTTTACTGCTCTGCCTGCCAGATCAAGGCTTCCCATTTTTCCTATTTCCAGCAGGCAGCGTCCGTTTTGTACCTCTTGGGCCTGCACCCTGCCCGCAAAGGATGCCCGCACAGGGGTTGCCCCAAAATCCAGGTAAATGGTGTCCCAAAGCCCTTCGCCCTTGTTGAGGTTAAGGCGCAAATCAACAGGCTCTTTTGAAGTTGGACCCAAAGACAGTGTTAGGCTGCCAGCCAAGTCCTGGCCCAGGCCCCGGCCATCGGGCGAACTGCCGGAAAGCCCGTTCATGACCACCTCTATGGCGCCACCCTGGGTGCTGCTCCACGAGCCTGTTGCCCCAAGTGGACCTTCAATAAGCCAGGACGCTATGGGTTTATTGGTAAAAAAAGCAGCCAGGGGGGCTATCTCCTGGGCCTGCCAGCCCTTGCCCGCAAAAGTCAGGGAGTAGTCATTGTCTTTGAGTTTGGCGGAGATTTCTGCTGCACCAAGCCTGGAAGAAGAAATCCTTGCCTGGTTTAAATGAAGCCCATCTGTGCCTGCACTTGCTGTTGCCAGGATTGACAGCGAGCCAGCCGGAATAGCTTTGCCCTTGTGGGTAATGCTGTTTTGGGCTGTTTCCAGCCGGATTTCCGGCAGCTTGACAAGGGAGGCATCCCCTTCAAAGGGAAGAGTGAAAACAAGGCCGTTGACAGCCCAGTCTCCGCGGCTCATGGACGCCTTACCCTCCACAAGGCCATTAAACCCGAAGGGTCCGGTAATAGGCCCGGCAGCTTCCAGTCGCCCGGAGATTGCTGCTTCCAGACCTTCAAAGCCAAGCTCAAGATTTTCGGGCCACAGCCAGAGAATAGCCTCCTGGCCGTTATCTGTCGGCTTGAGGCGCAGTTCAAAGGGCATCTGCCCGTCAAGGGTCAGACCTGCGGCACTTTGCGGCAAAATGGGCCTTTCAGCATCCAGCACCAGGGCTGTATCCGTCACCTGGCCCTGGATGACGCCTTCCAGCTTGTCGGGTAGTTTGCCGGAAAGCTGCCCGGAGGCAGACAGCCAGTTTCCGGCCTCAAGCTGTTTAATGGTGAAAGAAATAAGTTGGGTATGCGGTTCCACAAGTCCATGCCCGAAAAGTTCAATCTCTCCACCGGGCCAGGCAGCCTTTCCGGGCGGGTTTTCGCCCGGCTGCACAAAAAGGGCAAGGTCTGTCACCTCCGCTGTTTCCGGGCTCATTACCAGATTTGCCTTCGCAACAAATCTGGCCTTGTAGTCAGCAAAATCTGCAAAGGCTTCGGAAATCTCCAGGCGGGCATTAAGATTGTTTTCCTTGTCAAAAGAGCCTGTTATGCGGCAATAAATCTCAAGGGTGTTTTCTTGCGGCCCTTTGTAGGCAATGTCTCCCAAAATATCCAGAAGCCGGGAGTCCTCACTTTGAGGCCTAATTTGAATGTGAATTGCGGCAAGGGAAAAGGAACCCTGTCCGGCAGGGGCGGAAAGGCTTTCCACAATGATATCCGCCTCGCGCATGGCAAAGAGCCATTGCAGAGGACCTGTCCAGGATGGGCCGGGCCTTGGGGAGGAGGGTGCTGCTGTTTCCGATGGCCTTATGGTCAGATAAAGGCCCTTGGCTTCCACCCGGCCCAGCCAAGGGCCTTTGCCAAAGTATGCTCTTATGTCTGGCAGGATTAAGAGGTGGTCAAGATTAAGGCTCCAATCCCTGCGCTCCATCTTGAAATTTCTGGCAACAATGCGGGGAGGGAAAAAACCAAGCTCAAGGGTATCTATGCCGCCCTTGCCCTGGCCTGCGTCAAGCAGACGGTTGACATGGGGCACGGCAAGGTCGGGTCGGGTGGCAAGCAGGATAAGCGCCCCGGAAATTAAAATCAGGACCAGCGCCCATGCGCCAAGAACCGCCCAAAGGGCTTTGATCCACAACGAGCGGATTTTTTTACCTTCTTTTGGCATAGCGGCTTTGGCTCGATGCAGGAGAAGGCTTCATGCCTGATTTATAGAGGATAAGGGGCCTTTTAGGCAAGAGGCATAACTTAGTCGCCCCTGAAAAAGGTATTACCCATTAAATTTACTTGATATTATTATCAGTTTGTGTTAACGAAAATTGCAGGAAACGGGTTAATATTCATCCA
>JAGVAW010000202.1 GCA_020060085.1 Desulfobacterales bacterium
CAAACCTGACGCGGGTTATCCAGCACGGAGCAGCGGCCCAAAGCCCGATTGCTGACGAGGATTTTACGCCGGAAGAAGGCCCAAACCCAGCCCGGCTGGATGAGGCCTTCGGGCTTATGGCAAATCTTGCTGCAAACTTGGGCTATTCGGGCCTTATGCTTGCAGGCCCCCAGGGAACTGTCCTGTTTACATGGGCAATGCCCGTAAAGGTGGGGGATAACGCCCTGCAAGGCTCTTCCGGCGACTCCCCCCTGGCCCGCGCCCTTTCAAGAGCCGCCCAGTCGGGGGATACCCTGATGACGGATTACACCCTTGTGGACCCGGCATCCCCCCTGCCCGAAGCATTTGTGGTTTCCCCCTTTAATCTGGAGAACCAGGGCCGCTATTTTCTGGCAGGCAAACTGCCCATTGAGCAGATTGTCGGCATAATGGGCCAGCGTCAGGGCCTTGATGACACAGTTGACGCCCTGCTTGTGGGGCAAGACTTCCGCATGCGCTCGGACTCTTTTGCAGACCCAACAGGCCGCTCTGTGCAGGCGTCGTTTGCAGGCAACATTTCCAGAAACGGCATGGACGGCCCGGAAGTCCGCGAGGCTTTGGACGGAGCATCGGGCATCATGCAGGTTACCGGCTTTGCAGGCCAGCCATTGGCCTCGGCATACGCGCCGGTCATGCTTCGCAACGGCCCCCGCTGGGCGCTTGTGGTGCGCCAGGATCAGGCCGACATTGTGGCAGGAGCAGATTCCCTGCGGGAAATCATGCTGGGAATGATTGTATCCGTCTTTGCCCTTGTCCTTATTATAGCCCTTATAATTGCAAGAACCCTCACAAAGCCCCTTCAGGAAATCACGGATACGGCCCAGGAGGTTGCGGAAGGCAACCTGGAGGTTTTGGCCAGTGTCCGCTCCCGCGATGAAATTGGCCGTCTGGCAAAGGCTTTCAATATAATGGTGCAGAGGATTACCGGCTCCATGGAGCAGGAGCGCAAAGACAAGGAAATTCTGGAGCAATCCGTTCGACACTATGTTGAGTTTGTGGAAAGGGTTGGCGGCGGAGACCTTTCCGGCCACCTGGAGAACCAGGGCGCAGGCGATGAAATCGCCCTTCTGGGCGAGAATTTGAATCGCATGAACGACAGCTTGAAGGAGCTTACCGGCCAGATGCGCCAGGCCACCCACAACATAAACGAGGCATCAGCAGAAATCCTTGCCTCCACAACCCAGCAGGCCGCGGTCATTTCCGAGCAGTCCGCAGCAGTTACCCAGACCACGGCAACAGTGGAGGAGGTCCGTCAGACAGCCCAGCAGACAGCAGAGCGCACCCGCCATGTCTCCCAGATGGTTCAGGAATCCACCCAGCTTGCGGATTCGGGCCTGCAAAGCGTTGAAAAGACAATGGAGGGCATGGAGGCCATCAAGGAGCAGGTGGCTGCCATTGCCGAGAACATCATCGCCCTTTCCGAGCAGACCCACCGCATCGGCGAAATCATCTCCACGGTCAATGACATTGCAGACCAGTCCAACCTGCTTGCCCTTAACGCAGCCATTGAGGCCGCCCGCGCAGGCGAGGCAGGCAAGGGCTTTGCCGTGGTGGCCGGAGAGGTGCGCAGCCTTGCCGAGCAGTCCCAGGCAGCAACCGCCCAGGTGCGTGAAATACTTGGCGAGATTCAAAAGGCTGCATCCAGCGCGGTAAAGGTTACGGAAGAAGGCACAAGGCGGGCTGAAAAGGGCGGCCAGCTCACCCAGAGCACAGGCGAGGCCATACACGCCATCAACGACCGCATAGGCCAGGCAGCCCTTGCAGCCCAGCAGATAGCAGTGTCCACCAAGGAGCAGTTCGTGGGCATGGATCAGATATCTTCGGCAATGGAAAGCATCACCCAGGCTGCATCCCAAAGCGAGGCCGGAACAAGGGCTGTGGAGGCGGCGGCGGAGAATTTGAGCTCGCTGGCGAGTCAGCTTTCCATGATAGTCGAACGCTATAAACTAGTTTAAGGGCGGCCTCTCATACAGGGCGGCCCCAGAAAGCCGTGTGCTGTGTTGCACTTCGCTCGGAATTTCGGTCACATACCAACAGTATGCTCCCTCATTCCTCGCAAAGTGCGCCTTGCCCACGGCTCCCTGGAGCCGCCCCGAAGGTCTGGGGTTGAAAGGGAAAAGCACGGCTCCCTGGAGCAGCCCCGGAGGTTTTGGGGTGAAGGGGAAAAGCACGGCTCACTGGGACCCCATTGTTTGTTGACAAGGCAGACCTGCGGCAAGCGGTTTGCACAACACAAGGTCAGGCTTTTTTTAAGCGAAAGCTTGAAGCCTGTACCGATAAAAACTGTAAGGTATAATGACCGATTCTGATCCCATGCGCCAGCGCCTGCTTGCAGCCTTTCAGGTTGAGCTGGAAGACCATGCCGCTGCCCTGAACGCGGACATCATGGCCCTGGAGGATAACCCTCCTGCTGATGAGCGGGCGCGTATTCTGGAGGAGCTTTTCCGGGCTGCCCACAGCCTTAAAGGGGCGGCGCGGGCGGTTAATCTGCGGGTCATTGAGGTTGTTACCCACGGCATGGAGGATGTGCTTGCATCCCTTGCCAGGTCGGATGGAGATTTTTCTCCCCAGGCCTTTGACACGCTTTTTATGGCCGTTGATTTCATTGTTGAATCAATGGCCGCAGCCCTGGAAAATAAAAACCTGGAGGCAGGGCGCATTGACGGGCTTTTGGACAGCCTTCACCGGGCCGCGGCAGGCCCTGATTTTGCTCAAAAGCCAAAGCCTGTTGCCCAGGACAAGCCCGGCCCAAAGCCAAAAGCAGCTCCCTCTGGTGAGCCTGAACCCGGCCCATCTGTGCCGCCCCAGGCCTCTGCCCCCATAGCTTCTGCCCAGGACTGGGGGCTTTTGGATGATGATGACGACCCTGATGCTGGCAATGATGAAGACCTCTGGGCCTTTTCCGAAAATCAAACACCCCAAAAAGATGAGGCTGCCCAGCCCCGGAATCATGCCCCCGACCCTCAACCGGAAACCACGCCGGAGCCTCATCCAGAGAACGATATGCAGTCCCCCGCACCCAGCGCGGTGCCTGCCAGACGCCAGGATACCCCTGCCCAGCAAAAAGACCCGTCTCCTGCCGCTTCAAGCCAGCCCCCTGCCCCTGCCGCACCAGACAGAGACGGACCGCCTGCCGGTGTTTATTCCAGGCCTTCCTCCGGCAGCGCGGAAGAGACAATCCGCGTACGCACGGCCAAGCTTGATGCCCTCATGGCACATCTTGGCGAGCTTATGGTGGCCCGCATGGGCGCGCGCCAGGGCCTTGCAAGGCTTTTGGAGCAAAGCCGCCAGATATGGCGCATGCAAAGGGAGTGGAGCCGCTTTGCACCCCTGATGAACCGGGTTATGGGCCAGGCAACGGGAAATTCCGGCATGGCTGCCCTTGCTGTCCACCTTAAAAAACATGGCGAAAACCTTTCCCTCTTAAACGCCCAGATGCAGGAGATAAGCTCGCGCTTTGCGGCTGACCACGACAGGCTGGCTTTAGCCTCCCAGGAGCTTCAGGACGGAGTGCGCAGAGCGCGGATGCTGCCGGTATCCACCCTGTTCGACCAGTTTCCCCGCATGGTGCGCGACCTTGCCAGGCATCTTGGCAAGGAGGTGAAGCTTGCCATCAGCGGAGAGCACACGGAGGTGGACAGGAAGGTGCTTGATTCTGTCAAGGACAGCCTTGTGCACCTTGTGAGAAATGCCGTGGATCACGGCATTGAACCCCCCCAGGCCAGGGAGGATGCAGGCAAGCCCCGCTGCGCCACAATCTGGTTAAGGGCCGAGCAGCAGGGGGCTGCAATAGTTATTGATGTTGCTGATGACGGCAAGGGCATGGACACAAAAAAGCTTGTGGCCAAGGCTGCTGAAAAGGGCGTTATAACAAAGGCGCAGGCCGGGCAGTTCACGGATGAGGAAGCCCTTGAGCTTATTTTCATTTCAGGGTTTTCCACCCACTGCGAGGTTTCCGACATTTCCGGGCGCGGGGTTGGCCTTGATGTTGTGCGGGAAAGCTTAAAGCAGCTCCAGGGCATGATTCAGGTGGAAACCGAGCCGGGCGAAGGCACCCTCTTCACCCTCACAATGCCCCTTTCCCTTGCCACAAGCCAGGTGCTTCTGGTCAAAACAGCAGGCCAGACCGTGGCTCTGCCCACCCTTGGGGTTGAGCGCATTCTTGAGGTTGCTCCCCGCAGCATAGGCACTGTGGAAGGCAAACCCGCCGTTACTGTTGAAGGCAGGCCCCTGCCCCTTTTATCCCTTGCCAGAATCCTGGAATTTCTGCCCCCTGACGAGCCGGACCCGGATTTTTCCGGCTCGCGTATTCCCGTGGTTGTCTGCGCTCTGGCGGAAAAGCGATTCGCCCTGGTGGTGGATTCCTTTGGCAGCACCCAGGAGGTTGTCATAAAAAGCCTGGGCCGCCAGCTTGCAAGGGTTCGCTTTGTGGCCGGAGGGGCCATTCTGGGGGATGGCAGGGTTGTGGTCATTCTGTCCCTGGCGGATCTGGCCAAGGCCAGGCCCGATGAAACCGCCACCCGTACCTATTTGTCTTATTCGCAGATGCAAAAAGCCAGAAGGGTTCTCGTGGCTGATGCCTCCCTGGCATCACGCAGCCTGCTTAAGGGCCTTCTGGAAAACGCCGGCCTGATAGCGCACACAGCGCCGGACACGGCTTCGGCAAAGGATTTTCTGGCCCGCCGGGGGGCAGACCTTCTTCTTGCGCGGGCAGACCAGCCCGAAATAGCCGTAAGTGAACTTGCCACGGCCCTGCGCTCCCAGCCGGACAAATTTGAGACCCCCCTTGTGCTGCTGGTACATAATTTTGACGAAAAAGCCCGGATTGCCGGTCTCCATGCCGGGGCAGACGCCTTTGTGGCAAGGGACAGGGGCGGCCCCCAGGCCATTCTGGACGCTGTGCAAAGGCTTTTGGGACAGGTGAAAATATAGCAGTCAGGTATGGCATCGGCTTTGCCAGAAAAAAACGACAACCAGCCGACAAGGAAAAACATGGCCCAGGCGCAAATTCAGGTGCTTGTCATTGCGCAGGAAGTTTTCGCAAGGCAGCTTATTGGAGCCATTCTCATGGCAGAGCCCGACCTTGAGCCTGCCGCCCTTATTGCTGATGATGAAAGGGCCTGGCGCAGGTGCAACGCCATTTCCCCGGATGTGGTTGTGCTGGTTGTTGATGATCAGGTGAAGGCCGCTCAAACCATAAGGACCATACTCTCAAGCCAGGCACTGCCCATAATCTGCCTTATGCCAGGCAGCCAAAACCCCGGACACGAATTTGCCCCCCGGCTGACGGATGCAGGGGCGCTTGCGGTTTTCGGGCTGCCGGACAAGACCAGTGGCCCGCTTGCAGAGCAGCTTGTTGCAGGCATCCGTGCAATGGCCGGCGTAAAAATGGTGAAACGCCGCAGAATAGGGCAGAATCTTAAAATCATAACCGCCGCACCCATTGATGATCCTTCCGAATCCTGCCCCAGGATAAGGCTTGTGGTGGCAGGCGCCTCCACAGGCGGCCCCCAGGCCCTGGCGGAAATCCTGTCGGCTCTTCCTGCGGATTTTCCGGCTCCTGTGGTGGTGGTCCAGCACATGAGCCCCGGCTTTCTGGATGGTCTTGCCCGCTGGCTCAACCGGCTCTGCGCCCTGGATGTGGTTATTCCAAAAAAATCCCTCCCCCTTTCCCAGGGCAAGGTGTATCTGGCCCCGGAGGGAAGGCAGGCCACCATTGTGGGCGACAATCGGCTCCTTTTGGAAGCCCCCCTGCCCCATCATGGTCATTGCCCTTCCATTGATGCGCTTTTTTTCTCTGCTGCCAAAACCGCGGGAAGCTCTGCTGCGGGCATACTTTGCACAGGCATGGGCCAGGACGGGGCAAAGGGGCTTGAAGCCCTTTTCCGGGCCGGGGCTGTTACAATATGCCAGGATGAGGCAAGCTCCACGGTTTTTGGCATGAACCGCGAGGCCATTGCATTGGGGGCTGCGCGCTTTGTGCTTCCGCCAGACAAGATAGGCCCTGCGCTTTTGGGCCTTGTGCGCGCAAAAAAGCACTGATTTAAAGAGTTCTTTGTAAGCAAGGCAGCAGTTGTGTTATGCTTGCTTAAATTTGAAAGGGCGTGCATTTCAATCAAGCAAAAAAACGCCTTCAGGGATGAGTTTTTTTAAAAAAGGCCTCCCTTAAAACAAACTCCTTGCCTGATTTTTTTAACAATTGCAGGAGAGTGGAATGGCTGCAGAAAATATTGAGCAACAAAACTGCGAACTGCTCATGGTGGAGGACAGCCCCACCCAGGCTTTAAAGTTAAGGATGCTGCTTGAGGAAAACGGGTACCCTTACCGCATTGCCCAGGATGGCGAGGCAGGCCTTGCCCTGGCAAAGGAGAAAAAGCCCGACTGCATAATTTCTGATGTCCAGATGCCCAAGATGGACGGATTCACCCTGTGCCGCTCCATAAAGGCCGACCCTGCTCTTGCCGATGTGCCTGTTATTCTGCTCACCACCCTAAAGGATGTGGATGACATAATAATGGGTCTTAATGTCGGCGCAGATTCCTATGTTACAAAGCCTTATGAATGGCCCTTTTTGAAGTCCAAGATTGATTACCACCTGGCAAAATCCGTTGAACGGACCGGAGAAAAGGAAATCCGGCTGGATTTTTCCTTCAAGGACAAGGTTCACTCCCTTGCCTGCTCGCCCCAGCGGATGCTCACCCTTCTGCTTTCCGTTTACGAAGACTCGATTTTAAAAAATGAAAAGCTCATAGAGACCCAGGAAAAGCTGGAGTTATTGAACCAGACCCTTGAAGACAAGGTGGAGGAGCGCACAGAAAAACTTGCCAGCGAAGTGGAGGAAAGAAAAGCCAGAGAAAAGGACCTGGTGGAAAACTCCAAACGCCTTCAAAGGGCCACTCGCGGCTCCATACAGGCAATGGTGGCACTCATGGGCCTGCATGACCCCCAAAAGGCTGCCCACCAGATTCGCACGGCAAAGCTGGCCCAGGCCCTGGCTGTTGAGCTTGGCCTTTCCCGCCGGGTTGTGGATGGTGTTAAAATGGCGGCAATAATCCACGACATTGGCCAGATGGCAGTTCCCCCGGAAATCTTGAACGCCCCCAGAAAACTCACCCAGGCCGAGTACGATGAGGTTAAAAGCCACGCGGAAGCTGGCTACGATATACTTAAAAATGTGGAGTTCCCCTGGCCCCTGGCCCAGGTTGTGCTCCAGCACCATGAGCGCATGGACGGGTCCGGCTATCCCAACGGCATAGGCGCTGACCAGCTCTTTTTGGAGTCGCGCATTCTTGGCCTTGCAGATGTGGTGGAGGCCATGCTCTCGCCCAGGCCTTACAGGGATCCTCTGGATACGGGCGAGGTTGTTGCCTACATAAGCCAGAACCGGGCAACCCAGTTCGACCCGGCGGTTGTGGATGCCTGTGTGCGCCTTCTGGAAGAGGGTTTCAGTTTCGATTAGATTCAAGCCTTAAAAAATCCGGCTCTTCCAATTTTGGTGTTCCCGATTTTTACTCCTTGAATTTCCTCTGCATTTTGATGTGTTTGAGCAAACCATGGGTTTTGTCAGGCAATTAAGGCAAAATGGAAGATACAGATTTTCGGGGTTTAGCCCAGCATCAGGAGTGGCATAAACTTATTGGTTTTAGACGGTTTAGCAGGGCACATAATATTGAGGTCAGGTTGTTTTGAAGACTGGGTTAAAGGTCTTTTGGGCGCTCCTGACCTATTGTTAGGTCTCAAAAGTTCCTGCAATCAATAAAGTTAAAAGGCATTCAAGCCCGGACCCAAGGGGAGCCAATTCCCGGGGCGAGTCGGAAACCATTCTGTCTCAATCCTTGACGCAGGCCGGTTTTTTGCATAATTGCCCTGCAGGGTCTTTCATCCCGGCCTAATTCGATATTTTGTTGGTTCCGTTCTTGTGTTCTTTGCCGACCAAGGCCAGGGCCATTTTGTATCAAACCAAAGGACACCAGCTTGAACCTGAAGCCCATTGCCAACGAAAGCATTGTCACCGCCCTGGTACGCCAGTTGAAAGAAGGCGGGGAGGCACGAAACAAGCTTATTTCCGACCTGGAGGCCCTGGCATGGATCGGGATGGTGGAAACCCCCCATCCCAATAAACCCCGGAAGGTCATGGAGGACCAGTACACCTATCTAATGGCCATCCTCCATGGCGTGGCTCGGGCCCTGGACAAGGACTGGATGAGCGGCCCGGTCTTTGACCGGCTGGCGGGCATCTTCACAGACGGCGTGTTTCTTCGAAAGACCCAACAGAAAAAAATGCCTGAACTGGGCTTTCATCCCCCCCATTTCGTGGTGGTTTCCCCCTCAGCTCAATGCAACCTCAAATGCAAGGGATGCTACGCGGAAAGTGATGCAAAAAAGGGGCCGGGATTGGATTACAGCCTGGTCCAGCGTATCGTTGACGACAAGCTAAACCTGTGGGGCGGCCATTTCACCGTTTTATCGGGCGGAGAGCCCCTTTTGTGGAAAAGCCAGGGCAAGGGAGTGCTTGATCTGGCCGAGGAAAACCCGGAGCACATTTTTTTGATGTACACCAACGGCCTGCTCATTGATGAAAAGACCGCCATCCGCATGAAAAAAGCTGGCAACATGACACCATGCCTGTCTTTGGAAGGCTGGGAGGAGCGCACGGACGCAAGACGGGGGGCAGGGGTGTACAAGAAAGTCCTGGCCGCCATGGACATATTACGCGCTCATGGTGTGCCCTTTGGCATCTCCGTTACCGGAGATCGGCACAACTGGCAGGAGGTGCTGGCCGACGACTTTGTGGATTATTTCTTTTTGGAAAATGGCGCGGTGTATGGGTTTCTTTTCCAGTACCTGCCCATTGGCCGGGACCCGGACCCGGATCGCATGATCCATCCAGCGGACCGGGCGTTTATGTTTGAACGCACCCGTGAGATACTGCGGGAGAAAAAGGTTTTTTATGTGGACTTCTGGAACTCCAGCCCGGGCTGCAACGGTTGCATAGGCGCAGGCCGGGCTGGGGGGTATTTTTACATAGATTACAACGGCAACCTGTGCCCCTGCGTGTTTATGCCCTTTAGTGCGGGAAAGGTTCAGGACTTATACACCGCCGGCGGGGATTTGAACCAAGCCTTGGAAACACCCTTGTTCAAAAAGCTGCGCGCCTGGCAAAAGGATTACGGCTTCCTCTCCACTGGACACAATCAAGGCAACTGGATCTGCCCCTGCCCCATCCGGGACCACTGGGACATTCTGGAGCCCATGCTTCGGGAAACAGCAGCCGAACCCACCGGACCTGACGGCCTGGCCCTTTTAGAAGACCCGTTTTTTTCGCAAAAAATGGCCGAGTATGGACGGGCCTGCCGGGAGCTCACGAACCCCATCTGGAAGCGGGATTACCTGAACCAGGGGAAAAAAGGCCAGTGCGGAAAATAGCCACCCCTTGCCTTTGCGTGTTCCTTTTTGAGATGGGTTTTACAAACCAGCGCTAATATGTAGTGATGCAGGCCTGCTTATCGTGCTCTCTCTTATCCCTGATAGTTAGTCGCCCCTGAAAAAGGTATTACCCATTAAATTTACTTGATATTATTATCAGTTTGTGTTAACGAAAATTGCAGGAAACGGGTTAATATTCATCCA
>JAGVAW010000237.1 GCA_020060085.1 Desulfobacterales bacterium
CAGCGGGGCCGCGCTTTTTTATGACGAGGCGGTTGTGGCAGCCCTTGTAAAAGGCGGCATGGAGCTTGCCGATGCCAGGGATTACGGGGTTATAGGCTGTGTTGAGCCTGCCGGAAACGGCGACAGCTTTCCCTGCACTTCGGGCAATGACATATCGTTGGCAGCAGCCGTGGAAATGACCCTGCTAAACGGCAGGTTGCGGATGATGGGCAAAAGGATAGGCCCCAAAACCGGCAACCCCGAAAGGTTCAAAACCTTTGACGAGTTTTTTCTGGCTTACAAGAGGCAGGTGTCTTTCATGATAGACACGGTTGAAAAGGCGGTTGCCATAAAGGATGGCATTTACAGGGAGCATTATCCCTGCCCGCTTGTTTCGGCCACTTTAAGCGGATGCCTTGAAAACGCAAGGGATGCAACAGCAGGCGGAGCGAAATACAACTTTGGCTCCATAGGTGCAAGGGGCTTTGCAACAGCAGTGGATTGCCTTGCTGCTTTAAGGCATTTTGTTTTTGAGCAGAAGGCTCTTTCCATTAAAGAGCTTCTTGAAATGCTGAAAAACAACTTTGCAGACTCGGAAATATGGCGTCAAAGGCTTGTAAACAAGGCCCCCAAATACGGCTGCGATGATGATGAGGTGGATTTTCTGGCCAGAGATCTGGCCGCATTTTTCTGTCAGGATGTTTCAAGGCGCAAAACCCTTCGGGGCGGGGCTTTTAGACCCGGCTTCTTCTCTTATGGAATGCATGTTCTGGAGGGCCTTTACATAGGGGCGCTGCCAAACGGCAGAAAGGCCGGGGAGCCTGTTAGCAACAGCTTTTCGCCTTCCAATGGCGCAGAGCGCAAAGGCCCCACAGCCGCGCTTGCCTCCATAGCCAAAATTGATGCAAGCCTTATAAGTAACGGTTGCGCCATAAACATGAAGTTTTTACCCCAACTGCTGGAAGGCGATGAGCGCCTGGCCAAGTTTAAAGGCCTTGTTAAGGGCTATTTTGCAAGCGGCGGCATGGAGATTCAGCCAAATGTCATTTCCAACGCACTGCTTAAAGATGCCCAGCAAAACCCCGACAATTACAGGGATCTGGTGGTCAGGGTTTCGGGCTATTCAGCCCTTTTCCATGATCTGGGCAAACCCCTTCAGGATGAAATAATAAGCAGAACAGAGTTTGAAAGGCTTTGAATTATGGGGCGGTCAGGCAAAGGATAGCAGGACTTCACAAAGAATCTGCGGGTCAATTTCCGGCGCGCTTTGTTTGTTTACAAGGGGCATATCAACAACTTCCACGCCAAGGGCTTCAATCTTTTCAATATCCACAGGGCTGTTGTAAACCCCGTTTTTGGAATCCACCAGAACAAAGTTTAACAAATCCCCGGTCTTTGTTCCTGCTGGAGCATCCTTTAAAAGATAATGCAAAAGGGTTTCAACCTGGTCATATAGGCTTAACCCCAGTGTTTCCGGGTCATTGCCCGTGGAGGGGATGTATATTTTAGGGCACCTGTTTGCAGCAATGGCGCTGCTTACGCCCTTTGGCAGAATGTTGGCGATAAGGCTCGTGTAAAAGCTGCCCATTGGATAGCATATAAGGTCTGCGCTTTTTACAAGCTCAACGGTTTTTGCCCTTATGGCCGCTTCAACCGGCTCCGGGTCATTCAGACTTTTGCACAGATAAAGCCCCCTAACAGGGCTTTTTAAGGGAGCCTGCTCCTTGCCGGTTATTCTGTGCTGGCCGACCACCACAGAGCTGTCAGCAAGCCTTGCTGCAAGGTGAAGGTTATTGTTCAGCACGGGCCGTACAGTTCCGCGCACATTCACCAGCTTTGAGAATATGAAAATCACCGGGTCCAGGTGCCGCCGGTTGTCCAGATAACCGGCTGTGAGCACAAGGTTGCCAATGCTTGCGCCGGTGAGGTCAAAATCGGGCGGCATTCTCTCCAAAAAGCGGTAAATGGAGTTGCGGATGATTTTACGCATGGGGTCTGGAATGCGGGAAATGAGCGGATGCTTGCCCCTGGCTATTTTTTTTAATTCGCTGACCAGCTCGTCATGCCCGCCGGTTTGGGGAAAGCGGTGGGCAAACAGGGCAAAAATTTCCGGGTACCCCAAAAAGGACTGATCCGCCAGAGCCATGAGCCGGTTGCGAACATCGCCTATGGCGGGCATTTCAAAGGCAGCCCGCAGCTTGGCCGAACTTCCGCCCGAATCAAAGGGCGTTATTATGTGTATGGAATTGTGGGTATATTTGATAAGGGTTCTGGAAGTCTGCCGCAGGGCCGTGCCGCCGGAAAAAAAGAGAATGGCTGGACCAAGTGATGGCCCCAAAGAATAGCGGGCAAGCTTGATTGGGTCGGGGATATTTATCTGTCGTGTCACACTTGCGCGAATCATGGGTCAGTCCTTGCGGAATGGTCTTTCCCGTTTCGGGCTTTTAATCCGGGGCGTTCTATGGGTTTTGCCTTGAGCAGGCGGCTTGCCATTGACGGCAATTCAACCCTTTAAGTATAATAACCAGATGATGGAAAAAGGGCAATGCCGTGTTGAGCCAAGCCGGGCCATGCACAAGGGCCGGGTTGAAAAAATTATCCGGCACTTTTGTTGAAACCTGCGGGCGCAAGCCTGCCAAGGGGGCCAAGAATGAATTTAACGCCTGCTCATGGCACATACAGCAAGCTGTTTTTAAAATCTATTACAAGCATTTGTGCGGCAATGTTTTTTGCGGTTGCCCTTGCAGGCTGCCAGAACATTGTTCATTACACCTTTTCCGATTCTCTGGCTGTAAGCGAAGGGGAAGTTGTGCTGCCGGGCCTTGTCAACAGGGCTGTTGTGGCCAGGGATAACATGGGGATACCCTTTATTGAGGCAGCCTCAATGGAGGATGTCGCCTTTGCCCAGGGCTGGACCCATGCAGCAGACCGCCTTTCCCAGATGATAAGGCATAGCATGATTGCCCAGGGCCGCTTGAGCGAAATGCTAGGGGACCAAGCCCTGGATGTGGATATTTTTGTGAGGGCCATGAATTTGAAGCAGCGGGCTGAAAACGCATATTCGTTGGCCTCGCCGCAACTAAAGGAAATTGCCCAGTCCTATGCCAGGGGGGTGAACGCATATATCTGGACACGCCAGGGCAAACTGCCCATGGACTTGACCCTTTCAGGCTACAGGCCGGATCCCTGGCGTGCTGTGGATTGCTTTTATGCAATGCAGTTTCTTTCCTTCGGGCTTACCGGCAACCTTCATCAGGAGGCAGCCTTTCTCCATGTTGCGTCAAAGGTGGGGCCTGATAAGGCCGCCTGGCTGGTCCCTGTTTATCCTGATGAGGCGCTGCCCCTTGATGAGGCAGCCAAATTAGACCCAAAGGATCTGGAGGAGGGCAGGGATGCCGTGGAAACCCTGGCCAGGCTGCAAAACAAGGCGCGGGCCTATTTGGGGGGCTTTGCGCCTGCCTCCAACAACTGGGCCCTTTCCGGAGCCAGAACCAGGGGGGGGGCCGTTATCCTGGCAAACGACATACACCAGCCCATTGCCCTGCCTTCCCTATGGAGCCTCTCCCATATCCGCGCTCCGGGGCATTATGATGCAGCGGGTTTTTCCGTGGCAGGCATTCCGGGCATACTTATTGGTTTTAACGGCTCTTTGGCCTGGGGCATGACCCAGGTCATGGCCGACACCCAGGATCTTTTTCTGGAAAAGCTCACCCTCATTGACGGCAAGCTGCATTATCTGCATCAGGATCGATGGGTTCCCACCACCGAGCGCACCGAAACCTTCAGGGTGTCGGGCGGGCTTGTCAAAACCCTCGTCATCCACGAAACCCTGCATGGCGCGCTGGTGTATCCCGCCCTTGCGGAAAAGTCCCTGGGGCACCTGATGCAGGATTCGGCGGTGTTTTTGGGCCTTGCCGCAGGATGGGCAGAGCCGACAGATGACAGCACCCTGGATGGTTTTCTTGCCCTGGCAAGGGCGGCTGATATTAAAGAGGCCTCCCTGGCTGCGGAGAAAATCCAAAGCATAAATGCAAATTTTCTTTTTGCAGACAAGGCTGACATAGCCTGGCAGGTTACCGGGGTTTATCCCTTGCGTAAAAAGGGGACAGGGCTTCTGCCAAGCCCCGGCTGGAGCGGCGCTTACGACTGGGCTGGCTTTGTGGGTCAGAATGAGCTTCCCGGCATGATCAATCCTGCAAAAGGCTTTCTTGCAACAGCCAACGCCCGAATCACGGACAGGGCCTATCCCTTTGTCTTGAGCCAGTCCTGGGCAAATCCGGGCAGGCACAACCGTCTTCACAGGGTCCTTGCCGGGCATTCCGACCATAATCTGTCAAGCACCTTTGCCCTTCAGCAGGAAAGGGAGTCATCCCTTGTTACGGCAGTGCAGAGAATTTATCTGAATTCCGCCCACACAGACCCCGTGCGCCTTGAAGTGGCCGGGTGGGCCAGTGCAACAAGAAAGCAGAATGCAAGGCAGGCCTTGGCAATGCTGCGCAAAAGCACACCGGCCATCAGCGAAAACTCGGTTGATGAAATCATTGTTCCTGCCATTGTTCACTGCTTTACTTTAAACACTTTTGCCGATGAGCTGGGCGGGCCGGATTCAGCCCTGTGGAACTCTTTTCTGGCGCTTGGCAGGGCCTCCTATGCAGCCTGGGATGACCACCTTTTTGTGCAGGGCGACCAAAGCCCCTTTTTCAACCTTGTCAGCACAAAGGAAATTGAAACAAAGGCCTGGGTTCTGGCCAAATCCCTTGCCGATGCTGTCAGCCTGCTGAATGTCAGGCTGGGCAGTGACAACAAGGGCCAGACAATGGGCGCTTTGAGTCAATACTATTTTGAAACGCCATCCAGCCGCATTTCTCAACATATGCCCGTGTTAAGGCGCATGGGGGCAAGGCTTGCTTCGGGCTACTACAATGCAGGCCCTTTTCCGGCAGGGGGGGATTACACCACCATAAATGTAAACGGATTTACGCCCGGCGAGGATTTTGACCCCTGGTACATTCCATCAATGCGCATGGTTGTGGACTTTTCTGCTGTTGAGCCTCTTTTTGTGGTCAACAGCACCGGGCAGTCTGGCAATCCGGCCAGCCCCCATTACACGGACGGTATAAGGCTGTGGCTGAACGGGGATTATATGAATATGCCCTTTGGCGCGGAAAGCATTGCCGCCCGCTACACCAGCGTGCTGATGCTGGAGCCTAAAATTCCCTGAAAAAAGCTTGATTCCTTTAATGACGGCTGTCTTTTTCCTCTGCAATTTTGAGAGCTTCCAGGGCTGCCCGCTTTATGTCCATGCGCCGGTCGTCCAACAGGTTGTGCAGGCTTTGGCGGGCCTGGGGCAGATATTGCCTTCCCTGGCGCATAAGCCTTTCCAGGCATAGGCGGCGGACCCTGGAATCCCTGTCGTTAAGCCCGGCCATAAAAAGAGGGGCATTGCTTTTTGCAGCAACAGGCTCAAGAAGGGCTAAAGCCACAAGCTTCAAATCCGCATCAGGATGGGAAGCATATTTTCGGTAAATTTCCTGCAAGCCGCCTCCTTTTTCTTCAAGCCGCCACAGGTTTAACAAAACCGCCCGCTTTTCAGCAGCCGTTCCTTCAGCAAGCAATTTCTTTAAGCGGCCTGCCACAACTACATCACCTATCTGGCACAATGCGGCCACAGCAGCCAGGCGCACAGATGGGGCCGGGTCGTTAAGCAGCCTGACAAGGGGGGAAATTGCCTGCCCGTGGCCTGCCCAGCCCAAAGCTGTTGCACAAAGCCGCCGCATATCCGCGCCAGGATGACAAAGCCCCTGGAAAAGCTTTTCGCGGATTGGCCAGCCGGATTCAACTTCGGGCAGCACCTGGCGCAGTTGTATGGCCGCATAATATCTTGTCTGCAAGGGGGTTGAGGGGTCATCAAGAATTTCAAACAGGGCCTTTGGAGCCTGGTCTTTGGCATATTGGGCCAGGAACATCATTATCTGGTGTTTTATGCGGGTATCGGCAGCAGGCAGAATTTCCAGAAGAATTGGCAGCGCCCTGTTTTTGCTGGCCGCAAACAGGGCAGGGGAATCCACAAAGCGCATGGCCTGGGCCAGACGGCGAAGCTTCGGCTGGAGCAAGATAACATTGCTCATAGTCTTATCGCGGACTTATCCGCCCTTGCCCGGCTCGATGTCCGGAAATTGTTCTGACATACATTTTGGGCAGATGCTGTGGCTGAACAAGGCGTCCGAATGCTTGCTGATGTAGGACTCCAACTGGCTCCACGCGCCCTTGTCATCCCTTATCTGCTTGCAGAATGAGCATATGGGGATTATGCCGCGCAAAGTCTTTACCTCTTCAAGGGCCTGCTCAAGCTGTTTTATCTTCAAAGCCAGCTCTGCTTGCAGGTTCAGGACGCGTCGGCCCACCTCCACCCTTGCGCTCAATTCAATGGGGTCAAATGGCTTGGTCAGGTAGTCATTTGCACCTGCGGAAAGGCCCTCTGCAATATCTGCCTTCTCGTTTTTGCCGGAGAGCAGAATGATGTAGGGCGGCTGATTTGTCTTTTTTGCCCGGATGATGCGGCACAGCTCCACACCGCTGACAAAGGGCATCACCCAGTCCAGTATGACCATTAGCGGGGCATCTTGCTCATCAAGAGCCTCAAGGGCCTGGGAGCCGTCGCTTACGGTAGTGACCTCGTGGCCCTGTTTTTTAAGTATGGCCGTCAGAATGCTGCGGGATGTGGAATCATCTTCGGCAATAAGGATTCGCATTTTTTACCTCGCTGCTGGCCGCCTTTTGTGGCAGACCGCGTTTTGCTGCGTGCGGAGGCTTTCAGGATTTCTTTGAGCCTTGCGATTTTTCCATCGCTATTTTCAGATCTTCAAATGCGCCGGTCAAATTCGCCATCAGCCTGAAGGCTGTATCCATATCCCCGTTCCTGGCGGCTTTTTCCATCTCCAGGGCCAGGGCCTCCAGGGCGTTGGCTCCCACATTGGCGGCAGCGCCCCTTATGGTGTGGGCGCGCAACTCGGTGCCGGAAGCGTTACCTGTTTTCAGCGTTTGGCCAAGAGCCTTTATCTGAAGGGGAATATCTGCCAGAAAAACAGCTACAATGGATTTGGCAAGGGCCTTGTCGTTGAACAGAATTTCCATCATGGCTTTTTTGTTCCACACTGGCGGCCCGGGTTTGTCAGGCTCCGCCCTGTTTGCCGGAGGCCCGGATGGTTCCTTTTGCGGGTTTTTATTCTTGCCTTTGCTCCGTTTTTCTATTGCCTCAAAAAGCAGTTGGGGCGAAACCGGCTTGGAGATGTAGTCGTTCATTCCGGCTTCCAGGCATTTTTCCCGGTCTCCGGCCATGGCATGGGCGGTCATGGCAATGATGGGAATATCCTTGAAATTCAGGCCTGAACTCCGAATCTGCCGCGAGGCCTCATAGCCGTCCATCACCGGCATCTGGCAGTCCATGAGAATAAGGTCATAGGGGGCGGATTTTAAGGCCTTTAAGACCTCCTGCCCGTCTGTAACGGCATCTGCGCCAAAGCCCAGCTTTTTAAGTATTCCCAGGGCAACCTGCTGATTGGTGAGGTTGTCTTCAGCCAGAAGTATGCGCAACCTGCTTGGAGCTGCCCCAGCCATTACCTCGCGGACTGCATGGCGTGTGACAATGGGCCTGGAGGGTTTGCCACCAGCGGTTTTGGCCAGGGCCAGAAGGATTACGCCTTTAAGCTCGTGGGCCTGGACAGGCTTTGTCAGGTATCCGGAAAAACCAAGCTGGGCAAACTTTTTTGCATCGCCTACAGTGCCTGATGATGTGAGCAGTATAATGCCGGTTCCCACAAGGCGCTTGTCCGCCCGTATGACTCTGCCCAGGGTCTCGCCGTCCATTCCGGGCATCTGCATATCAATGAGCACAAGGCTGAAGGGCTTGTTTTCCTCAAGGCCTTCATAAAGGGCCGAAAGCGCGGCAAAGCCGCCCCCGGCCTCGTGGGGCTGCATACCCCATGAGAGCAGATGCCGTACAAGAATCTGGCGGCCGGTGGAATTGTCATCCACAACAAGAGCCTTAAGGCCGGTGAGGTCCGGCTGGGGCAGCCGGTCTGAAACAGCCCCCTGGGGCTGCTTTTTCAGGCGCACGGTAAAGAAGAATTCCGAGCCTTTGCCCGGCGTTGAAGCTATGTCTATGCGCCCGCCCATAAGCTCCACAAGCTGCTTGGATATGGCCAGCCCCAGGCCGGTTCCGCCGTATTTGCGGGTTGTGGATGCATCCGCCTGGGTGAATTTGTCAAAAAGAATATCCGCTTTTTCTTTTGGAATGCCTATGCCCGTGTCTCGCACGGAAAAGCGAAGATCAACAAAATCGTCGGCCTCTTTTTGGGCTTTAACATCCTGGGGCTCTTTTGTCTTGGCTAAAGAAACCCGAACCGCCACCTCACCCTTATGGGTGAATTTTATGGCATTGCCAACCAGATTGGTCAGTATCTGGCGCAGGCGTCCGGGGTCTCCTTGCAGCAGCACGGGCACATCCTGGTCAATGCTGCAAAGAAACTCCAGGCCTGTTTCCTGGGCGCGGATGGCAAGGGGGGCGGCAAAGTCTTCCAGCAGGCCCGAAAGGTCAAAATCCAGCACTTCAAGTTCCAGCTTCTTGGCCTCTATCTTCGAGAAATCCAGAATATCGTTGATGATGTTCAAAAGGGATTCCGCGCTGTCACGCACAATCCTGGCATAGCGCATCTGCTCCTCGGAGAGTTCTGTGTCCAGAAGCAGGCCCGTCATTCCGATTACCCCGTTCATGGGAGTTCGTATCTCGTGGCTCATGTTGGCCAAAAACTGGCTTTTGGCTGCGCTGGCAGCTTCGGCCTGGGCGCGGCTTTCCTGAATTTGGGCCTCCATTTCCCGGCGCTTTTGCACATTGACAAGCATTTGGGAGAACACGGAAAGCAGCCGCTGCTGGGCCTGCGAATACTGGTAGCGGTCAAACACAAAGTCAAAGCTGGCAAAGCCCAGGCAGTTTTCCCCGTCCATCATGGGCACGGCGATGATGCTTTTGAGATCCTGCATATCCATCAGCGTCCTTGTTCCGTTTTCCGGCGGCAGGTCAAGCACATCCTTAACATAAACAGTATGGCCGTTCTGGTGGGCTTCAACCAGATCGGCGATTTTGGCAAAGGGGATTGCGCCAAGCCTGTCAATTCTTGGGTCAATGCCCTTTGCGCACCATTCGTGCGTGTTGATGCAGATCTGTTTTTCAAAATCGTAATCAAAAAGGGAAACCCGGTCAGCGTCCACAAACCTGCCGAGATGTCCCATGGATGTTTCAAGCTCCGTGTCCACCATATTAAGCGGCAGGCTGATGTAGGTTGATGATATCTCCATGAGCATTTTTTGCAGGCTGGTCTGCAAAAGAAGCTCCTCTTCGGCCTGTTTGCGGGTGCCTATGTCGCGCATTATGCCAACGGAGTGCCACCTGCCCTGCAAATGAATTGCAGAAAGGGAAAGCTCCACAAAAACTTCTGTGCCGTCCTTGTGAAGGGCCTCAAGCTCAAGGGTTTTGCCCACTGCATCCCCTTTGCCGGTACTGGCAAAATGGGGAAAAGCCCGCTTGTAGGCCTCCCGGTAGCGGGCAGGGGCGATAAAATCGTGCAGATTCCTGCCCAGGGCCTCTTCGGACGAATATCCGAAAATCCGCTGGGCTGCCGGATTCCAATAGGAGACAAGCCCCTGCCAGTCCATCATCAGTATGGCGTCCTGGGCTGAATCCGTTATGGCCCGCAGCCGCGCTTCGCTTTCATTTAAGGCTATCTGGGCCTGTTTGCGTTCTGTGATGTCGTAGTTAATGCCCACCATCCTCACAGGCTCGCCCTGGCTGTTGCGGGTCACAATGGCCGCCCCTGCCAGCCATTTCACGGAGCCGTCAGGCGTTAGAATGGGAAACTCTATGTCAAAATCTTTTTCGTCTTTCAGGGCGTTTTCAAAAACAGCAAGGGTCTTTGGCAGGGCTTCTGGCACAACGCAGCGGGCCCAGTCTTTGAATTTGCCTCCAAAGTTTTTACGGGAAACGCCAAAAAGCTCGAACATCTGCTCGTCCCAATCCAGGTTGCCTTCCTGAATTTGGTAATCCCAGATGCCCATGCCTGTTCCCTGTGTGGCCAGTGCAAGGCGCTGCTCGCTTTTTACAAGGGCGTCTTCAGCAAGCTTGCGGGCTGTTATGTCCGTGTCTGTGCCCTGGTATCCCAGCAAAGCGCCGTCTGCGCCTATTTTTGGTATGCCGTTTGTGGAAAACCATAATACCTGGCCGTCCTTGCTCTGCATCGGGTTTTCAGTGTCAAGGAAAGGCTCCTTGCGCTCGAAAACATCAAAGGCCTCCTTTTTGAATTCCTCGCGCCCCTGCTGGGGGTGCAGGTCGTAAAAATGCTTTTTGTTGACCAATTCCCGGGGCGTATAGCCCAACACATCCGTGATAACGCTGCTTACATAGGTGTAAAGGCCCTTTGCATCCACCTCCCAGGTAATGGCGCGGCTCTGTTTTGCAAGCTGGCGGAATCTTTCGTTGGCGCTCTTTATCTGCTGGCGGGCATCGTACTCCTTGCTTACATCCCTGAAAACCAGCACAGCCCCGATTACCGTGCCGGAGGCATCCCGGATGGGGGCTGCGCTGTCGGCTATCTGGCGTTCAGTGCCATCGCGGGCAATCAGCGCGGTGTGGTTGGCAAGCTCAAGAGTATGACCGGTTTTAAGGACATGCTTTACAGGATTGTGGGCCTGCTTGCGGGTCTGGCTGTGGATGATGACAAAGACCTGCTCCAGAGGTTGTCCAAGAGCTTCTTCCAGAGGCCAGCCCGTGAGCTTTAGTGCAACTGGGTTCATGCGTGTTATGCGACCGTTGATGTCCGTGGCAATCACTGCGTCCCCAATGGAATCCAAAGTGGCCCGCAGGTTTTCCTTGCTCTGGGAAAGCTCCCTGGAGCGGGCTTCCACCTGCCTTTCCAGTTCCACTCTTCGGCTCACCTGAAAATGAACAAGGGTTGCCAGAAGCATTGTCACAAAAAAGCCCAGCACAGCGGTTATCAATCCGGTGCGCGGCGGGTGGGCCTCCCGGAAGGCCTGGCCTGGATGAGCTGCAAGGGCGTAGGTTTTGCCGAACTCGAAAAGGGGGAAAATGGAGGCGGAGTCAAAATTTTTTCCGAAAAGGTTTTCCTTACCTGAAATTACTGCTCTTTCATGAGTTTTTCCGGACGGAGATACGGCAAGTCTTTTTGAATCCTCACCAGCCTCAAGGACAAGGATTTTCATTTCAACGGCTGAATCAGTCATAGTCCCGCGGGACCAGGATGATGAAAGTAAAAGCTCCGGCCTTAAAACGGCCATGATAAAGCCTTGCTGCTTCCCATCTGTCAGTGGATGGAAAACCAGGAGGCCATTTTCGCCTTCTCCTTCCGGCATAAGTGCCACAGGCCCGGTGGAAGTGGATAGATCTGTTGTAAGGGCGGCTTCAAGGGCTTTGAACCGCATTGGTTCGGAGCCTGCATCATAGCCAAGCAGTTTCTCGTTTCCTGCCAATGGCTCAACGAACATCACAGGGTAAAAATATTCCCGGCCGCTGGCTTTCTCCCTCTGATTGCCGGGTCCCATCTGCCAGATCAAAAAATCTTCCAGGCCTTCTTCCCGTGCTTGAGCTTCCCAGGTTCCGGCTTCATCTGCCGGGACCCTTGCAACCCATGCCAGCGCCTCAAGGCCGTTTTTTAAGACAGCAGGCCCAGCAAAGGTTGCAAACTCACCCCTGTCAACAATGTCGGAGCCTTCAAAAAAGCGGGCCAGCCCTCCCAGTTGATGATCCCGCAGGTTGGAGACGGTTTTGACAACCATGTTTGCACGGGCATTGGCAAGGTGGCTGAAAATATCGTGCCGTGAGCGGTTTTCCGCACTGTGAAGCGCCAGGGTTGCCAGGGCGGTCAAAATCAGGCCCATCACAATCGTGAAAAAGGTTTCCATGTGGCGCAGGGGGCCTTGTTTGTCGGGGGGGATTTTGCCGCGATAATGCAGAAGAAGGAATCCTGCGGCGAAAAGCACGCAGAAAAGCAGCACAGCAGCCGCCACAATCCGCCGCTCCCGCGCCAGGGCCGCCCGCCATTCCGCATCCTCGATGTCCAGGCCCACCACCAGAATCACCTCATTGGTGCGCGGGTCAACAACAGGGGCCATTGCAGAAAGAAAGACTCCGTATTCATCTGCAACCGGGCCTTCCACAAAGGCGCGGGCTGTGTGGAATATGTTCATTGTATCTTGGCTGGGCTGCATGTAGATGGTGCCCACGGGCGAGGTCTGGGGGTCGTCTGCGGCATAGGATTCCGGGCCGAAAACCAGATTCCCGTCTTTTAACGCAAGGGTGTAAATGCCCCGGCAGTCAATCTGCTGCTTGTAGGCTGTCAGGTGGGAGCGCAGTCGCAAAAACTGGGGAAGGTTTTCATCGGCATCCGTAAAGGAAAGGGCTTTTGCCTGCTGGGGGTTTATTGTCCTTGCAATGGCTTCTGCCTGGAGCAGCAGGCCGTGCCTGATTTCCATGTCTGTGACGGGTGACTGCCATCTGGCAGCCTGAAAACCGCCGATTCCAAGCAGCAGAAAAAGGCACAGCATAAGCACCAGCCAGGGGCCTGTTGCCTCAACCCACGCAAATGTCTGCCTCTTGTTCATCGGCTGCTCTCTTTTTATGCCGTCAGCCAGGGCCACGGATTAAAGTGTTCCCCGGTCTCTTTACCTTTGCCCCAAGCGTGCAGGGAAAAGGCCTTACTCCATCTTATCAAAAAACCCCCTTTGTGTGGAGAATACTTGCCACCACTTTTTTAAAGGCAGCCAAGCTGCCCGCCCCAAAAAAAGAGCCTTTTTTGCCAGGCAAAAGGTTCCTGCCAACAAATTCTTGAGGGTTTTTTGGAATTTTCAGCAGTCATTGTTGCCGTCATGACCGGCCTTGTGGTATCTTGGCAAGGGGCTTTGGGTTGTGATATTAAGAGCAAATAAACCAAAAGCATATTCAATGGAGAGCTTTTCATGGAAAAGCAGGCAGAGCCGGACATCTATTTGAGCAAAATGATGGGTATGCTGCTGGATGCCCTTGCCAAAATTCCCTTTTTTAAGCATTTTAACGAAGAGGAACGCAAGAAGATAGCCAAATTCATGTTCTTTCTGGAATATGCCCCAGGCGACACGGTTTTTAACGAGGGGGATTCCGGGGACTATGTATGCTTTGTGGTGGACGGCGCTCTTGAGGTCTTCAAAAAAAGAAAATCCGGCAGCAATGCGCCCATAAGCTGCCTTACCCCCGGCCATTCGCTTGGCATAATGGCTGTTCTTGACGATTATCCCCGCTCCGCAACCGTGAAGGCAAGCGCACCCACGCGGGTCGTCACCCTTTCGCGCAACAACTTCAACAACCTCATTGACAACCACCCAAGAACCGGAAACAAGATTCTAAAGGCAATAGCCAAAGAGCTTTCCATGCACCTGCGTGAAACCTCCACAGGCCTTGCCGAACATCTGGACTGCAAGCCGCATCTCTAATGCCGGGCCGCACCCTTTTTCACACAAGTTCGATTTTTCTTTCCGTAAAAACGGATTCGCATTGGCTTATGTGCTCGCGGCTCATCCATTTTTTCATGGCAAGGTCGCCTTCAACCCGGCAGGCTTGGCCTGTTTTGGAGCATTTGTCCGGCCACAGGGGGTTGTAGGGCAGAAGGGCTGCTTTTTTCTGGCCGTTTTTTTGCAGAAAACCGGCTATGGATTCAAGATTTTGCCTTGTGTCTGTGATGCCCGGAACAAGGGGGGTGCGCGGCAGAAGGGAGAGATTGCTGTTTTTGCCTGCTGTGGCCAAGCGGCCAAAGTTTTCCAGAATCACCTGGTTTTCTGTTCCGCAATGAAGGCGGTGAAGGGCCGGATCAAATATTTTGATGTCAAAATAGATTGCATCCAGCCAGGGCAGGGCAAGCTTTTCAAACTTTTCCCAGGCAAAAAGCCCGCAGGTTTCCAAAAGGGTGGAAACACCCTCCTGTTTAAGCCTTTTGAGCAGTTCGCCCAAAAATTCCGTAAAAAGGGTAGGCTCTCCTCCCGAAAGGGTCACACCGCCCTTGGATGCATCAAAAAAGGGTTTGTCCCTTATCACCTTTTTTACAATTTCATCCACCCCCAAAGCCTTGCCTGCCATGTCCAAGGCTCCTGAAGGGCATTCCTTTACGCACAGGCCGCACAGGTTGCAGATATCCCTGTCCACATAAAAAGGATTATCCTTGCTCACAGCCTTTTCCGGGCATACCTCCCTGCAATGGCCGCAGTCCACGCAAAGATTCGCGTCAAAGGATATTTCGCATTCAACCCTTTTGCTCTCCGGGTTGTGGCACCACACGCAGTCAAGGGGGCATCCCTTAAAAAACACTACAGAGCGGATTCCAGGGCCGTCATCCTGGGAATTGCCTTTTATGTCCAGAATAAGTGGGTTTTTCATGGAGCTTTTCACAGTCCGTATTCCGCCCGCTCGATAAGCTCAAGCTGGGCCTGCTCGTCAAGCTGGGTAAAATAAGCGCAGTAGCCCGAAATCCTCACCAGCAGTGTGCGATAGTTTTCCGGGTGGGTCATTGCATCGCGCATCATATCTGTGGAAACAACATTCATCTGCATCTGCATTCCGCCCAGGATGAAAAAGGTTTTGGCATAGGGAAAAATGCTGTCCACCACCTGCTCGTGGTTTTCGCGCGGGCCTGGCACCACCTTTACATTGAAGGCAATGTTGTTGTTGAGGTTGGCCGGGTTGAGCATGGCCACATCCTTAAGGTTGTCCAAAAGGTTTTTGGAGGCATTTGGCTCTGGTGTCAACCCCGGAGTGAAGGGCTTGCCAGCAGGCCGCCCGGAAGGAAGTGCGCCCGAAAGCCTGCCGTATGCCGCATGGCTGGACATGGACCAGAAGCCTGTGTGGTGAATGCCGCCGCGATAGTTTTTAAGGCTTGAAAAGGCATCATGGGTAAGCCTTGCAATCCGGTCGGCCATTTTAACTGCCTGATTATCCCCGGACCCGAAAAAAGGCACCTTGGAAACAATTCTGCTGCGCAGGGCCTGGTGCCCGTCAAAGTTTTCGTCAATGGCCTTTTTAAGCTGTTTAAAGCTCACGGCCTTATCATCAAAAACCAGCTTTTTAATTGCCATCATGGAGTCGGTAACATCTGCAAGCCCTATGCAGGTGGCCCCTGTGGAGTTCACCTTTGCCCCGCCGTTGACTACTGTTCTGCCCTTTTCAATGCAGCCGCGGGTGAATGCGGAAATAAGGTTGGATGGCCGGTAAAGCTGGTAGATTTTGCCGCAGGCATTGTTGTACTGCACGCTTTTTTCAATGAGAAAGCGATACTGGGCTTCAAAGGCCTTGAAAAAATCCTCGAAGCTTTCAAAGCCGCCCTGTTCAACAGTGCCTGTTTCCGGGCCTAAATCCCAGCCCATTAGCGGATGATGCCCGTTATTCAGGGCCATTTCCAGAGCTGCCACAATGTTTAGGTTGATGGCGGATGTGGCCCCGCAATGCCTGCCGCTCAAAGTTGGTTCAACGCAGCCTGTGGCAGACCAGTCCCTTATGTCGGCAATATCGTAGCCGGTTTGGGAAAGGGCCTCAATCATTGCCGTGTCATTGTGCAGGGCAGGGGTGGCCCCTGTTATGTAGTTGACATCCGTGCAGCGCCGCAGATACTCGTCTGAATTTTTTTCCTTATGGTACCTGGCGTTCACATTGGGGTCGGTCAGGCCAAGCAGCTCTGTCACCTTTAAAAGGATGTAGGTCATGTCATTGACTGCATCCTCGCCTTTTGGGGTCACGCCTCCAAGGGTTATGGTCTGGTTGGGCGGGCTTCCGCCAAAGAGCATGTTGGCAATATCCGGGTTCAAGGTGACATGGTCTGATGTCTTTAAAAAGAGGCAGCCCATAAGCTCCACGGTCTGCTTCACCAATTCGCGCCGCGCCTTTTGGGTTTTTGCCTTTTTCATGTCCGCTTCAAAAAAAGGCTGACAGAGCTGATCCAACCGGCCGTATCCCATGCCGTCATTACTGTTTTCCATATTGAGGG
>JAGVAW010000100.1 GCA_020060085.1 Desulfobacterales bacterium
AGTCACTCATGGCAGAAATGCGCCGGGCAATAATGGAAGATTCCTTTGACAGTTTTTATCGACAGTTCATGCAGGCCAGGGCGGGGCAAGGCTGATTCTTTGGAAGTGCCCTTTGATTTGGGCCGGATTAATCCTTTATGCCGTCCTCATGGTTTATGCTTCTGGCCAGAACAAAAAGAAAATCCGAAAGACGGTTCATGTAGCTTAAAATCGGGGCAGCTTCGTGCGGCTGGGGGTCGAGTCCTGCGTAAAGGCAAGATATCTTTCTTTCCGAGCGGCGGCACACTGTTCTTGCAACATGGGTGCAGGCTGCTGCAGGGCTGCCGCCCGGCAGAACAAAGCCCTTGAGCCTGGGCAGGGCCTTGTCCATTTCATCAATCCGCTTTTCCAGGGTCTTAACCCTGCCGGGATTGACAGGTGCAAGGTGCTTTCGCTGGGGGCTGTCACATTCTGTTGCAAGCCATGCGCTTATTGTCATCAGATCCTGCTGTATGCCCTTCAACTCCATGTCTGTCTCATATTTGCCTGAAAGCGCTCTTGCCAGCCCAAGGCAGGAGACAAGCTCATCAACATCCCCGTATGCCTCCACGCGGGCATGATGTTTACTCACCTTCTCCCCGGAAAAAAGTGAGGTCTCTCCACAGTCGCCATTTCGGGTGTAAATGCTCATGGATTCTTTCTCCCCGGCATTTTTGAAATGGCCGGTCATAAGGATTTTTTCAAGGGGAAAATACGGCTCCAAGAGGTTGTTCACCTTAACACATTGTTTTGCTGCTGCCAAATTATTCTCCAACAGGTTTGGCCTAAAAATAAAGTTTCTGCTATGCTGGCTCATTGCAAAAAAGCATCCTGAAAGATTGAAACCCAAATAACTTGAGGCAAAGTGTTTTCCAAAGAGCATTGGATAGAAAAAATCCTTGAAGGCCATGTGCCCACTGCCGCGCGGTTCATAACCCTTCTGGAAAACCGCGACCAAAAAGCCCGCGCCATTCTTGCAGAGCTTTTCCTGCATTCAGGACGCGCATGGGTTGTAGGCGTTACGGGAAGCCCTGGGGCAGGTAAAAGCGTTCTTTCCTGCCGCATTGCCCAAAGGCTCCACAAAAGGGGCTTAAAGGTGGGAGTGATTGCCGTGGACCCGTCCTCGGCCTTTTCCGGCGGGGCGATTTTGGGCGACAGGGTTCGCTGGGAAAAGAGCGGCCTGGATTCGGATGTCTTTATCCGCTCCATGGCAACGCGCGGCAGGCTTGGCGGGCTTTCTGCATCCACCCGCGATGCGGTGACAGTAATGGATGCAATGGGCCGGGATGTGGTGCTGATTGAAACAGTGGGCGTGGGGCAAAATGAAATTGATGTGCTTGAAATAGCCCACACAACGATTCTTGTGCTCACCCCCGGCCAGGGGGACGAGGTCCAGGCCGTAAAGAGCGGGGTCATGGAAATCGGCGACATCTTTGTCATCAACAAGGCAGATCAGCCCGGCGCAGACAAGTCTGCCAGGGAAATCCGCCATGCCCTTTCCCTTTCAGGCCGTCAAAGGGACTGGATGCCGGAGGTTTTTCTCACCGTGGCCACAACCGGCCAGGGGGCGGATGAATTGATGGAAGGGCTTTTTGCCCATCAGAAATACCTTTGCCAGAATTCTCTTATGGGAGCAAACAAGTTTAACGAGCGCCTGCTTGTTTCCATTGCAACAGATCTGATGAAAGAGGCGATTGGCGGGCCTGCCATCCAAAATCTTCTTGCAGACCTGGTATGCACGGTAAGGGAAAAGAAGGCAGACCCCTATGCTGCGGCGCGCTGCCTTATGGATGCCTGCATAAAGGCGGATGAAAATGGCCGATAAGCAACCCAAAGGAGGTTTTTTATGTCCGAAAAGGATAAGCTTTTAAAAATAGCCCAGGCAAAAAAGCAGTGGGAAGAAGGCGTGCTTGCAAAGGGCTTGGCCCGCCTTGGCCAAAGCACAAGCCCATGCCGGTTTTACACTCCAGCGGACATGGAGGATCATGACTTTCTGGAGGACACGGGTTTTCCGGGCCAGTACCCATTCACCGCAGGCCGCAATGCCCTGCCCATTCATGTTCCCTTCTGGGGCCGGGGCAAGGCCCACGGTGTGGGCAAGTCCGTGCGCCACGCCTTTGGTTATTCCGGTTACGGCACACCGGAGGACTTGAGGGATTACTACATTGAAAGAGCCAAGGGGCCTGCTCCGGCGGGCGGCCCCAACATTGCCTTTGATCTGCCAAGCCAGACCGGATACGACTCGGACCATGAGCTTGCAGAAGGCGAGGTGGGCAAGGTGGGCGTGGCGGTTGATACCCTGGCTGATTTTGAGACCATTTACGAGGCCTTTACCGGGGATCGCGACATAGACAAAATAGGCTCCAACTGGACAGTCAACGGCACCACCAACATAATTTTAGCCATGTACTGCGCCCTGGCCGACAAAAGAGGCATTCCCAGGGAAAAGCTCTCCGGCACACCCCAAAACGACATCCTAAAGGAATTTGCCGCGCGCGGCACCCAGGTCTTTCCTGTGGAGCCTTCCATGAGAATGACCCGCGACACCATAAGCTTTTGTGCAAATAATCTGCCTAAAATGAACTGGACAAGCGTGGCAGGCTACCACATGCGCGAAGCCGGGGCCACCCGTGTTCAGGCTGTTGCCTTTGCCTTTGTGGATGCCATTGCCTACCTGGAGGAAGGCCTTGCAGCAGGCCTTGCGCTTGAGCAGTTTTACAAACAGATGAGCTTTTTGAACTTTGGCGGAGGCATGGAGTTTTTAAAGGAAGCTGCCGTGCGCAGGGCTGCCCGCAAGGTTTGGGCAAAAATAATGAGGGAGCGCTTTAACGCAGCAAAGCCTTCTTTGTGGACCTACAAGGAGCTTGGCGGCGGGGTGGCAGGCTACTGGCCCATGACCAAGACCCGGCCATTGAACAACCTTGTGAGGGTTGCCCTGGGTGCTGCCTTTGCCGCCATGATTGGCGAACCGCCTGTTTGCGAGCCGCCCTTTGACGAGCCTTTGGGTCTGGGCCACTCCAACGAGGCAAGGCAGCTTGCAGCAGATGCAGCCCGGATAATTGCAGAGGAATGCAAACTCATGGATGTGCAGGATGCCCTTGCAGGAAGCTACTATGTGGAATCCCTTACCAGCCGTTACGAAAAGGAGATTTTTGACATCATAGCAAAGGTGGATGAGCTTGGCGGGGCTGTGGCAGCCATTAAAAGCGGCTGGGTAAAGGAGCGCATAGTTGAAAGCGCCATTGCCTTTCAGCGCCAGCTTGACAGCGGAGAGCAGATTCAGGTGGGTGTGAACAAGTACATTGAGCCTGACGAGATCGAAATTCTCATTCCACGCAACTCGCCCTACAAGGCAGAGCGCCTTGCCGATGCCCAGCAAAGAAAGATTGCAGCCCTTGCGGAGCTTAAAAAGACGCGGAACGCTGCAAAGGTTGCCGCCCACCTTGAGAAAATAGAAAACGCAGCCAAAAACCCCAATGAAAACCTTATTCCTCTTTTCATTGAAGCAGTAAAAGACATGGTTTCAATGGGGGAAATCTGTCAGGCCTTGAGAAGAGTCTTTGGCGAGGTCTGATTTTTTTTCTGACAAAAAAACAAATCGGCAAAGGGGGATTAAAATGAACTCGCCGGAAAAGAAAATAAGAGTGCTTGTTGCCAAGGTGGGCTTGGACGGCCACGACAAGGGCGCTTACATTGTGGCCTCTATTCTGCGCGATGCAGGAATGGAGGTAATATATTCAGGTTTAAGGCGCACGGTGAGCCAGGTCATCAACTCCGTGATACAGGAGGATGTGGATGTTTTAGGCCTTTCCATACTTTCGGGCGCGCACGAAACAATCGCCCAGAAAATTCTTGCCGCCATGAAAGAAAACGCAATTGACGACAAGCTTTTCATTGTGGGCGGGGTCATCCCGGATGAGGACATTAGTAAGTTAAAAAAGATGGGCGTGGATGCCGTGTTCACCCAGAGCAGCAATTACAATGAAATGATTGACTTCATACGCAGCCGGGTTAACTAGTCATTTTGCCAGGATAAATAAAATGCCGGGGCTGTTGGCTCCTCGTTTTTCCTTGCCGCCCCGGCATTAAAAAAGGGGCCAACCGCTTTGGGCACAAAAATTTGCTGTCAGTCACACCCGCAGCCCAATTCCGTTTTGCCCCTGCCCTTCCTTGCAACAGCGTATTGCCATCAGATTTTTTTTGGATACAGCAATATTGATAAGCCGGATTTTCATGTTATCTTGTATATATAACCAGTTGCCCTGCATGAGCATAATAAACTTTACAGATATAGGATGGTACCATGCGCCATTTTCCCTTTTGGGGCAGACTTGGCAAACGCGGTAAAATATTTGCCTGCATTGTAGGCATTGTACTTCTTTACGCGCTTATCGGTTTTTTTGCCCTGCCGCCAATACTTGGCCCCATTGTAAAAGAGCAGCTTGAAGATGCAACTGGCCGCCCGGTTGAAATTGTCCGTGCGGGTGTAAACCCATTCACCCTTTCTGTTACCCTGCACGGGCTTGAAATTCTTGAGCCGGAAGGCTCAACCTTTTTTAGTATAGGCAAACTGCACGCCAATCTGCAGGCATGGTCCCTGCCCCGCCGTGCGCTTGTTTTAAAAAAGGTGCTTATTGCAGACCCCTATTTGCTTTTGACCCGCCACAGTGACAACAGCTTCAATTTTTCGGATATTCTGGACAAATTTTCTTCGGGTCAGGCAGACCCCGGCGAAAAATCCGCCTCCCCTGCTCCCCCCCGCCTTATCATCAGCAGGGCCGAAATCTCTTCTGCTAACATTGTTTTTACTGATGAAAAGGATAATGTCCGCCATGTTCTTCACCACTGGGGGCTTGTGCTTGAAAAACTGTCAAGCTTTAAGGATACACCTGCGAATTTGGCCTTTCATGGAAGCATAAACGGCGCTCCATTTGCCGCAGGCATTTCCTTTGCGCCATTTACCCCGGCCATGAAAACCGCAGCGGATTTTTCTGTGACAAACCTTGACCTTGCTTATTTTGCACCCCATGCGCCAGTGCCTGATGGCGTGAGCATTGAAAGCGCTTTTGCCGATGTATCAATTAACCTGGAATATTTTAAAGATGAAGACGTTGACAACCTTGAGGTTGCCGGGGGGCTTGTTTTAAAAAATGTGGCCCTTGATGAAAAGGGCAAGGGGCCTCTTTTTGAAATGCCTTTGCTCAAACTGATAGCTGCCAAATCAAGGCCCCTGGATGGGGACTTGTTCGTGGAATCCCTGGAAATTGACCGGCCCGGCGCATATACCCGTATAGATGAAAACGGCCGCATAAACTGGCAGGAGCTTTTTGCTCTCAGCGGGCAATCTGCACAGGATGGGGAAGTTAAGGACGATAAAAAACAGGAACAGGAAAATCAATTCCGCCTGCGGCTGGATTTGTTCAACATAAAAGACGCCACCCTTGCCCTTACGGACTTTTCCAACAGCCTTGCCTTTTCATCAACCATTTCGCCCTTCTCCTTTACTCTGGCCAACCTGGACACCATAAATGGGGCTGCCCCTGCATCAGCAGAGCTTACGGCAATAACAGAATCCAACGAAAAGGTTAATGTACAAACAAACTTTGTTGCAAACCCCTTTACAATAGAGGGCAAGGCGGCCATCAGCCAGCTTGTTCTCAACAAATACGCGCCCTACTATGATTCCCTGGCAGGCTTTGTGGTGCAAAGCGGTCTGCTGGATGCCAGCACCCGGTTTGGAATGGGTTCATCCGGTCCTGAAAGTTTGAGTATAACCAATGCCTCTCTTTTGCTGAAAAACCTTGAGCTAAAAGAAAAGGCCCGCGATGCCAGCCCGGTTTCAATACAGGAGCTTGCCGTTTTTGAAGCAAATGCCGATTTTGCAGCACGGACAATTGTTGTGGAATATGTTGAGACAAAGGCGGGCCGCATTGAAATCCACAGGGATAAGGACGGAATTTTAAACCTGGCAAAACTTGTCAACCCGGTCGAAAAAAATGGGCCTTCAGCGGCAAGCCGGAAGTCGGAAGAAAATGGTGGCAGCCCTATTGCTTCTGATGCTGCTTCCGATGCCGATTCCTGGATCGTGAGCCTTAAGAGCTTTTCCCTTGGAAACTACAACCTGCTCTTTGAAGATGATTATGCGCCGGAACCTGTGGACATAAGCATCTCGGATATCAATCTTTATGCAGACCGGCTTTCTACGGAAAAAGACAGCAAGGGCTTTATCAGGGCAAGTTTTGTGCCTGAAGGCAAGGGAAAAATCCAGATAAATGGGGACTTTTCGCTTGCGCCGCCCTGGGCGGATATTAAGCTTGATGCAAGCCAGGTCAATGTTGCCAAAGCAGGAAATTATCTGGCAGACATTCTCAAAATTGAAATTGTTGGCGGAGACTTTGGCGCCCAAGGCAGACTCACACTTTACATCAAGGAGAATGACCCGCCCTCCATCCAGTACAAGGGGCAGATTTCCCTTACGGACTTTGCAACTGTTGACGGGCCTTACCGGCAGGATTTGATCACCTTCAAGTCATTGTTCTTTGAGCAGCTTGAAGCTGGGGTGAACCCCGATGGCGTGAACACCGGCAAAATTTCCCTCACCGATTTTTATGCAAGGATGATTGTGCATGAGGATGGCAAAGTAAACCTTTTAAATGTGATGGAGGGAAAACCTGTTGATGAAGAAGCCGGGCCGGTTGACGGCGAGAGCCAAAAACAGGATGATTTTCCCATAGTAATAGGGCAGATAACCCTTTCAAACGGCAGGGTTGATCTGACAGACGATTTTGTGAGGCCCCGCTTCCGGGGGCGCATGGAAAATCTTTCCGGCAGCATTTCGAGTTTGAGTTCCCTTAAGGATGAGCCTGCACAAATTCTTTTGAGCGGCTCTTTGGACAACCGCTCCCCCCTTGAGATTTCCGGGCAGATTCATCCTTTGGGCCATCTGCTTTTTCTGGATGTGAAGACCAGCTTCACGGACATTGAACTGACACCCTTTTCTACATATTCGGGCAGGTATCTTGGCTACACCCTAAACAAGGGCAAGCTGAACCTGGAACTTACCTACAAGGTTGAAGAAAACCGTCTGGCCGCAGCCAACCGCATTGTGTTTGATCAACTGGATTTCGGCCAGAGGGTGCAAAGCCCTGATGCCGTGAACCTGCCTGTGAGGCTTGCTGTTGCCATATTAAAGGACAGGGATGGCCGCATTGTTCTGGATGTGCCTGTTTCAGGAAGCCTAAATGATCCAGAGTTCGGCCTGGGCAAGGTCATATTGCAGACATTGAAGAATTTGCTTGTGCGCATTGTCACCTCGCCATTTTCGTTTCTGGGTTCAATGTTTGGCTCAAGCCGGGATTTGAGCCATATTGAATTTGCAGCAGGCAGCGCCATGCTGGATGGAGAAGCACAATCAACCCTGGATGACCTTGCAAAGGCCATGATCGAGAGACCGCTTTTGGAGCTTGAAATTACCGGCATGGCTGACAGTTTGGCTGACGCAAAGGCCCTGCGCGAGGAACGCTTTGCCAGGCTTGTTGAAGCTGTTTTGTCCCGCGAAAGAGGCCGCGCCCTTGAGCCGGGCGAAAAAGCCCTTGCAGACCTGCCCCGCGGGCAGTATTTGCGCTACATTGTAAAGGCCTTTGAAGCCGGCGATTTTGCCAAGCCAAGGGATGAGCAGGGAAGGCTAAAGGAGCTTGACCCTGAACAGATGGAAGTTCTGCTGTTCAACAGCATTGTTGTAAGCGAGGACGATCTTAGCAATCTTGCCGGGCAAAGGGCTGATGCAGCACAGGCCTATTTGGGAACCTCTGACGGACTGGAAGCGCGGCGGGTTTATTTGATGGCGCCGACAATTACTCAAGCCAGGCGGGAGGATGAAAAATTAGGCCTCCAGGTCCGTTTTTCCCTACGATAAGGCTGCCCGGCTCAAAATTCGGACAATATTTTTAAGCAGCTCACCACATCCCTGCTTTGGCGGGAAGCCGTATTGCAATGCGGAGGTAAAGGTCTCCGGCGCTGGTCTCGTCAATCCGTCTGCCAGCTCCGTGGAGGCGCACCAAAGTTCCATCCTTTGATCCGGGCGGTATGTTCACCTTAAAAATCCTGTTATGAAATCCCCAGGCAGAGTTAATGGTCTTTTGCACACCACGGACAGCTTCTTCAGGTGTCAGAACAAGCGTGGCAAAAAGGTCCGGGCTTTCAGGAAGCCCGGTAGGCCTGACAACCTGGAAGCGGGGCGATCCGGCTTTGGCTGTTGCCTTCTGAAAACGGTCTTCAATTTTTGCCTTTGGCGAGGCCCGTAAAAACGGCAGAAGCGCCATTCCGGCCACAAAGCCTCCCACATGCGCCCAGAATGCAACCCCGGCTGCATGGCTCTGCCCGCCTGCTGCACTTAAAAACTGAAAAACAAACCATATTCCTAAAAACACGAATGCAGGAATCTCGAAAAACAGCGGAAAGATTATGACAGGAACAAGGGTAAGTATTTTAGCCCTGGGATGAAGCAGAATATATGCACCCATGACCCCTGCAACAGCGCCCGAAGCGCCGATGGTGGGAATTGTGGAATGCCAGTTGAACAGAATATGAACAATTCCTGAAGCCCATCCGCAAAAAAGGTAGAAAAAAAGGTAGCGCCCATGCCCCAGATGGTCTTCCACATTGTCGCCGAAAATGTATAAAAACCAGACATTGCCTAACAGGTGCAAAAAACCGCCATGAAGAAACATAAAGGAAAACAAGGAAAAAACCTGCGCGCCAAATGAAAAGTGGTAAGCAATCTCGCCAACCGTGTAGCGGGCAGGTATAAGGCCCCACTGATAGATGAACCGCTCCGCCTCGTTGCCCAGGGAAATCTGAACAAAAAACAGGACCACATTAAGCCCTATGAGCATATTGTTCACAAGAGGATAGGTACGGGAGGGGACTATATCACGGAGTGGAATCATAAAACGAGCCTGGCAGACCTGTTAACACCCTGTTCTCCCGATTTATGATGAATGCCCAAAATAAGCGGCCTTTCCGTTACAATCAAGCGCTGCAAGTCATTTTGCAATTTCTGACATTTTTAAGGCTTGGAATGAGGCAGGACAAGGAGCCTTCCCGGCAGCAAGTCCGTATAAGATTCTTTCTATTGCCCGTCAAGCACCTTGCGGATTTCCCGTGAAAACTTTTCCATGCTAAAGGGTTTTTGAATAAAGCCGTTACATCCTTTCTGCATAATATCGGTAACCTGGCTCTCCATGGAGTACCCGCTTGCAAGAAGCACCTTAATTTCCGGCTCCATTTCTTTTAAAATATCAAAAAGTTTTCCTCCTGACATATCGGGCATAATCATGTCAAGCACAACCATATCAATGGATTGGCGATTCTCTTTAAAGATTTCCAATGCCTCTTCGCCGGAATCCGCTGCCAGCACATTGTACCCCAAAGCCTCCAGCATATCCTGCCCTGCCTTCAGGGCCAGAACCTCATCATCCACAAAAAGCACGGTTTCTCTGCCGTAACCTAGCCCGGTAGCAGGAGCAGGCTCAACAGCCACGACATTTTTTGAAGCCGGCAGATATATGAAAAAGGCTGAACCCTCACCCCGCCTGCTGCTGACGGTTATAAATCCGCCGTGGTTTTTTACTATGCCCTCTGCAGAAGAAAGCCCCAGGCCGGTTCCCCGTGGATGCTGCTTTGTTGTGAAAAAGGGGTCGAAAATCCGCTTCATTGTCTCCTGGCTCATGCCTATTCCTGTGTCGGAGACTGCAATTTCAACAAACTTTCCAGCCGCAATACCGTGGCTTTTTGCAAGGACTTCATCAACCACCGTGTTTTGGGAGCTTATTATCAAATCTCCGCCCTGGGGCATTGCCTGTCCGGCATTGATAAACAGATTCATCAGCACCTGCTCAACCTGACCCCTGTCAACTTCAGACGGCCAGATATCCCTTAACTCCAGGATGATTCTTATTTCCTTTTTGGTGCGCCAGAACATATCGGCAGTTTTTTTGATTACAAGGTTTAAATCAGTTGTCTGGATTTCGTATTTGCCGCCCCGCGCAAAGCCAAGAAGCTGGCGGGTAAGGCCGGTGGCATCCAGAATGCAGTTTTCAATGTTTTTCAACCGCTCATAATATTTGTTCTGCTTCTCCATGCCAAAAAGCATAAGGCTTACATGGCCATACATCCCCATGAGAAGATTGTTGAAATCGTGCGCCACGCCTCCGGCAAGAACGCCTATGGTATCAAGTTTTTCAGCCCTCATTATGCTCTCTTCCATGGCCTTTCTCCGGGTAATGTCCCGCACAATTCCACTTAATCCGATAAAGCGGCCTGCCTCATCGGTCATGGGAACCTTGACAATGTTTACAATCCTTTCCTCGCCCCTTAATCGTATTGTCAAATCTGTATTTATCACCTCGCCTGCCAGCACGGTCTTGTCCATTTCTGCAAGCCTTGCGGCAGTTTGCCGGTCATAGATTTCCAAAGCTGTTTTGCCTAAAATTTCCGAAGCCCGCAGGCCTAAATCCCAGCACATGCTGGGATTGACAAAGGTGTAAACCATCTGGTTGTTCTTGCTGAAAATCCAGTCCTGGGCTGTTTCGGAAATTGCCGCAAACCTTTTTTCGCTTTCAAAAAGCCGCGCCTCGGCGTGTAACCGCTCTTCCATTTCTGCCTTGAGTTTTTCGTAAGCATCCTTCAATGCCGCGGTTCTTTCAAGCACCTTTTCCTCAAGGCTTGTGTTAAGGGCCTTTATGTTTTCATGCTCTTTTTGCAATAAGTGGGAAAGCAAAAAATTATGCCGTGCATCAGCTTCAGTGGTATAGCAGGCAAACGAGCCTATCAGCATGAGGCTTATTGCGATCAACAAATTTACTGCAAGGGTAATTGCATCGGTCTGCATATGAACAAGTGCTGCCACAAAGCAAGTTACAATAACCAGCCCCGAAAACGATGCCCATGTAAACCGCGCGCCTATGGAAGTGTAATTGACAAGCCCGACAATAATAAGCCCAAGGCTGTATAGCTTTGGCGCAATGATTATCATCATTATAATGATGCTTATGGCTGTGAGCGTCATTACAAGCGAAATGATAGGCTGCATATGCTGCCATTTGAACCACCGCGAAAAGCCGAACAGCAGAATGGCAAGAAGGAATGGGCCGAAAACAACATAGCGGACAAACCAAAGGGAGAGACGATGCTCCGGTGCCCACAAGGCGTCTGCCAAGCCGAAGGCCAGGTACAGAATAAAGGCAATCACCCCGGCGGATCTTGCCTGCCTGAGGTAATAAAGCGAATGGCTTTTTAAAAAGCGCTTTTCAAGATGGGCGAATTTGCCTTCAAAGGCAAGTGTATAGCGGTTCAAGCTACCAGCGATATGGTCGGGATATTTGCCTGACAAATCCCTTAAATCCTGCTGCTCCATATCACCCTCCCAGCCTGTTGGCCCCATGAAAATTAACAAGGCCTCTGTCTTGGGCGCGGCAACAAATCAAAAAAATAATGCCGCGCTTTGCCGTTTTAAATGCTTCCATCTTTAGTCGGCTTCATACCCACGGCTCTTTTTTAAGCTCCCGGTAATGGGTGAAAATCTCCTCCAGGCTTCTTGCGGGCTTGAAGCCAAATGTTCTTTCAAACTTTCCACCGTCAATGATGACAGGATACTTGAAATAGTTCACCAGATAGGATGGAAAGGCCTTCCACTTGAGCAATCGGGATGTTGACACAGTAAGACCCGTTGGAACGGAAGGAAAAGGGACAGCATGGATATTGCATTCCGAAAGCACTGTCTTATACGGAACCCAGTCATTGGGAGCAATGTTGTATATACCGGCCTTTTTGGGCTTTTCCAGAAGCAGGCCTATGGCGTCAGCCAGGTCGAGCACATGGATGAACTGCATTACAGGGTTAAAACCCATCAAGACAGGCGCCCAGCGCAGCGAAAGAAGCCTGCCAATGTTGTTGCGGACCCCAGGACCAGCAATGTTTGTGGGCCGCAGAATCTGCATATTGAGCTGCGGATGCTTGTAAAGATATATCTGGGAGAGGTTTTCAAGCTCCACGGTGTCAATAAGGTTAAGGGTGAGATCCGAGGCCTTAAGCGGCGTATCCTCATCCAGAAGCGCCGGGTTGTAAGGGCTTGCGCCATAAACAAAATAGGAACTCATCACCACAACATGGTTTACCTTGTACTTTACACAAAGGTCGTAGAGCTTTTGGGTGCCTATGACATTGGCGTTGTAGCGGAAAAATTTGCCGCCGATGTCCGTGCCTATTCGCCCTATGTGGATGACCGTGTCTATGTCGTGCTGGCGGAAAACATCCTCAAGACCCCTTTTTAAAAAATCCACCTTGTATGATGGAATATCCGGCCCTATTTCCACAGCCCGGCGAAAGTCAACTGCAACAATGGGATATTTGCCGGATAACCTTGCAATGGTCTGCTGGGCCAGAACCCCTGCTGCGCCGGTCACCAGAACCGTGGGTTTTTTCTTGCCGGTCTTTTTTGCAGGCATCAGAAAAACCGTCCTTTCCTTTGCTCAAGCCCTTGTTTAATGAGGGCGCGGATTTTTTCCTTCACCTTTTCCACATTTTCAGCCACATGCTCCTCGCTGATAACCTCGCGGGGGAAACTCAAAGGCTCGCCAAATGAGAGCACAACCCTTGCAGGCAGGGGAAAGGGGATAGTTACAGGCACATAGGGAAGACCAAGGATCCTTGCCAGGGGCTTTATGTTGGCGATAGATGGCATGGTCTCCTCGCAACCCACCACGCCCACCGGAACAATGGGCGCGCCTGTCTGCATGGCAAGATGCATGAAACCGTGCCCGAAGCGCTGAAGCTGATAGCGCTTTGAATAGAGCTTGCCCGAACCCCTTACCCCTTCGGGGAAAACTATTACGCACTCATCGCGCTCAAGCATTCTTACGCAGTTTATCGGATCCCCGATGACTGAACCCACCTCGTTTAAAAAGTTGCCCACAAAGGGAACCGTGGGGAAAAAGCGCTCTATCATGGCGCGCGGCGCCCTTGGACCATTGGGGTTGGTGGCAACGGCAATGGAGATCATCACCCCGTCCAAAGGAAGCTGGCCGGAGTGATTGGCAATAACAAGCACCCGGCCAGCTTTGGGGATATTCTCAATGCCGAAAGTCTGAACCCGGAAATAGTGGTCGTAAAAGCGCTTGAAGATGGCAAGCCCGATCTTGGAGCCTTCAAGGCTTGCGCCCCAGGGGTCATATCCATAGGAGCCTACAGCCTCCTTGGGCACCCGGTCGAAGATTTCCTCCATCTCCCGACTCACCAAAGCCTTTTTCAGCAAGGTTTTAACACCCACGGCAATCGCCTCCCGACTTGTTGGAAATCTGTAAATTTCTGAAAAGGGTTGCAAATTTATAGCAGAGTTAAAACATATCTTGCAAGACAACATACTTTAAGGCAGGCCATTATCTGGCGCTCTTGACCTTGACCCTGCACCTCTGGTAAATTATCCTAAATCTGGACATTTCCATTTCCTTTTAGCGCAATCCCTTCAACTGGCCTGCGATTTTTGTGCGGGTCGGTCATAACGATTTCCCAAATGTCGGAACCCTTTGTTTTTTTCTTGCAGCCTTTAACGGCAGGCCTTTACCCTAACAGGAGCAGGGAGGAAAGCATGGATCGCAATATCTGGAGAAAAACCTATGACCCAGGACTGGAAGACCTAAATCCCGATTTGTTTGAAGTGGACTATGCAAGCGCAACAAGGCCCACCTTTGAAAAGTTTGCAGACAAGGCCGCCTTCTCCTTCATGGAGCAGGAAGTTAGTTTTGCCGAGCTGGACAAATACGCCAACCGCTTTGCAGACCTTCTTCTTTCCCAAGGCCTGCAAAAAGGCGATGTGGTGGGCATAAACCTGCCCAACATTCCTGAATACATAATCGCCTGGCTAGGAACCTTGAGGGCGGGCTGCGCGGTTTCGGGCCTTTCGCCCCTGCTCTCTGCAGAAGAAATGGAGCACCAGTTAAAAGACAGCAACGCAAAGGCCCTGGTAACGCTTGATGCCATCTATGCTGCCCGCCTCACCCAGATTGCGGCAAATCTTCCTGACCTCAAACTGGTTGTTTACTGCTCTGTCGGCGGTTTTCTGCCCTCCATAAAAAGGTTTCTGGGTAAGCTGCTAAAGAAAATCCCCACCGGCAAGATAACTCCCCTTGACGGCAAGGCCATCTTCAAGATGGAGGATGTGATAAAGACCAAGAAGTTTTCCGATGCAAAACCTGCTGTCTCCATTTCGCCTGATGACAGGGCCTACATTCAGTACACGGGTGGAACCACCGGCCTGCCCAAGGGCGCAGTTTTAAGCCACCGCAATGTCATGTCAGATCTGCTCATCGTACAGCGCTGGCTTGGCTGGGATTCCGGCTCCGGCCTTGCCCTTTCGGGTTTTCCCTTCTTCCACATTGCAGGGCTTTTCTTTAACATAAACTGCATTTACCTCGGCTGGACCCAGGTTTTGATTCCCAACCCGCGCGATACGGATCACATCTGCAAGCAGTACAACAAGTACAAGCCCACAGCCCTTGTGAATGTGCCCTCTTTGTTCCAGCTTCTTCTGGGCAACCCTGCCTTCAAGCAACTGGATCATTCCAAGCTTGAGATATGCATATCCGCAGCCTCGCCCTTCCCCGAAGAATCCCAGAAGGAGCTTGAGGCCATTGTGGGCCAGGGAAAACTGCTGGAAGTTTACGGCATGACCGAAACCTCCCCCCTCACCGTTATGAATCCCTCCAAGGGCAAGAAAAAGCTTGGCTCCATCGGGCTTCCCATTCTCAACACGGACCTTAAACTTCTGGACCCGGAAACAGGCGAGGAAGTGGGTGTTGGCAAGCCCGGCGAAATCTGCGTAAAAGGCCCCATGGTCATGCGGGGCTATCACAACAAGCCCGAAGAAACAGCCAAGACTGTTGACAAAGACGGCTATATGCACACGGGCGATGTGGCCATTATGGATGAAGACGGTTTCCTGCGCATTGTGGACCGCACCAAGGACATGCTCATCGTGGGCGGGTTCAAGGTTTTTTCCCGCAAGGTTGAGGATGTTCTGGCCCAGCATCCGGCTGTTGACATGATTGCAATAACGGGGCTACCCAACCCGGAGCGGCCCGGCTCGGAAATTGTAAAGGCATGGGTCACGGTTGCACCGGACTACAAGGGCGACCGCGATGCCATTGAAAAGGAGATAATCGCCCTGGCCAAGGAAAAACTCGCCCCCTACGAGGTACCCAAAACCGTTGTGGTAAAGGACGAGCTTCCCCTCACAGCAGTTGGCAAGATCGACAAAAAACAGTTGAGGAAATGATTTTAAAAAAGGGTGCGGGGGCAAGTAACCCGCACCCTTTTTGTTTTTTAGAAGGGGGGAAGCAAAACGCAAAAAGAAATTTGCGAAAGGTTCTGTTACAAAACTTTTTTCGCAAATAACCTGCGCTTGAAACAGGCAAACAAGGTTTGCCCTATGGGGTGCTGGCAGCCAGGGCCTCTTGCAGGGCCTTGTCGCTGCATATTTTTCCCAGAATATTGTCAAGAAGCGCATAGAACACTTCCAAAACAACATCCCCTGTGCCGACACCTGCCTGGGCAACAAAGGAGCCTTGCCAGACTTGGCTTTGCTCCTTAACATCCATAAGGGTCAAATCCACCTGCAACAAGCCTTGGAGCATACACCTGGCAAAGCCCATCATAACCGAGTAATTCAGCCTTTCAATGCTTGCGCCAAGCACCAGGTCCGGTTCGTTTTCATCCAGGCCAAATCCTGCTGTTGTCAGGGCTTCTTTTAGCGCGTTAAAAAAAATGTCCGCCACCGGCTCTTTAGAAAGGTAGGCCCCGCGGGGCAGACGGCCTCCCATGTTGATTTTTTCCATGAGCAGATGGGGGTTTTTGCCCCGTTTATCCGCAACATCCCCAAGTGCAAACTTGCGGCCCGTGCCGCCGGTTAAAGGGTGAATGAGGGATTTGTTCACATTAAAATCAATATCCAGGGTAAGGCTTTGTGAGTCCATAATCCTGTCTTTTCAAAAAGAATTTATTTTGCCACCCAAAAAAGCTCCTCAAAACCAAAGGCTCTGCAAACTCTTGTTTGGTTTCAAAGTGCAGGAACAAAAGGCTTTTGCCATATCCGTTTTGCAGCAGCCAGGGCCTGGGACCTCAATTCAAATCACGCTTCTGCCACAAAAGATGCGCCACAGCATCGCCCTGGCCGCACAAAAGCACGGCCTTTATAATGGGCGGAGGAGAATCCGGCCTTGCCCTGTAACGGGAAATCAAGTCCGGCGCTTTTTGTGCAGCCTCCGGTGAAAGATACATCTCCACCCGCGAAGCATAGCGGCCCGTGCAGAAAAGGGCCATGCCTAGTGGCCCGCCTTCGGCGACAAAGACATCCAGAAATTCGCTCATAAGCCCTGCCTCTTCATCAAGCCTTATGAGCATTTTGTACCACGACCCAGGCAAAAGGGCCTCCAAAAAATCTTCAGGGGCTCAAGAGCTTAAAAGCCAGCACCAGCCAATACCGGAATGAGCATAAAGTGGAACAGCCCGACAGGCAAGAAAAATTGAAAACGGGCGGCAACGAAATTCCTGCATCCGTTGCCGCCCGTTTTTTAATTGAAAGAAAATTGCCGCCTGAAAAAATGACAGCCCCTTGAAAAGACCGCCACCCCAAAGGCAGGCAAATAGCACCCCGCCAAAAACTTGGTTTTGGGGAAGTGCCGGAAAAATTTGTTAACGGGTGCGCTGGGCTGCCCGTATTTCAATTCTGCGCCGCCTTTTGGCAGCCTTGGCCCGTTTTCTGCGCTTCTTTACGCTGGGTTTCTCATAGAACCGCTTTTCTTTGAGCTGGGTGAGAATCCCCTCTTTGCGAAGCATCTTTTTCAGGCCCTTGAGAGCTCGTTCCAATTGATTGTCAACAACGGAAACTTCCACACTATCCCTCCCCTCCATATGGGCTGGCCCGGTTTGAAAAAACCGGCCGCAACGGCCCGGCTGGAAAAGCTCCTTTAAAAGACAAGAAAACCGCAAGGACCACTATGGACCCCAACGGCTTGATACCGTGGAAAAAGCCCACGGACACACAACACAAGCTGGAGCTTTGCCTGTCGCCAGACCGTTGAACATTATGTCTAATGTTGCCTTGTGTCAAGAAGGATTTTTGGGAGGAAATTTTTAAAAACAGCACCCGGCAATCATATCATGGCTTTTGGGCCGGAAAATTGTGCTCCAGGTCTGCTTGTGGCTGTCTGCCTCTTATGCTTCTGCGGCTGTTTTTTGCTGGCAGGGCCAAGGCAGGTGCAAATGCGCTGTAATGCAAAAACTCAACGCCTCACATCATATTTGCCATAACCTAAAATAATAAAGTATAATGCCACAGATATTTGGATGAAGATGGGCAAGATCGGAATTTCGCCAGAGATCATGCTTGGGGATAATGCCTTTAGTTCAGACTTGCAATGCTTTGTAAGTTATGGCATTTTATTGGGAAGTAATATCCTGCCCAACTCTATTATCCGGTTTTAAGCAATGCGGGCATGGCGTTGGGCCAGGCCGCCTTGAAAAAATCAGTTTGGAGAAATTTTGCGCCTTGCCGGCTTATTGATAATTAAGGCAATGGTTTTGTCAATTTCGGGGCAACACTTCCGCACCGGCCTGACAGGAGATTTTCTTTAAAAAAATCCCCTGCTAATCAGGAAAGGAGACTTTCATTCATGAGCTTTAGTTTTTTTGGAGGTCATCACGGCAAACGGCTAATGCCTGCCGTTATTTTCATGGCTGTGGTTATTTCGTTGCTCTGCCTGCCGGTAAAGAATGCACAATCGGCCACGCCCGGAACTGTTGAGGGGATTCTCTGGAACGATTTGGACAAAAACGGGATACGCCCTGTTGAGGGGGAGCCGTCTCTGGCCAACTGGACAGTACATCTTCACAAAGCGGACGGCACACTGGTATCAACCACCCAGACAACTGGCACAGGCGCTTACAGCTTCACGAGCCTGGACCCTGGCAATTACTATATTGTGGTTGACACCAAGCCCGGGTGGGCCATAACCCAAAGGCACACGCCGGGTTCGACCGAACTGACAAGGTCCGACATTTACGAGGTTACCTATCCCTTCCCTGATCCGGCCCATGCAGGCAGAACAAACCCCGGCGACCCAAGAACCACGGACGCACAACTTGTTGATGCAGGCAATGGAGCCAGATTTAATGGGGGCTACTATCAGCCGACCTTCAATGTCTCCACTAATGATGCAAAAATAAGCTGGGGTTTTATGCGCGACATTGTCGGCGTGGACATACGGGAGCATGACGCCTACTGTGCAGGAGCAATCCCCTGCGCCCTGAATTACACATTTACGGACAATTACCTTGCCGACAACCTGGATGCCCTGAAGATAGAAATTGACCCTGAATGGACTCCCGGCGATGACATTGATGCAATAGTGGGCATAATTGACGCAGATGGCCAGTGGGGTACCGTTGCCACCCAATACCTGCGCGACAACGGCTTTGTTGCAGCCTATAACATCGTGCCTGGAATGAATGAATGGGACGGGGACATTGTTTTCTGCATTGACGGCTATCCCCATGCTGATGCCGGAGCTGACAGTATTGTCATGGAAGGCTCCACCCATATGCTTGACGGTACAGGCTCCTCGCAGGTTGGAATTCACTCCTATTCATGGTTGCAGATTGGCGTGCCTGTAATCGCGCTTTCAGACCCCCAAGGCCTGACCACCACCTTTGTGGCCCCTCCTGTGGCTCAAGACCTGACAGCAACATTCGTCATGGCTATGGAAACCCACAACTTAATGTGCAACCCCTACCCTGCAATATCCGATCCTGTTGTCATAACAATTCAAGACAACGGCATAACCCTGTATCCTGCAAATGTAACCAGCTTCTTTTCCCACAACGGACATCCTGTGGGCATAAGAGTAAACAGCGGAGGCGCCCTGGTCAGCCTTGCTCCGGCAGCCTTTGATCCATTGAGCGCCACCGCCGGGGTTCCTGACCACATACCCTATGAGCTTTTAGAGTTTGCAATAAAACTGAATCCTGATTCTGCCCAGGCCAATGTAACCTTTTTCTTTCCCCATGCGCAGCCAGACAGGGCAAGGTGGTACAAATATACAAGCGAAGGCAAGTGGGTGCTGGCAGGCAAAAACGCCAGTTGGAGTGCCGATGGCAAGGCGCTTACCATAGACCTGGTGGACGGCGGACCTGGAGATGAAGGCGGTGTGGATGGCCTTATCCGCGATCCGGGCGGTTTGGGATATTTTGATGTCAAGCCTGCCCCCCCTGCCCCTCCATACGAGCCTCTCACAAGCAGGGGCGATGACTCAGGCTCCTCCAGCGGGTGCTTCATAAACATACTGAACAGATAACAGGGCGTTGGCCGGAGATTGGCTGAAAGCCTTGCCTCTTAAACGCAAAAAGGGCCGGAAATTTCCGGCCCTTTTTTTATCGGCAAAAGCTTTTTGTGCAGAAAAGCCCTACCCATTTTTATGCTTCAAGCATGGGCCGATCCGCAAGCACCTTGCGGGTGATGATGTGCAGATGGTGCCCCAGAATGGAAAACTTCACGGCTTCGGGAAAGGAGCCTGTGTTCTTGAGCAGGTTGCGGGCAATGAACTTTACATACTGCCACCCGTAGGGCGTGAAGGGCTGGCGCAGCAGGGAGCCTATAAGTGCCCGGAGTTCCGTCAACTTGATTCTGCGGCCAGCGTGGGGATTTTCCTTTAATGTGTCCAGAACGCGGTTGCAGCGGGAGAAATAGTTCTTCAGGCTTTTGTCGTAAATGGTGGAAAGCACCTTGCGGTAACCTGCCTGAAGGGCCTCCGGCGACTGGCGGGTCTTGAAATTGGCCGCAGCGCAGGAAACATTGTTGCCGTCTGAGCGGCCCAAAATTCTGTCTTCCCTCACAAGGCGCTCGTGCAAATCCGTTCCGGGCAGGGCTATCAGCAGGCCAACCATTGCGCGGGGAATGCCAGCCTGCTGTATGAATGCTATCTGCCTGTCTGCAATGTCATCCGTGTCCGAATCAAAGCCAAGAATAAAGCCGCCCATGACCTCCATGCCGTAATTCTGGATTTTGCGGATTGCTTTTGCCATGTCGGTTTTGAGGTTCTGAACCTTGCCCGTCTCTGCCAGAGATTCAACAGAGGGAGTCTCAATGCCGATGAAAACCTCGTTAAAGGCGGCATGACGCATAGATTCCAGAAGGGCATCATCATCAGCAAGATTGATGGAGGCCTCGGTGTAGAACTTGAAGGGATAGCGGCGCTCCTTTTGCCAGGCAATGAGCGCTGGCAGCAAATTTCTTTTGACCTGACCCTTGTTGCCGATGAAGTTGTCATCCACCATGAAAACCGCACCCCTCCAATTGAGCGCATGAAGCGCGTTCAACTCTGCAAGCATTCTTTCTGCAGGTTTTACCCGTGGCCGGTTTCCGTAAACCTTCCAGATGTCGCAGAACTCGCAGCGAAAAGGGCAGCCCCTGGAATACTGAACAGCCATTGAGGCATAGGATTTAAGCTTGAGAAGCTCATATCGCGGCGTTCTGGTAAAAGCCAGGTCAGGCCTTTTTTCCGCCCGGTAAACAGGCTTGGCGCAGCCTTGCTCCAGATCCTGCATGAAGTCTTCCATAACCCCTTCGGCCTCGCCAAGAACAAAGTGGTCAACATTTTGTATAGGCTCCAGGCTGCTTGTTACATGGGGGCCACCTGCCACAACAATTTTTCCGGCCTTTTTGCTTAAGGCGGCAACTCTTTCAAAAGAGTCCTTCTGCACAATCATGGCAGATATAAAAACCGCGTCAGCCCATGCAATGTCAGAATCCTTTAGCAGGGCCAAATTTTCGTCCACAAGCCTCACATTGATGTGGCCGGGAATATAGGCAGCAACTGTTATAAGCCCCAAAGGCGGCATGGAAGATTTTTTGCCGATGAACTTCAATGCGTGCTGAAAGCCCCAATAGGTATTTTTCGGCACTTGCGGATAAACCAGAAGAATATTCTTGACTGAACTCATGATGATTCCCCCTTAAAGGCATTAAAAGAACAACACGCGGGATGCCCTTGACTACTGGGGAAATCTTAAGGGCAAAAATTTGCCCGGTACAGCAAATTGTTAATTATTACATTTGTTTTACAGGCAGGATGACAAGCACAGGGTGGTGAATCCGTATGACAGCCACCATTTGTTTGCCTTCCTCTCCAACCAAAACCGTGCTTTGGAAAAGGTCTTTCCAAACCCGCTGATTTTGGATATTCTTTTTTTGTTGGCAACTTCCATAATCCATAAGGTCTGCCAAGCGGCGATCTCCATGCCAGCCTATTGGCAGTAAGGCATTTGCAAATTCGTCCGCAGGGCGAATCGCCTGTCACGGTGTTTGCAGGGAGAGGCAGCGCAATGGAAAACAGGCTTGTTGGCAGATCAGCACGGAAGGCCCCCTGTAAACACTCACATCCCCCCGGAACCGGCATAACGCATGATCTTTCCATTATAATCCCGGTTTATAATGGATCTTTGTTTCTGGAGGCAAATCTTTGCAGTATGCTGGAGTTTATGGGGAAACAGCCCCTGACCTGTGAGCTGGTTGTGATAAATG
>JAGVAW010000329.1 GCA_020060085.1 Desulfobacterales bacterium
AGTCGGCGGAAATATCCACCGTAACAAGCTTTATGCCAAGAAAATCCGCCGCCTTTTTTAGGGTTGCCGCATATTGGGACTTTGTGGCAGGCGGCTCAAAGCCGGTGTAAAAGTGAATCCCCGTAACAATAAAGCCTTGCTCAAGGGCAAGGGCCGCTGCTGTGAGGGAGTCAACCCCACCACTCATGGCCACAAAAAGCTTTTCTTTTTTTTGGGGGGACATTTTGAATTTGGTTTCGCCCGGCCAGGGAAGGCCTGAATCTGCCAAAACCTCCAAATTCATGCTCCAAAGGCAGGCTCCCCATTGTTTTCCAGGGGAAGCAGCGACATGGCGTGATGAGGGCAAATGGGAACGCACAGCTTGCAGATGCTGCATTTTTCCACATCAAAGATCACCCGCATTTCCGGGCGCTCAATGGAAAGGGCGCCTGTTGGGCAGATGGCTGTGCAGGCTCCGCAGTGGACGCAGGTATCCTCTTCCCGGAGCATCTGCTCTCCGGCCTTTATTACGGTTATGCCCCGCTCCTTCAAGTAGGACATTCCTTTTTCAAAGCTCTGGGGGCTGCCCGAAAGCTGGAGAACCATTTCCCCCACCTTGCGTGGATGGATGGTGGCATTCAATATGCTGAACTCCAAATCAAAAAGCCTGGCAAGATTGCAGACCACAGGCTCCTGGGCATGGGTTTTGGGAAAAACCAGTTTGAGCATCTTGGAATACATTTTTTTATCTCCAAAAAACTTTTACAAAGCCTTTGGGCTGCCGCCCGAACAGACCGCAAACAATGGCCTTTAACGCCTTTATCATATTAAGGGCACGATAGGGAAAATTTTTTTGCCTGTCAACGCCAAGCATTGGTTTTAAAACCGGCTTGCGCACCGGGTCGGCACTGCTGGGGGCAGGGTAGGGCAAAGCCCGGGCTGGCTCACAACCCGGTCCACGATGCGGTGCGCGGCAGGGTGGCCCCCTTGACGCATCGCGTCCCTTAAAAAATATAACCTTTTTTGGTCAGGATGACAACAAGATGCAGGCTGTTTTCTATTTTCTTCAAATATCGGAAAGGCATAAAGGTTAAAGATATGATGTCGCATAAGCAAGATTTTGCAATTAACCTTGCCAAGGGTCAGTCAATTTTTGCCCTGTAAAGGCGCAGGCTGTTGGCCACAACGCAGAAGCTGGAAAGTGCCATGGCCAAAGCTGCTGCAATGGGGTGCAGGTGTTTTAAAAACATGGGCGCGCCCGCAAAAAAGGCCAGCACACCGGCAGCCACCGGAATAAGCAGAACATTGTAGCCGAATGCCCAAAAAAGGTTCTGCTTTATGGTGCGCAGGGTGGCCCGGCCCAAAGCAAGGGCTTTGCCCACGCCTGAAAGCCTGCCCGAAGCAAGAATGACATCAGCCGTTTCAATGGCCACATCCGTGCCTGTTCCCAAAGCTATGCCAATGTCTGCCATTGCCAGGGCAGGGGCATCGTTTATGCCGTCTCCCACCATTGCAACAATCTGGCCCTCATCCTGGAGCTGTTTAACCTTGTCGGCCTTCTGCTCCGGGGGAACCTCGGAGAAAACCTCCTCAATTCCAACGGATTGGGCAATGGCTCTGGCTGTGCCGGGGTTGTCACCGGTGAGCATCACAACCTTAAGGCCCATTTTCAACAGAGAGGCAACTGCATCGGCAGAATCGGGCTTTATGGTATCTGCAAGGGTGACAAGCCCTAAAGGTTTGCCGTTTTTGGCCACTGCAATCACGGTTTTGCCCTGGGATGAAAGATCCTCAATTATTTGGGCGGCTGTTTCAAGGGCAACACCTTGAGAGCTTATCCAGCCTGGCTTTCCCACCAGCAGTGTCTGCCCGTCAATTTTTGCCTCCACCCCGGCACCGCCGTGGGCATTGAACTCATCTGCTTCTGAAAGGTCAATGCCTCTTATGGCGGCCTCTGCCACAATGGCCCTGCCAAGAGGATGCTCGGAGCCTTTTTCAACAGATGCTGCAAGCCCTATAAGCTCGTCCTCGCTTTCGCAAAGGGGGGCAAAGGGCAGGATGTCGGTCACTGCCGGCTTGCCCTGGGTTATGGTTCCGGTTTTGTCCAGCACAATGCAGGTGAGCTTTGTTGTGGCCTGAAGGGCTGCGCTGTTTTTGAAAAGGATGCCTTTTTTTGCGCCCTTGCCTGTGCCTGCCATTATTGCCGTGGGTGTTGCAAGGCCCAGCGCACAGGGGCAGGCGATTACAAGAACCGCCACAAAGCGCACCATTGACTGGACAAACTCTCCGCTTATTGTCCACCAGAGGGCAAAGGCAAAGGCAGCAATTACAATGACCGCAGGCACGAAAATTGCCGCCACCTTGTCGGCCAGGGCCTGAATTGGGGCCTTGCTGCCCTGGGCCTGGCGCACAAGTCGGATGATGTTGGCCAGGGCGGTCTGGCTGCCCACCTTCTTGGCCTCAAAGCGCAGCATTCCCTGGCTGTTCATGGTCCCGCCCGTCACGGCATCGCCTTTAGCCTTGTCCACGGGCAAAGGCTCGCCCGTGAGCATGGATTCATCCACCGCGCTTTTTCCTGAAACCACAACCCCGTCAACAGGAATCCGCTCTCCGGGCCTCACCACAAGAATATCTCCCACAGCCACCTGGGCAAGGGGAATGCGTCTTTCCTTTCCGTCAGATTCTATGACAGCCTCATCCGGGGCAAGCTCCATAAGTTCACGGATGGCGGCCCCTGTCTGCCCCTTGGTGCGGACTTCCAGAAGCTTGCCAAGCTTTATAAGGGTTATGATGACTGCTGCGGTTTCAAAATAAACATGGTCGCCCAGGGCAGGAAAAATCATGAGGGCCACGGAATAGAAGTAGGCCGTAGAGGATCCCATTGCCACAAGCACATCCATGTTGGCGCTTTTGTTTTTAAGGCTGTTGAACCCGCCCCTGTAATAGTCAATTCCCGTGTAAAACTGCACAGGGGTTGCCAGGGCAAAAAAGAGCCAGTTAACCCAGGGAGCGTGCGCCCATGCGCCTATAAGGCCAAAATCCCTGCCCATGCTCAAAACAAAAAGGGGCAGGGTAAAAATAAGGCCCACAACAAATTTGCGGGTCTGATCGCGCACTTCGGCCTTGCGGGCTGCTGCCTCCACATCCTGGGCATCCTGGCCCTCTTCCGGGGCAATGGCATCGTAGCCTGCCTTGCGGATTGCCTCTATTATGGCAGGCAGATCCGAAACTTGCGGCAGATATTCCACGCTGGCCCTTTCAGTTGCAAAATTCACCTGGGCCTTTGTTACGCCCGGCACTTTTTTATTGAGGGTGCGCTCAATGGTGGCCGCGCAGTTGGCGCAGGTCATGCCCATTACCGGCAGCTCAACCCTGGCGGAGGGGACCGCAAAGCCTATGGATTCGATTTTGCTGATTATCTGCCCTGGGGAGAGTTTTTGCGGGTCAAAGCTTATGCTCACCTGATCGGAAGCAAAGTTTACGGAAACATCACTTACGCCTTCAAGCTTTTTTAAGCCCCTTTCAATGTTGGCTGCGCAGTTGGCGCAGGTCATGCCTGTTACGGGAAGGTTTATCCGGGATTGGGTCATAAAAACCTCCTTGATGCGTAAGACTGTTTCCAATTATTGCAGCAGGCAATTACTTACTTACCTTATTTTACTCCAAAAGCAAAACCGCTGATTTTTTTTAAGCACTCTGGTTGGGTATTGCGCCTGTTAAGAGCAGGCTTTGGCAACTTGCATTATGGCCCAAGTCTTGGTAAGAATGAGCCAGTATCCGTTATTTATCTTTTTGCTATATTTTGGAGGGAAATATCCCATGAAAAAATGGAAATGCACGGTATGCGGTTACATTCATGAAGGCCCGGAGCCGCCGGAAACCTGCCCTGTGTGCGGGGCAGATAAAAGCAAGTTTGAGGAAATTGTTGAAGATGTCAAGCAGGAGGCCAGCCCTTCCGTAGAGCAGGAAAGCCGGGAGGAAGAGGCTTCCACCGCCGGGCAGGATGCCCCCAAAAGGACTTATGCCCAGGGTTCCGGCTTCAAGGCTGTTGCAGGCCGGGCCTTCTGGAAGCTGTTTGATCTTTCAAGCGATTTGATGGTGCGTTTCAAGGCCCACCCAATTCTTGTGCATTCGCCTAACGGCGTCATTCCCATGAGCTTTGCCTTCTGCGTTCTGGCAGTCCTTTTTAAAAGCCAGGGGCTTGCCACAGCAGCGCTTTTTAGCCTTATTTATGTGGCATTCACCATGCCCTTGGTGCTTTTTTCAGGTTATCTGGACTGGAAGGAAAAATACGGCGGAAACCTCACTTCACTTTTTATGACCAAGATAGCCTGCGGCGGCATCATTGCAGTGCTAACCCCTGCGCTTGCCATCTGGCTTTTCAAAAACCCAAGCGTGCTGGAAGTTGAAGGTGGCAGGGCCGCATTTTTAATCACCCACCTTATTCTGCTTGCAGCAGCAACCGTGGCCGGGCATATGGGCGGCAAGCTGGTGTTCAAGGAATAGGCCGGGTTCTTTGCCGGGCAAACAAAAAATTGCAGGGCAGGGGCCTTTTAAAAAGAGGCCCCTTCTTTTTTGCCCAAGTTTAAGGCGGGTTTAAACCCCCTCAAAGCACCCGGCCTGTTAAAACCTTGCTGTAAACCAAATCCACGGGCAGATTCTTCTGGCGGGCAACCTGGGCGCAGGCCTCGTATTCCGGGGCTATGCGCTGCCTGCCGCAAGGGTCTGTGATGAGCTTTGCGGCTATGGGGCCAAAGGGGGTTTCCACCATTACGGATTCGCGGGCCAGCTTTTCCCTGTCTGCCTCCTGCCAGGTAAGGCCTGTTGCCGTGCTGTTTTCCAGCAGGCAGGCGCATACCTTGCCCCTTAAGCCAGCCGGGCATACAACCCTTGCCAGGGTGGCGGGACGGCCCTTTTTGCCCTGGGCAGGCAGCAGGGCAACATCTAAAGCGCCATGCTCAAAAAGCCTTTCTGTCAGAAGGCTGTAATGCTCCGGGTTCATGTCATCCACAAGGCTTTCAATTACAATGACCCTGTCCTTTAAAAGGGGGGCGCAGGCTTCGCCCAAAAGAATCCGCAGAAGATTGGGCCTGTCGGGCATCTTGCGGCTTCCAGCACCATAGCCCGCAGCCTTGATAATCATCTGCGGTGGCGGGCCAAAGCCCTCTGCCAAAGTCGAGACAATGGCAGCGCCCGTGGGGGTAACAAGCTCGGCCTCAATGTTTGCGCCATAGGTGGGGCATCCTGCCAATAGCTCCACAGTGGCAGGCGCAGGCAGGGGCAATACCCCGTGGGCGCAGCGCACAAAGCCTCTGCCTAAAGGCAGCGGGCTGCACAAAACCTTCTCCACCTTTAGCCAGTCCAGGCAGAATGCTGTTCCAACCACATCCACAATGGCATCAATGGCCCCAACCTCGTGGAAGTGAACCTTTTCAATGTCTATTCCGTGAACAGCAGCCTCGGCCCGGCCCAAACGCCGGAAAATTGCCAGGGCCTTTTCCTTTATATTAAAGGACAGATCTGACTGGCCGATGATTTTTTCAATATCTGACAAATGCCTGGCATGGCCGGACGGGGCAGTTTTAACAATGGCGCGGATGGCTGCAATGCCGCTGTCGGATGTTTTTTCCGCCACTATCTCAAAGCCCTCAAGGGGAAGCCTTGCAAGGGCCGCGGCAAGGTCATCCACAGGCACGCCCAGGTGCAGCAGCGCCCCAAGGGTCATATCCCCGGAAATACCTGAAAAACAGTCAAAATAAGCTATCATTTTTTGCCTTGTGTCTCTTTGGTGTGAAGGCGGATAATTTCAAGGACCAGTTGCGCGGCCTTGACCATATTTTCCAAGGATACGGATTCGTTGACCGAGTGCACATCTTCCATGCCTGTGCCAAGTATGCCCATTACAATGCCGTGCTGGCAGAAGACATTGGCGTCCGAGCCGCCGCCCCCGGTTTTAAAGGCAAGGCTGCGGCCCAGGTTTGCCGCTGCCTTTTGAGCCAGAAGCGCCACAGGATGATTAACATCAATGTCAATAAGGGTGAAATCCTTTTCCACGCTTATTTCCAGCCTGGGCAGGCCGTCATTGCGGTCTGACTTGTTTTGCGCCTGGGAAATTGCATTTTCAAAGGCAGCCACCATGCCTGCTGTCACCTTTTCCAGCTTGTCCTCATTAAGGCTTCTGGCCTCGCCTTGAATGACAACCCTGTTGGGCACAATGTTGGTGGCAACCCCGCCGGATATAAGCCCGATATTGCAGGTGGTTTCGCTGTCAATGCGGCCGGTTTTTATCTCTGCAAGAGCCTTGCCTGCAAGGAGAATGGCGTTTATGCCCCTTTCCGGGGCCATGCCTGCGTGGGCTTCCTTGCCTATAACCGTAAATTGAATACGGTTTGCAGAAGGTGCTCTAACAACCAGGCTGTTGACATCAGTCGTATCCAGGGCATAGCCAAAAGGTGCCTTCACCAGATCAAAATTCAAATTCTTTGCACCCAAAAGCCCCACCTCCTCGCACACGGTGAAAACAATCTCCAGGGGGCAGTGGGGGATGTCATTTTCCCTGATGGTCTCCAAAACCTCAAGCAGGATTGCAATGGCGCTCTTGTCGTCTGCACCTAGTATGGTGGAGCCATCGCTTTTAAAAATGCCGTTTTCAAAAACAGGCTTTACGCTGTTGCCCGGCTCAACTGTGTCCATGTGGGCGCAGAAGGCCAGCGGCAGGGCTTGGTCATCGCCGGGTAGTTTGGCCACAAGGTTATTGGCCTGGCTGTTTAGCTTTTTGGCTGCATCATCGCAGGCAACTGATAAGCCTAAAGTCGTAAGGCGCTCTGTAAGCAGCTTTGCAATGGCTGCCTCATGGCGGGATACAGAATCAATTTTCACAAGCTCCACAAATGTTGATGCAAGCCTTTTTGCGTTTATCATTTAACTAAAACCCTTTAAAGATGTTCGATTTCAAGCCCAAAAGAACCCTTGACTGCATACCCTGGCCTGAATCCAAAGCGCAAGCTGGAGAGTAAATCCAAAGCGCAAGCCGGAGCGTAAATCCGGTTGCTGGCCGGGCCTTAAACCGGAAAACAAACCGGAATGTTGGCCAAAGCGCAAGCCGTATGCAAACCGGAAAACAAATCCTAGTCTAAATCCGGGGCGCAAGCCGGAAGACAAACCGGAATGCAAGCCGAAGCCTAAATCCAAGCGCAAGCCGGAATGCAAGCCGAAGCCTAAATCCTATCGCAAACCCGGATGCAAACCGAAGCCTAAACCCTATCGTAAACCGGAAAACAAACCGGAAAACAAATCCAAGGCGCAAGCCGGAAGACAAGCCGGAATGCAGGCCGAAGCCTAAACCCTATCGCAAACCCGGATGCAGGCCGGAAAACAAACTGTAGCCTAAATCCGGGGCGCAAGCCGGAATGCAGGCAGGCCGCAAAACGCAAGGAAAGGCAGCCGACCTTATTTTTGAAGCATCCAAATCGTTGACAAGCCAGCAGGCCTATAATACCTTATTTAAGTTTGTTGCGGAAGTGCACAGCTCACTGGTGGGGCTCCCGGACTTCAAATCCGGTGTGGGGCGCTAATCCCGTCCCGGGTGGGTTCGATTCCCATGCACTTCCGCCATTTTTTTATTGGCTTTTACTCGTTGGCTGAAACTGGTCGCTTTTCCTCATCGCTGCAAGCTGCTGTTCTTCCCCGGAGCCAAAGGCCCATTTTTAGAGCCTTCAGATTGGTTAACGCCTCCAGCTTTTTTTCGATAATCCTCTTGCCTTCCTAGTCCAGTTTATCATATAGTTCAAAGGCCAAGGGGGAATCCTGTGGTTTAATAGCACCTTGACCTGGTTTAGCCGCCTGTTTTTTCGTGCCGGGCAACCCGGTTTTGGCGAGTTCGAGCGCGATTCCGGGGAGGGCACGGCCCTGCTTCTTTAGCTGGCCTATTTGCCGGAAAATCACGAGGCCGGAGTCTTCCAGTTGAACAGCGTTGTTCCGGCCATGTTGAAGGTATGGCTCGAAGGTTTCCGGCGTCCGGCTTAAGTACTTGAGTATGAAAGGGATACTCAAACTACTCAAAGAGGCAATTTCAAGAAACGAGTGAAAATTCATTTTAAATATATTTTTTATATGATACCAAACTCGTAGGAAGGATGTACGCATATGTTTAAACCATTTACAATGATGAAACAAAGAATCGATGTGGCAAAAGCAGATTCTGATGCTACACTCTTTCATGCGGTCATGTACTATGGTGAAATGGTTTTAAAAACGGTTGTATCTGCTTTTGTGGCTGCCATAGAAGATGATAATCAGAATCATCGCTATATGATTTCGCACAAATTAGTACGTTCTTCAGGGATAGGTGATTGGTCAAATGCAGCATATGAAACAATGTCTGGGCCATCAGCTCAATATTTAATTCCAGAGGCAAGGATTATTCAAAGAGATTTCACTCAAAAAGTTAATGAGGATTCATGGCAGTATGAATCAGTTAAAATGCTCGATGAATGTATATGTAAAATTGGTGGTTCTCCTAACGATAAGCTACCCAATAAAATTTCTTTATTACGGTGGATGTCTGATTTTCCCAAACTACGAAATAAAACACGTGGCCATGGAGCGCAAAAAGCTTCTTTACTCGGAGATATTAGCCAAAATCTACTGAAATCAATAGATATAATAACAATGAACGCAGTGGTTTTTTCAAAAGAATGGGCCTTTCTTTATAGAAATTTATCTGGTAAATACAGAGTATCGCCAATAAGCGAAAATGCAGCTTTATTTGATCTATATAAAAAAAATCCCCCACCATCAACACCAATAAATGGCGTGTATTTATTTCTTGGAAAGCCAATACTTGTCGAACTCATGGCCTCAAATTCAGATTTGTCAGACTATTTTTATGCAAACGGTGAATTTAATGATAAAAGATTTGAGATGTTATCTTATATTACAGGTGAAACATATTATGCTGATTCAAAGAACTATTTAATTCCACCTGGTAGGTTGCCTGGAAGTAGTACTGATGGATTGAAAGAGCTTGATTGTATTGGAGAAGTATTTACAAATATACCACCATCTCCATCAGGATACATAATTAGGCCTGAATTAGAAGATGAGGTATTTGAGGTTTTAATGAATGATCGCCATCCTGTTTTAACTCTCTCCGGTTATGGCGGCATTGGCAAAACATTTTTAACGCTTCAAGTACTTCATAAAATTTGCCAGAATAAACGTTTTAGCGTAATTCTCTGGTTTAGTGCCCGCGATATTGACCTTTTGCCAGAAGGGCCAAAACCAGTTCAGCCTCAAGTTAAATCAATTCAGGAAATGGCACATGATTTCGTTGAGTTGATAAAGCCGACTGGTTCACTCGACAAGAATTTCGATAAAGAGCAATTACTTAAAGATGCTCTCACAAGCGGAGCAGCTGGATCAACACTTTTTGTTTTTGATAATTTCGAGACAGTTAAGAATCCAGTTGAGACTTATAAATGGATTGATACATATATTAGAAATCCCAATAAAATATTAATTACAACTAGGCATCGTGAGTTCCAAGGAGACTATAGCATAACAGTTCAAGGCATGAAAGAGGATGAGTTTAATTTACTAGTTGATTCTCAAGCTAACAAACTATCCATAATGAAATTGCTAACTGAAGATTATAGGCAAAAATTGTTCAGAGAGTCTGCAGGTCATCCTTATGTAGCAAAAGTACTTCTTGGTGAAGTCGCAAATAGTAATAAATTAAACAAAATAGATAGAATTATTGCTAATAAAGAAGAGATATTGAACGCGCTATTCGATCGAACATATTCAAATCTAAGCCCTGTTGCCCAGAGAGTTTTCCTAACTCTTTGTAGCTGGAGATCTAATGTGCCACAGCTAGTTTTTGAAGCTATTTTATTAAGAGAAGATAATGAGCGGATGGATATCACAGATGCAATCAACGAGCTTGAAAGATATTCATTTATCGAAATAACAAACGATTCAGTAGATAAGATTGATTTGGTGAATGTCCCTCTTGCAGCGGAACTTTATGGCAAAAGAAAACTCGCAATTAGCCCATATAAAGCCGCTATAATGGCCGACAAAGAACTATTGCAAGAAATAGGAGCAAACCAGTCACTGGACTTACGACAAGGGATTCGTCCAAGAATAGAGCGCTTATTCGAAGGTTTTGCAAAAAAAATCACTCAGGGAAAGGGTGATTTGGAAAAATATGTCCCCTTATTGGAAGCGATTGCTCGCAAATATCCTCCTGCTTGGTTGTTGTTAGCGCGACTGCACCAGGAATCTGGAGAGCAAGATTCAACAGAAAAGTCAAAATTGGCGATTACAAGTTATCTTGAGGTTGTTACTGGCAAAGAATCAGCTTCAGCATGGAAAATGTTGGCCAAAATTAATAATTTATCAGGAGATATCAAATCCGAATTTCACTCACTTTCAGAATATTGCTGTACAAACGGTCTTCCATTTGAAGATTTCAGTGAAGGAGTCAATAAAATTAATGGATTTTTAAGGAATTTTAATATTAAGAAAGAAGAGAGGGCTACTCTTAATAGGATAATTAATATTTTCAAAGAACATATTGGCCAAGCTGATGGCAACGACCTATCACGCTTAACTTGGTTATATCTGAATTTAGGAGATGAAGAGAATGCCAAAGCCGTAGTCTCTAATGGCTTGATTAGTTTCCCGAACAACGAACACCTCCAAAAGCTATCTGAAAGACTATTCATGTAAAAATTATTCACCAGTTTTGATTTTCTAATCAATTTTATGGATGTACTCCTAAATGTGCAAAAAATTTTATACTTTAACTTTGAGGCATCCGAACTTTGACACCCCATACCAACAATATCCCACAATAACAGCATGTTAATTTTTCAAATACGCTGTTTTTACACTACAGGGTTTGTTTTTACGAAAGGGTGTTGGGGAAGGGTGGCAGGCCCAGGCTGGCAAGCCACTGCTTTTGTTCTTCTGTGGGGCGGGTGATGACATGCACTTCCGCCATTTTTTATTGATTTTATTGGTTGGCAAGCAAATCTGTGGCCCATTCCGGCAATGGGTCAATCTTCTTCTCGCATATCCCGGATTTGATTCTGACAAGCAGTTTGAAGCGGTCTTTTTCCGAAGAATTATCCAGAAGCCAGGCTTCATCTGCCAAGGGCAGGGCGGTTTTCACATTTTCCA
>JAGVAW010000164.1 GCA_020060085.1 Desulfobacterales bacterium
AAAGCAGCCAGACAGGACGGTCATTTTCGTTTTTGACACGAACCTGCAAAGCGGCCTGCTCCGGGTCACTTTTAACATCAAAGCCAGCCCTGACAAGGGCCTTTTGGGTCCAGAGCAGGGCCTCGTTTTTGCTTTCGCCTGCCAGGGCCACGGGCCTGCCAGGTTTGCGGGCCACGGCAAAGCTGCCCGAAATCCGGTCAAAGTTCACACCTGGGGCTGCAAAGGCCCGCTCCAGGCTGCCGGAAAGCACCATATCCTCCGGCGCGCCGGTTGCAAAGCTGCCGCCTTTTTCCATGAGCCAAAAGCTGTCTGCGTGGGCCAGGGCTATTTCCAGATCATGGGTGGAGCAGATGACAGCCATATTCTGCTCGTGGGCAAGCATCCTCAAAAGCCCCATAAGCTCCACCCGCCTGGGAAGGTCCACAAAGGCGGTCGGCTCGTCAAGCACAAGGACTTCCGGCTCCTGGGCAAGTGCTCTTGCTATCATCACCTTCTGGCGCTCTCCGTCCGAAAGCTCAAACACAAGCCGCCCGGCAAGGGGCAAGGCCCCTGTCTGCTCAAGGCATCGGGCAACCACAGCCTTGTCCTTTTGGGTAAGCCCGCCCAGCCAGCCCGTGTGGGGATGACGGCCCAAAGCCGCCAGGTCAAAGGCGCTCATCACGCCGGGCGCTCCCCTTTGGGTTAACACCACCGCAAGCTTTCTGGCCCTTTTTGCAGGCTCAATTCTGCGGATGTCCTCTCCGCAAAGCAGCACGCTGCCTTTTAAGGGGGGCTGCATTCCTGCCAAAGTTCTTAAAAGGGTGGACTTGCCTGCGCCGTTAACCCCCACAAGGCATACAAGCTCCCCCCTGTGCAGGGCGCAGTCCAGGTTGGCAACTATGGGGGCCGCCTTTTTGTAGCCTATGGCAAGGCCCTGGGCAAAAAGGGCGGGGCTTTCATTGGGGCTGGCAGTTGATTTTGGCGCGGTGTTGATCATGGCAGGCAAATCTATTCAAAACTGGTAAGGGCGTATTTGCCCCGCAAAATTACCACAATAACCACCGGAGCGCCCAATAGCGCGGTAACTGCATTGACAGGCAGCACGGCATCCTGGCCCGGAAGCTGGGCAACCATGTCTGCAAAAACCGTCATGGCCGCACCTGCAAGCATGACACCAGGGACAAGCAGGCGGTGATCTGAATTTCCCATAACCCCCCTGGCAAGGTGGGGGGCTGCAATGCCCACAAAACCTATGGGGCCGCAAAAGGCTGTAACCACTCCGGCCAGCACGGATGCGCAGAGTATTATGCCTGTTCTTGCTGCATTTACATTGGCTCCCAGGGTTTTGGCGTAATCCTCGCCCAAAAGCAGGGCGTTTAGCGGCTTTACAAGAAAGACAGCGCCAAAAAGGCAGGCTGCCACAAGGGGCGCAAAAACCTTCATCTGTGACCATGTCACCCCGCCGAAGCTGCCAAAGGTCCAGCGGATGTAGGCTGAAAGGCCGCTCTCAAGCGAGAAGTGCATGAGAACACTCACCAGGGCCGCAGCAGCATAGCCAAAAAGAAGGCCCAGGATAAGCAGGGTCATGTTGTTTGCCACAAAGCGCGAGACAAAAAGCACAAGCCCGAAAACAGCGGCTGCCCCAACCGATGCAGCCACAGCCAGGGCAAGGCCCCCTGCCGCGCTGTAACCGGAAAACACCGCGCCCCCGAACAAAAGCCCGGAAGCCATGACCGCCAAAGCCACCCCAAGGCCTGCGCCTGCGCTTATGCCCAGGATGAAGGGGTCTGCAAGGGGGTTGCGGAAAAGGGTCTGCATCATAAGCCCGGCAAGGCCAAGCGCCGCGCCTGCAAGGGCTGCCGTGACAAGCCTGGGCATTCTGAAAAGCCACACTATCTGGGCAAGGCCCGGCTGGTCTGTCTCTCTGCCCAGAAGAATATCCCACAACCTTGCCGGGCTTATAAAAACCGAGCCTGCGGCCAGATCCAGCACCAGTGCCACAAAAAGCACAAGGCCCATAAATAGAAGGGCAAAAAGGGGCCGGTTGGGGCTTTTGCCCAAAATTGCAACAGAAAAAGGCTTTGAAGAGTTATTGCTCAAAAAAAAAGCCCTTATAAGCAGGTTGCTGCAAAAGGAGTGATTCTTCAGGGCTTAAAAAAAGCCGACCAGCTTTGAAGTTTGTGCCAAAGCCCCTTTTAAGTCAAGGAGCTTTGGGCAGGGACAGGGCTTTTCGCATTTGAAAAAGATTTATTTGTCGGGCTTTTTCTTAAAGGGAGCATTAAGCCGTCATGCTCACTTTAGGCTTTGCATCCAGAACAAATTTATGGTTCCGGTGCTTTTTTGGCAATCTGTTTTTTTTCGTGCTTTTCGTGTTTTTCGTGGTTCAAACAGCCGTTTTTTGCCCTTTGCCGGGACACTTAAAGGCCCTTAAAAGCAGTGCCCTGATGGATGAAAAAGAAAACAGCAATTATTAGCCACGAAAAACACGAAAAGCACGAACATATATAAAGCAGCCAGCAGCCGCCTCGTCTGTAAAAGCGGTAATCCGCACAAAAGGTCGTCATTGGCGTTTCAACTGGGTCCATGAGCCTTAAATGGCAACCCTAAAACTGTTCCTATCGTTTGTGGTTTTCGTTTTTTTCAAATGCGCTGTCCCTGGGGCAGGGGGGGGTTGCAGCAGGGGCTATGGGTTTTCAGCAGCCGTTTTTTTGGCCTTTTCCCACTCCTTTTTAAGAAGGGATTTGGGAGTGTCCTGGTCAATGAAGTCCCAGGGGAAAAGCTCATTTCCGCCCCTGGTGCGCGAAACAAAAAAATCCGGGTCAACCTGGCTCGCCTTGAAAGTCATTGGCCAGTTGCCCCTGTTGGCATGGCCTGCAAGGAGAATCTGGCCCACCCGCCTGTCTCCGCGGGCAAAAAGGGCCTGGAGCCATGCCTTTTTGGGGTCGTCAACAGAAACGCTGACATTGGGCAGGCGGGCCAGTTCCTTTTTGAGGAGCCGGATTTTTGCCTTGAGGGACAAAACGCCCTCCATTGCAGCCCACTGAAAAGGCGTCCAGGGCTTTGGCACAAAGCTGTTTATGCTCACCTGTATGCGCCCTATGCGGCCCTTTGGGCGGCTTTGCTCCAGAAATCGCTCCCTGATTTTTTTTGTAAGGTCAATTATGGCCGCAACATCGCTCTCCTGCTCAAAGGGAAGGCCCGCCATGAAATAGAGCTTCAAATTCATTAACCCGGCAGCAATGAGCCTTTGGGCTGCATCCAGTATATCGCCCTCTTCAATGCCCTTTCTTATGATTTTTCGCATACGGGCGCTGCCTGCATCCGGCGCAAGGGTAGCGGTTTTTACATTGCCCGAAGCAATGGCATCAATCCTTGTTTGCGTAAGGGCATCTGCACGGAAGGATGAAAAGGAAAGCCTTATGCCTTGCTCCAGGGCAAAGGCGCACAATCTGTCCAGGTCCGGGTGATCCGAAACCGCGGCTCCCAAAAGCCCCACATGGTCGGCAAGCTTTGCGCCATTTTCCATCTGGCTGCGCAGCATTTCATAAGGGCGAAAGCGCACCGGCCTGTAAATGTAGCCGGTGCAGCAAAAGCGGCAGGCATGGGGGCAGCCCCGCGAGACCTCCACAAGATGTGTGTCGTGAAAGGTTGTGCCTTCTGCATAAAGGCAGGACTCCGTTGAAAAACTTTCTATGCCGGATGCAGCAGCCCGAAGGACTTTTGAGGGCATTCCCTGTTTTGGCTCAAAGGCTGCCAGGGTGTTGTCATCATTGTACAAGGGCGAGTAAAAGCGCGGAATATATGCCCCTTTCACGGTTGCGCCGGCCTTGCGGAGAAAGTCCTGCCGCTCAGCTTTGGGGTCAAAAAGGTTCATCAGCCCGGCAAGGTTGGCCTCTGCCTCGCCCAAAAGAAAGAGGTCGAAGAAATCTGCAAGGGGTTCAGGGTTTAAAAAGCAGGCCACGCCGCCTGCCATTATGAGGGGGTGGGAGGCATCCCTATTGGCGGAGGGGATTGGGATGCCTCCCAGGTCCAGGAGGGTGAGGACCAATGGATAGTCGCTTTCAAAGGAAAGCGAAAAGGCTGCAATGTCAAAGGCAGCCAGCGGCGTATCTGTTTCAATCGAGCGGGGAGGGCCGCCATCATCGGGCACAAAAACGCGCTCGCAGACAACTGCCTCCATTTCATTGAACAGCCGGTAAAGGGTCTGAAAGCCCAGGCTGCTCATTCCCAGCTCATATCTGTTGGGGTAAACCAGGGCCACGGATATCCGCCCGGCCCGGCTTTTTGTTATGGCCCCGGTTTCAGCAGGAGCTTTACGGGCTTTTTTTCTTTGGGGGGCCAAACGCTTTTTCCCCTTGCCTTTTAGTCAGCAGGCTTTCTTAAAAATGTGGGGGTGTCAAAATCATCGCTGTCCACAACGCCCCGGTGTATGTTGCGGTGGGATTCGCCCACAGCCTTCTTTTTCCGGCGTATGTAGGTGGGCATATCCCAGTCGTCAGTGCCCTGCACATCATCCGGGCCAATATCGCGCACAACGCCCCTGGCAGGGGAGTTTTCCCTGCCGGAAGCAAAGGCCGCAGCCTTTTCGTCCACACTCCCGGTGTTGCAGCGGGGAAGCTTCTGGCGGGTGTCGCCTATGCCCGTGGCAATGAGGGTGACCCTCAACTCGCTTCCTATGCTGTCATCCATGACAGCGCCCCAGATGATTTCCGCATCCTCTCCGGCTTCCTCGTAAATCCTGTCGGAGGCTGCTGTCATTTCCGCCATTGTGAGATCGCTGCCGCAGGTGATGTTGACCAGAACGCCCCGCGCGCCGGAAATGGATATGTCCTCCAGAAGCGGATGGTAGAGCGCCCTTTCCGCAGCCAGTATGGCCCGGTTCTCTCCCTCGCCTATGCCTATGCCCATGAGCGCCATTCCGGCCTTGCTCATGGTGGCCCGCACATCTGCAAAGTCCAGGTTCACATAGCCGGTTTTCATGATGAGGTCTGTGATGCCCCGCACGGAATGGAGCAGAACCTCATCTGCCTTCTTGAACATATCAATGGCGCGGGCATCCGGCGATGCAAGGCTGCGAAGCCGATCGTTTGGAATTGTTATCACCGTGTCCGCCACATCGCGCAGGGAGGCCAGGCCCTGATCCGCAACCTTGGTGCGCTTGCGGGCCTCGAACATGAAAGGCTTTGTGACCACGGCAACGGTGAGTATGCCAAGCTCCTTGCACACTTCTGCAATAACCGGGGCAGCTCCCGTGCCGGTTCCGCCACCCAGGCCAGCGGTGATGAAAACCATGTGGCAGCCTTCAACAGCCTCCTTTATGGCATCCCTCGATTCCCTTGCCGCCTCCCGGCCCACATCCGGGTTGGCCCCTGCGCCCAGGCCGTCTGTGAGCTTTCTGCCTATCTGGATTTTTATGGGCGCCTTGGAACTCTCAAGGGCCTGAAGGTCGGTGTTGGCCACAATGAATTGAACGCCTGTGAGGTTGGCTGCGATCATGTTGTTGACCGCATTGCCACCTGCGCCTCCTGCGCCGATGACCTTTATCTTGGCCCCGCGCTCCATGTCTACATAGCTGAATACCATTTCGTCCATTTCCCCCTCCTTCTTATGCTGCGTTTGTAATTGCAACAAAATCTCTTCCTCAAAAAAAACCTTATTCAAAACATCAGATGATGTCCTTGAACCATTTTTTCATGCGCTGCATAACGCGCTCGAAAATGTTTTTGTCCCTTATGCGGAACTGGGGCTTGGTGCGGCTGCGCGCGCCGTAAAGCACAAGGCCCACACCAGTTGCGTACATGGGGTTGTTGACCACATCCACAAGCCCGCTTATGCCTATGGGCTTTCCCACCCTGGCAGGCACATTGAAAACCGACTCGGCCACCTCGGTCATGCCGTCAAGCAGAACCGCGCCTCCCGTGAGAATAACCCCTGCGCCAAGGTGCTGAACCATTTTGGCTTCCATTATCTCCCTTGCCACAAGGCCGAACATCTCCTCCACCCTGGGTTCGAGAATTTCGCCAAGAATCTGGCGCTGGAGCTTTCTGGGCTTTCTGCCCCCAACGCCGGGGATTTCTATGGTCTCATCCTTGTTGATTTTGGAGCCAAGACAGGTGCCGTGGCGGGTCTTTATTTTCTCGGCCTCTGCAATGGGCGTGCGAAGCCCTATGGCAATGTCGTTTGTAAGGTTGTTGCCGCCCAAAGCCAGCACAAAGGTGTGCTTTATGGCCTTTTTGCTGAAAATGGCCATGTCTGTTGTGCCGCCGCCCACATCAATGAGCGCGCAGCCCAGATCCATTTCTTCGGGCAGGAGAACCGCCTCGGCAGATGCAAGAGGCTCAAGCACAATGTCAATGACATCAAGGCCTGCCTTGTTGGTGCATTTGACAATGTTGTTGGCCGATGCCACCGCGCCGGTCACAATGTGGATTTTTGCCTCAAGGCGCACGCCTGCCATGCCAAGGGGGTTTTGTATGCCACCCTGGCCGTCCACAATGTATTCCTGTGGGATAACATGGATGACCTCCCTGTCCATTGGGATGGCAATGGCCCTGGCAGCCTCCACAACGCGCTCCATGTCCTGCTCGTTTATTTCGCTTCCCTTGACCGCAGTAACGCCATCGCTGTTAAGGCCCTTTATGTGGCCTCCGGCTATTCCTGCATAAACATTGCTTATCTCGCATCCGGCCATTATTTCCGCTTCTTCCACAGCCTTCTGGATGGAATCCACAGTAGCCTCGATGTTGACCACAACGCCCTTGTGCAGGCCCACGGAAGGATGGGTGCCTATTCCCACTATGGAAATCCCGTCACCGGAAACCTCGCCCACAACGCAGCATATTTTTGTTGTGCCTATATCCAGACCCACCACAAGCTCCGGGTGCTTTGCCATTTATATAACCTCCTTGCGGGCGCGTTTTTTGTTGCCGGGCAATGGCCCTGCCGGTCTTATGACCACACGGTCGGAGTCTGAAATGTCTATGGCGTCAATTCTCATTCCACGCTCCCTGTCCATTGTGGAAAGAACCTGGCCCAGCCGCTGGATTTTTCTTGTGTACCCGCCCCAGCCCAGGCGTATGGCCACAGACGGCTCAAATGCGAAAAGTGTGAGGCCCATGTCCCTGTCCACGGCTATGGCCCGGATTGAAAAATCGGGAAGCACCTGACGGTAATCTGCACCATCCTGCAAAAAGCCCACCAGGGCCTTGAAAGCCGGGCTCATCACCTCGCCGGAGACAGATATGTCCGAAAAGGAGAGGCCCACCACCAGAGGCAGCCCCTGGGGGTCGGATTCCTCAATGCGTTTGAATATCTCGCCGTTATAATCCATGAGGAAGCGCTCTCCCAAATCCAGCACCGCAAGGGGCCTGCGCTCCTCTATGGAAATGTCTATCCTGTCGGGAAGCTGCCGGTTGACAGCAGCACGGGCCACCCAGGGATGGCTTTCAAGCCTCTGGCTCATCTGCTTGGGGCTGACAGACAGAACATTGCCGCCGGGGCTTATGCCTGCAAGGCTGTAAACCTCGTCAAGCTCCAGGCGGTCGTTTCCTGTAACCTCCAGATGCCGGGCCGAAAAATAGCGGCTCTGGGTGAAGTAGTCGTGTATAAAAATAAAGGCGAGGGCTGCACAAAAAAGCAGCGCACACAGGCCAAGAAACACCACCGCCCCGAACAGCCTTTGCAACCAGGAGGGCCGCTCGGAATCCTCCCGCTGCTTGTAGCGGTTTTGCTTTCTTGGCTTTTTTATCAGCGGTCTGCTTCTGTTCACAAAAGCACCCTCACCTCCGGCTCCAGGCTTATGCCGCTGGCCTGCCGGACCCTTTCTGCAACCTTTTCCATAAGCTCAATAAAATCCGAGGCCCTTGCATTGCCCCTGTTCACTAAAAAGTTTGCGTGAACACTTGATACAACCGCATCTCCAACCCCAAAGCCCTTAAGCCCGGCTTTGTCTATGAGCGCCCCGGCTGAAAGGGGGCCGGGGGGGTTTTTAAAAAAGCAGCCAGCAAGCCCAGGCCCCCAGGGCTGACTTTTTTTGCGCCTTTCCAAAAGAAGCGCATATTCCTTTTCCAAAGACTGCCCATTTTTTGCCGGACAAAGGCCAAGGCCTACCCCAATGACTATGAAAGGCTTTTGGGCCTGAGCTTCGGGCAGGGCCATGCTGCGGTAGCCCCAGCGAATTTGGCTGGCAACAATTTTGTGCTCCGCCCCAAGGCTGTCCATCAAATAAACTTCCCGCACAATTTCGCTTATGTGCCCTGCACTTGTTCCGGCATTTCCGACAAGAGCGCCTCCGATAGTGCCGGGAATGCCTGCCAGAATCTGGAAGCCGTTCAGATTTTGCCTCACCGCATGGCGGCACAGGGTTGCACTGCGCACAGAAGCCCCTGCAAAAACAGTCTTGCCGGAAATATCCCTTATTCGGCCAAAACCCTTGCCAAGCCTTATCACAAGCCCGCGAATGCCTTCATCAGCCACAAGCACATTGCTGCCGTGGCCTAGCACCTGCCAGGGGCAGCCAAACTGAGCGGCCTTTTGCACAAGCTCTGCAAGGGCCTTTTTGGAGTCTGCAATAACCAGGGCCTCTGCCGGGCCGCCCACCCCAAGGGTTGTGTGGCGGCTCATGGGTTCATCAAAGCGCACACAAAGGGCTTTGCTCTTGATGAGCCAGGCTGCAAAATCCCTGTGCATTGCCTTTTTCACGGCCCTATTTCCTGTTTCCATTACAAACATGGCAATTGGCTTAAAATGCTGCCTCTGGTTTTTTAATCTTCCTTCTCGCCCCTGCCCAAAAACATCTGCCCCACCTTCCACACATCCCCTGCCCCCAGGGTCAGCACCAAATCCCCTTCCCTGGCTGTTTTGGAGATTTTCTCCACAGCCTGGGCAAAGCTCTCGGCAACAGAGGCGTTTTTGTGGCCGTGGGTGCGGATGGAGCTGCACAGGGCAGATTCGTCAATGCCTTCAATGGGGTCTTCGCCCGCTGCATATATGGGCAGAACAAGAACCTTGTCCGCCAGATAGAAGGCCCGCGCAAACTCTTTGAAAAGGTGCATTGTGCGGGAATGGCGATGGGGCTGAAAGACCACCAGTATCCTGCGGCCCGGCCATGCATCATGCACAGCAGCAAGGGTGGCCGCAATCTCCGTGGGATGATGCCCATAATCATCCATAACCAGTATTCCCTGCTTTTCGCCCTTCACCTCCATGCGGCGGGCCACGCCTTCAAGGCTTGAAAGGGCTTTGGCGATTCTGGAAAAATCAATTCCAAGCTCCAGGCCCACGGCAATTGCTGCCAGGGCATTGTTCACATTGTGGCGGCCAGGCAGGTTAAGATCCACAAAACCAAGCTGCCTGCCGGACCGCTCCACGCAAAAGCGCGCGCCTGCGCCGCAAACCTCAAGGTTTGTGGCCCGAACATCCGCCTGGGGCGTAAGGCCATAAGTTACATGGCGCTTGTTCACCTTTGGCAGAATATCCTGAACAGCCGGGTCATCCAGGCACAGGATGCTCATTCCGTAAAAGGGGACTCTATCCACAAACTCCACAAAGGATCTCTTCACATGATCCATGTCCGTGTAATGGTCCATGTGCTCGCGATCCACATTGGTAACAACTGCAATGGCAGGGCTCATCTTCAAAAAGGAGCCGTCCGACTCATCAGCCTCGGCCACCAGAAATTCACCGCTGCCAAGCTTTGCATTGGACCCAAGGCCCTTTAACCTGCCGCCGATAACAACCGTGGGATCAAGCCCGCCCTGGGCAAGCACAGCCGCCACCATTGAGGTTGTTGTTGTCTTGCCGTGGGAGCCGCTTATGGCGATTCCGTATTTCAGGCGCATAAGCTCGGCAAGCATTTCCGCCCTGCGGATAACAGGTATGCCCTGCTCCTTGGCAGCAACAAGCTCCGGGTTTTCCAGGCGCACGGCAGAGCTGTAAACCACAACATCAGCGCCTGCCACCCAGTCCGGCGCATGGCCTGCGTGGATTACCCCGCCAAGCTGGGCAAGCCTGCGGGTGATGGCGGATTCCTTTATGTCCGAGCCTGAAACCGTGTAATGGAGGTTCAGCAGAAGCTCGGCAATGCCGCTCATGCCTATTCCGCCTATTCCCACAAAATGTATGTGGTATTTTTTCCTGTACATGGTTTTCAGGCCGCCTTTTTGCCCATGAGCTTAAAAATGTCCTCAACAATGTCTGCCGCTGCGTTGGGTCTGCCAAGCCTTTGGGAGTTTTCCTCCATTGCGGCAATCAAATCCCGCCTTTTGGCAAGAAAATCTATTTTTTGGGCAAGCATTTTGCCGTCAAGCTCTGATTCAAGAATCACAATGGCTGCCCCGGCCTGCTCAAGCACCCTGGCATTCTGCTCCTGGTGGTTGTAGGCCGCCTGGGGAAAGGGTATGAAAATTGCCGCCTTGCCAAGCGCTGTCAGCTCGGCCACGGTTGTGGCCCCTGCCCTGCACACCACCAGATCCGCCACGCTGTAAACAGTTGCCATGTCATCAAAAAAAGCCTGGGCGCGGCATGGCCCGCCCCAGGCCCGGCACACCCGCTCGACCGCCTCAAACTGGGCCGGGCCTGTCTGGAGTATGAAATTGATTCCGCTTTCCGCAGGAATATATTCCAGGGCCTCCATGATGGCCCTGTTTATGCCTGCCGCCCCCTGGCTTCCGCCTGCCACCAGCACCGTGAAATTGCCATCCCCTTCAGGTTTTTTGATTTTGGCCGCCTCTTCCATGAGCTTTGGCCGCACAGGGTTGCCGGTTACAAGAATGGCGCTTTTGCCAAAATGCTCCTTTGATTGCTCAAAGGCTGCATAAACACGTGCTGCGCGCGGCCCCAAAAGCCTGTTGGCCGAGCCGGGGACAAGGTTCTGCTCCTGCACAGCAAAGGGCCTGCCAAGTATTTTTGCTGCAAAGGCGCAGGGCAGGCAGGCGTAACCGCCCACGCCAAGCACCACGGCAGGCTTGAAACGCAAAAGAATGGCAAAGGCCCGCAAAAATGAGAAGGCAAGCTTGAAAAGGGCAGACGCCTTGTTTACAACGCTGCGGTTGGCAAAGCCCTCCACATTGAGGCCTATGTGTTCAAATCCCGCCAGATTTGCAGCCCTTTGTTCAAAGGGTCTTTTGGTGCCCACAAATAGAATCTGTGCCTCCGGCTCGCGCTCCTTCAGGGCCTGGGCCACCGCCTTCCATCGAAGAGGGCCTATGCCCGGGCGGTCTGGTTCAGAAGAGAGTTCTCCGCGAACATTCTGAATATCGAAGAGAGAGATCTCTTCTCAATCGGAAAAAGATTCGAAGAGCTGAAGCTTTCC
>JAGVAW010000270.1 GCA_020060085.1 Desulfobacterales bacterium
ACGCCAAGGAAAACGCCTCCACCTATGAGTTTGACATGACCATCAACCGGACTCATTTAAAGCAGGCAGACCTTTGCGCCCAGCTAATCTGCACGGCCTTTGAGCGCAAGTTTATGGGAAGCCTTGAGCAGGCTGATGAAGATGCCAGCCTTTTGCGCAGGGAGTTTGGGGTGGGCGTAAACAAGCAGGAGTAAATGGTGCCTGGGGCTGCGAATGCTTAAAGTCCGGTCTGTTTGCTCTTAAAATTATGCGGCCAATTGAGTTAGATAAGGCTTTATCCATTCCCCAATACAAAAACAAGGGAACCGCCATGCGGCCAAAAAACGATACCCACAACCTGCCCATAGGCTACATTCTCTGGATTTTCGGCTTTTTCGGGGCGCACCGATTCTATTACGGCAGGCCCATAACCGGCACCATCTGGTTTTTCACCCTGGGCCTGCTTTTCATTGGCTGGATTGTGGACCTGTTTTTGATTCCATCAATGGAAAGAAGCGCGGATTTCCGCTACACGGACGGCCCCATAAGTTACACGGTGGGCTGGATTCTTCTTACATTTCTGGGTTTTTTTGGCATCCACCGCTTTTACATGGGCAAGTGGGTCACAGGTCTTTTGTGGCTTCTCACCGGCGGGCTTTTGGGAATTGGGGTTGTTTACGATTTCTGGACTTTAAATGAGCAGATCTCCCAAAAAAACGCCTGATTGCCTCCTTTTTTCCTTGTTCACCCGTCTGCCGGAAGGGTCGTTAAATGATTCGCGTCTATGGTGTGCTTCGCATAGCCCTGCCGATTCTCGGCCTTTTTCTGGGGGCTATAAAGATTTTCGGGCATCCCCTTGAGGTTGCCACCTTTGAGCGATTTGGAGTGCCGGGCTGGTTTAGGCTTGCCTTTGGCGCTCTCCAGGCGGGTTTTAGTTTTATAATCCTTTTTGAAAAACTGCAAGTGCTTGGAATTGCAGGAAGCATAGGCCTGCTTCTTGTTGCGGTGGGCCTTATGGTAAACAGCAGCCAGGCTGCCCTGGCCCTTGTCCCCTGCACGGGCATTGCCACCATTTTGCTGTTTGCAGCAGCCAGAAAAAGGGTGCTTGAAGCCAAAAGTTTAGACAGGAAAAGCTCATGAGCAGGACAACCGTAATTGCGGCCCTTGCCCATGTTCTGCCTGAAAACCGGGTTTTATCCTCGGATATTGAAAAGCAGTTGGCAGAAACCTACAAGCGCCTCAATTTCCCCCAGGGGCTTTTATACAGCCTTACGGGAATAAAGGAGCGCCGTTTCTGGGACAGGGGGGTTACACCAAGCCAGGCCGCCATCCGGGCAGCAAGGCTTGTGCTGGAGCAGTCCGGGGTGGACCCCTCCCGCATAGGCGCGCTCATCAGCACATCTGTGAGCAAGGACTTTGTGGAGCCTTCGGTGGCAAGCCTTGTTCACGGGGGGCTTGGTCTGGATGAAAAATGCATAAATTTTGACATTGCAAATGCCTGCCTGGGTTTTTTGGACGGCATGAACACGGCTTGCCTTATGATTGATGCAGGCAGGCTGGACTACGCGCTGGTTGTGGCAGGCGAATCCGCCCGCGAGCCTGTGGAAAACACCATCAACATTTTAAATTCGCCCGCGGTTGACTCAAAGACCTTTCACGCCAATTTCGCCACCCTCACAATAGGCTCCGGGGCTGCGGCAATGCTGCTTTGCCGTGATGACCTGGCTCCAAAGGGCCACAGGATTGTTGGCTCTGTGACCCGCGCTGCAACTGCCCACTGCCGCCTGTGCCTGGGCCAGCGGGACCAGATGACTGCCGATGCCCCGGCGGTGATGAAGCACGGCGTGACCCTGGCTTTAAAAACCTGGCAGGCAGCAGAGGAAAGCCTTCCCCGCTGGAGCGATTCGACCATCGACATCTATATTCCCCACCAGGTTTCGGCCCGCAATATGCGTCTTTTATGCCAGACACTTGGCCTTACCCCCAGCAAGGCACACCTCAATTTTCCCTTTCTGGGCAACATAGGCCCTGCGGCAGTACCCATAACCCTTTCAATGGCAAGCTGCGAGGGGCGGCTAAAAAAGGGGCATCATGCCGCACTTTTGGGCATAGGCAGCGGATTGAACTGCACAATGATGAGTGTTTTGTGGTGAGCTTTCTTTTCCAATGGTTTTGCGCCTGAAAAATCGCAGTAAAAATTGACCATAATCTTGCAACTTGGTATCAAAGGGCGGGCATGAGCTTGGCTTGATTACTCTTTAAGGGGCGCATTTTGAAAGAGGTTTGCGGGGCAATTTTAGCGGGCGGAAGGAGCGCCCGGATGAACGGCACAAACAAGGCCCTTATGGACATGGGGGGCCAAAGCCTTGTGCAGCGCATTCTTGGCGTTTTTTCCCCGCTTTTTTGCCAAAGCTTTATTGTGGCCAAAAACCCCCTGGACTACCAGGATGCCCAACTACTGGTGGTGAGCGACCTTTATCCGGTTTCGGCATCTTTGGCAGGCCTTCACGCAGCCCTTTTTTATGCCCCGTCCCCCTGGGTTTTTGTGTGCGCCTGCGATATGCCCTTCATCAAAAGGGAGATGATTAATCTTCTGCTTTCCGCTGCCGGGGATAAATGGGATATAATTCTACCCCGCACCCGCTTTGGCATGGAGCCGCTCTGCGCCCTGTACAGCACCCGCTGCCTTGCCCAGGTTGAGCGCTGTCTTGCGGAAAACCGCCTTAAAATAAGCGGATTTTTTGAAAATGTCCGGGTTGCCCACATTGAAGAGGAAAAGCTGCTTGCTGTTGACCCGGAATTGATATCCTTTTTCAACATAAACACGCCGCAATCCCATTTGGATGCAATGGTGCGCCTGGAAAAGGCAAAAGGCCCCTGCCATGAATGACAAAGAAACCGGCTTTTCCCACCTTGATGAGCAAGGCCGCGCCCGTATGGTGGATGTTTCTGCCAAAACCCCCACCCTGCGCCGGGCCGTGGCCGCAGCACGGGTCTGCATGAAGACTGAAACCCTTGTCCTGCTGCTCGAAAACAAAATCGCCAAGGGCAATGTGCTGGAAACCGCCCGCATAGCAGGCATAATGGCTGCAAAGCGCACCTGGGAGCTTATTCCCCTGTGCCATCCCCTTGCCCTTGACCTCGTGGACATTTCCTTTGAGGTGGATAAGGACAAGGCCATTGTGAACATAAGGGCAACAGCCATTGCCAAAGGGCCGACAGGTGTAGAGATGGAGGCCCTTTCAGCCGCAGCCGTGGCGGGCCTCACCATCTACGATATGCTCAAGGCCAAAGATAAAACCATAAGCATAACAGACATGATGCTGCTGGAAAAAAGCGGCGGCAAGAGCGGGCATTTTGTGAGGCAGGGGTTTTAGCTGCAAAAGATTTTCATCCCCAAAAAAACCATCCCTTGTGCTGGCAGGGCATTAACTTCATTAAAACCGCTCTGCCCAAAAACCCGTTGACCCGTCAATTCCAGCATATTATGTGTATTGTAAACAGCATGATTAAAGGCGTGGCAAGGGCCTTACCTTGGGCAGCCGGAGCAAAACAGCATCACCGCAGTTTTTAGCGGTTATCCGGGGCTGTTTTGGGCAGGGTCGGCAAGGGCAAAATTTCAAGCCAGGGGCAGTTAAACAAAATGAATAAATTCTCCTGCGTTCTGAAATACAGCAATGAAGATGGCGGCTGGATCGCCACAATTCCAGAAATCCCAAACTTGAGCGCCTTTGGCGTAACACAGGAAAAGGCAATCCAAGAGCTGAAAATTGCCAGGGATTTGATGCTTGACATGTACATGGAGGATGGATGCCCAATTCCAGAGCCTGATGTTTTAAAACCTTTAAGACAGCCAAACCAGAAGGGTCTATTTTAATGGCAGAAAACAAACTGCAAATGGAGCCATGATATTATGGAAAATGCTGCAACCCAATTATTTGTTTGGATAGAAAAGCATTATCAATGGCTCTTTGGCGGTGCTGGCACGGTCTTATTTATTGAGCTTTTGAGGCGCTATCTGCCTGGAAAAGAAAAGTCGAACCCAGTCAATGTCAGCAAGGAGATAAAAGCAGGCGAAAATGTAGTTGCCGACAGCAGCGCCGCAACCCAAACAAATATAAGAATAGACAATAAAGAGCAATCTGGTACCGCAAGCAATGTATTCAATATTAGCTACAATACCCCAGGGCAGTTCACACCGCCACCAAATTATCCGGGAGGTTTTGTTTCTATGCCTCTGGAAAAGTATGATGAAATAGTCAAAAAAAAGGAGGAAGCAGAAAGGCAACTCGAAGAGCTTATAAAGAAGATGAAAAAGGATGAAAAGTGCCTGCAGCAGTTTGAAATTGAAAATAACAAGGAGCAGGAAGCCCAACTTAAGCTTGAAGTGTTGCAGTTGGAGATGGCAAAGGAGGCGGAAGATCTTTCAAGGTATGGCAGGGTGGAGGCAGCGCGGCAGAAGTTTGCAAAACTTGTTGCCGAATCAGGGGATTTGAGCATTCTTTCCCTTGCATTCGAGTTTTACTATCGCACAGGGGATCTGGATGCAGCATTCAAGGTTCTGGAAAAATGGCTTGGCATAAGCGGGCCGGAGGGCAAAAGCAAAGATACGGCGGCAGCATTTGGCAACCTGGGTCTTTTGTATTACACCCGTGGCAAGCGGAAAAAGGCTCAAGAGATGTACAAAAAATCCCTTGTCATAAGTGAAGCCCTGGAACACAAAGAAGGCATGGCAAACAATTACGGCAACCTGGGCCTTTTATATGCCACACATGGAGAGCCGGAAAAAGCGGTAGAGATGCTTGAAAAATCCCTTGCCATAAATGAAACCCTGGGACACAAAAAAGGTATGGCAAGCAATTACGGCAACCTGGGCATTTTGTATGCTGCCCGTGACGATTGGAAAAAAGCGGAGGAGATGTTTGAAAAAGCCCTTGCGATTGAAACAGTCTTGGGGAGAAAGGAGGGCATGGCAAACCAGTACGGCAACCTGGGTATTTTGCATGCCACCCGTGGCGAGCTGGAAAAAGCAGAGGAGATGTACAAAAAATCCCTTGCCATAGATGAAACCCTGGGAAGAAAGGAGGGCAAGGCAAACGATTACTGCAACCTGGGTGCTTTGTATGCCAGCCGTGGCGATTTGGAAAAAGCAGAGGAGAGTTACAAAAAATCCCTCAAGCTCTTTGAGGAGATTGGCTCCCCCAATGCTGCCAGTATAAGGAAGCAGATAAAGGAATTGCAGGAGGAAAAGGCCGCAAAGGGCAGGGCATAGCCCTTTGCCTGCCGTGTTCGGGCTGTTGGGGCTTCATTAAAAACCTTGCTGATGCCTTGTTACGGCAAAGGCCCTGAAAACCGGCAAAAACTGGCTGCTGTCTGTAAAAAGTCTGCATAAATTCAGTCTGTTAGCGCAAGGGCCTTATGCTGCCGCAAGGGGCCGGAACCGCAAAACCAGCCCCTATAAGGCCGGAATGGCGGCCCTAATACCAAGTTGCAACCAATGAGGTAATTTTACAACTTGCACAGCAGCCGCCAGTATCGCGTTAGGATTGGAACCCATTCTCCAGGCCGTCATTCCCGCGTATGCGGGAATCCAGAATAAAATTGAGCTTTTATCCTTACTTAAATAAAATCAAAGCCTTCGATAATGCCTTACATGGATTCCGGCCAAACAGCAGCATAATCTTCGACAGCGTCATGGGGCCGGAATGACGGGTTCTGGTTCTTTGTGGCCGCCCTGTTCGTTTGTGGTTTTCCATTTTCCAAATGCGGTGGCCCTGCC
>JAGVAW010000239.1 GCA_020060085.1 Desulfobacterales bacterium
GTGCGGGGTAGGGGGCTTTTTTCCAAAAAAGCCCCCTACCCCGCAATAATTTTTTTGTTTTGCTGCTGCCTCCCCTTTTACAGGCCTGCCAGGCTTTTAAGCTCCTCGGCCTTGTTGATGTGCTCCCATGTGAAATCCGGGTCTTTGCGGCCAAAATGCCCGTAGGCAGAGGTCTTGCGGTAGATTGGCCGCAGCAGGTCAAGATATTCTATGATGGCGCGGGGCCGCAAATCCCAGACCTGGGTGACAAGCTCGCGGAGTTTTGCAACGGGAACCTTGCCTGTACCTTTGGGATCCACCATGACAGAAACCGGGTGAGGCACGCCGATGGCGTAAGCTATCTGCACTTCGCATTTTTTGGCAAGGCCTGCTGCCACTATGTTTTTGGCGATGTGGCGGCCCATGTAGGCTGCGCTTCTGTCCACCTTGGAGGGGTCCTTGCCGGAGAAGCATCCGCCGCCGTGGCTGCCCTGGCCGCCGTAGGTGTCCACGATTATTTTGCGGCCTGTAAGCCCGCAGTCGCCCATTGGCCCGCCAACCACAAAGCGGCCTGTGGGGTTGATGAAATAGCGGGTGTCGCCGTCAATCATCTCTTTGGGAAGCACCTTTTTGATGACTTCCTCAATTATTGCCTCGCGGATTTCCGCATGGGTCACATCGGGCTTGTGCTGGGTGGAGATGACAACAGCATCAACCCGCTTGGGCGTGCCGTTTTCGTATTCAATGGTGACCTGGCTTTTGCCGTCCGGGCGCAGAAAGCTCACAGCCCCGTTTTTGCGCACCTGGGCCAGCCTTTTTACAAGCTGGTGAGCGTAAAGAATGGGCATGGGCATAAGTTCAGGGGTTTCATCGGAAGCATAGCCGAACATGAGGCCCTGGTCGCCTGCGCCCTGATCCTTGTAGTCGGACTTGTCGGCATCCACGCCCATTGCAATGTCCGGGCTTTGGTGGTCAATGCTGGTGAGCACCGCGCAGGTCTGCCAGTCAAAACCCATCTGGGACGAGTTGTAGCCAATGTCCTTTATGGTGTCGCGCACTATCTGGGGCATATCCACATAGCAGTCTGTTGAAATCTCTCCGGCAATGATGGCAAGCCCTGTGGTAACAAGGGTTTCGCAGGCAACCCGGCATTTCTTGTCCTTTGCCATGATGGCATCCAGAATGGAGTCGGAAATGGCGTCTGCAACCTTGTCGGGGTGGCCCTCTGTTACGGATTCAGAAGTGAAAAAGTAGGATTCGCTGCCCATGTTTTTCTCCCTTTGTTACTGTTAAAAAGTCCGGCCTTTATAATAAGGAAGGGTCTGTCAAAAGATTCCTTAAAATCCTGCAAAGAAAAAAATCCGCCCCTTGTGCGCCTTTTTTAACCCGGCGGATAAAGCATCATGTTGTCAATAAGCCTTGTCTTGCCCACAAAAACAGCCATTGCCATAAGGGCTGGCTTTTCCACGCGGGCCACATCAACAAGGCTGTTGGGGTCAACAATGTTTATGTAATCAATGGCTGCTTCCGGCACGGCCGCAATTTTTTCTTTTGCCTCCTGTAAAAGGCCTTGGGTGTCAAGCTGGCCTTTTGCCACCTTTTTGCCGGTCTCCTCAAGGCACTGGTAGAGGGCGGTTGCATTTTTCCTTTGTGTTGCAGAAAGGTAGGAATTCCTGGAGCTTTTGGCAAGGCCATCCTGCTCGCGCACTGTGGGGCCGGAGACTATTTTTATGTCAAAATCCAGATCCAGGGTCATGCGCTTGAGAACTGCAAGCTGCTGAAAATCCTTTTCGCCGAAAACCGCAACATGGGGTTTTACCGTGTTGAAAAGCTTGGTTACAACCGTGGTGACCCCGGAAAAAAGCCTGGGCCGCGAAAGCCCGCACAGATGATTGGGCAAGGATTCCTGTATGACGCGGGTTTCAAATCCAGGCCCGTACATGGAAGAAGCATCAGGCGTGTAAACAGCCGCTGCCCCGGCTTTTTTGCAAAGGGCCAGATCCCGCTCCATGTCGCGGGGATAGGCGTCCAGGTCTTCGGTGGGGCCAAACTGGGCCGGGTTTACAAATATGCTCACCACAAGGTGATTTCCGTGGGCAAGGCCAATTTCCATGAGCGAAATATGCCCCTCGTGCAGAAAGCCCATTGTGGGCACAAAGACAAGGGTTTTGCCCTGGCTGCGCACCAGGTCCGCATGGGCGGCCATTTCCTTTTTTGAAGTGATTACCTTGATGGATTTTCTCCTTTGGAGATTGCCCAGACCCGGCCATGCTTTTTTGGCGTTTCTGCCGGGCAAAGTAAGATTTTGCTCAATAAGGCAAACGAAAAAGGTAGTTAGGCCAAGAGGCAGAAAAAGTCAACCGGCTCATGCAAGGCCCAAAGGCCTGTGCAGCATAAGCCGTTGGCCTTTTTTAAGGCATTTTTCATGCGTCGGCTACACTTCTTTTACAAAATCGGTTTCGCCCTTGCCCGCCACATCGTAAATGGCATCAGCCAGCTTTACAAAAAGGGCGACAGAAAGGGTTTCCGCCCGCAGGGAAGGCTCAATGCCAGCCCTTTGCAGGGCAGCTTGTGCCTCCTTTGGCAAAAGCCCAAGCCCGCCTTTGGCCAGTGCGTTTTTAAGGGTCTTGCGGCGTCTGGAAAAAGCAGCCCTCACAAGGTCGTAAAAAAGGGCCTCGCTTTTGGGGACAA
>JAGVAW010000181.1 GCA_020060085.1 Desulfobacterales bacterium
AGCGCGATTTTCATAATTTCCGCCTTCTTGATGAAGGCAAGGACCCGGATTTCAACTTTGCCAACACCCGGCTTTCGGCCAAGCACATTGTTTACCCCCAGGCCGAAAAAATGTTGCGCGCCAGCCTGGATTCCTCCCAGGAAGACCACCATATATATAAGGAGGAGGAAAAGGACTACTCACCGCGCGCCATTTTGGGCATCCGCCCGTGCGATGCAAAGGCCTATGACCTTGTCCGGCTAAATTTCGACACGCCCGAATACAAAGACCCTTACTGGACCAAGTCTTACGAAGCCCTCACACGGGTCGGCCTTGCCTGCACAAGCCCCTGCTCCACCTGCTTTTGCACAACAGCCGGAACAGGCCCCCACGATGAATCGGGGTTAGACATTATGCTTGTGGAGCAAGGCGACAGCCTGCTTGCAAAAATAATAACCGAAAAGGGCGAGGCCCTTGCCAAAAGCGCCGGCTGGACAGAAGAAGCCCCGGAGGATGCTGCTGCAATTCTGGAAAAGGCAAAGCAGGAGGCGCAAAGCGCTGTAACCGCAAAGATAGAGACAGACAAGATACCCCAGAAAAAGACTGTGGAGATTTACGAATCAAAAATCTGGGATGATCTGGCCTTTGCCTGCATAAACTGCGGAACCTGCACTTATCTTTGCCCCACCTGCTGGTGCTTTGACATTCAGGACGAGGTCACCAACAAGCAGACAATACGCATAAAAAGCTGGGACTCGTGCATGTTCCCGCTTTTCACCATACACGGCACCGGGCATAACCCCAGGCCCAACAAGGTCAGCCGGGTGCGCCAGCGCTTTTTGCACAAGCTGAAGTATTACCCGGAAAAGTACGGCATAGGCATTCACTGTGTGGGCTGCGGCCGCTGCATAACCCAGTGCCCGGTCAACATAGATATCCGCCATGCTGCCAAAGTGATGAACGAGTTTGAGCCTGTTGAGGCCTGCAAGGTTTGAAAACCCAAAAAGGCCCTCAAAAACAAAGGGCCTGGGTTGTCGTGACAACCCGAATCCTCAAGATTTTAGACAGGGGGTTTTAAGTTGGAAAATCCATATCTGCCAATTCCGGTCCGCATTGAAAAAACATGGCTCGAAACCGAGGACCGCAATCTCAAGACTTTCAAGTTCGTGTACCTGAATCCGGAGGATGAAAACCGTTTTCAGTACAAGGCAGGCCAGTTTGGGGAGCTTTCCGTAACAGGCAAGGGTGAAATTCCCATCGGCATTGCCAGTTCGCCCACGGAAAAAGGCTTTCTCATGTTCACGGTGAACAAGGTTGGCCTTGTAACCAAAGCCCTGCACAACATGAAGGAAGGCGATATCATGGGTGTGCGCGGGCCTTTAGGCAACTGGTATCCCTGGGAGGTCATGGAGGGCAAGAACATCGTCATTGTGGGCGGCGGCTTTGCCTTCACCACACTGCGCTCGTCCATTGTTTACATGCTCCACCCGGACAACCGCAAGAAATTCGGCGATATCCATGTTGTTTACGGCGCGCGCTCGCCTGGGATGCTGCTTTACCGCGATGAGCTTGCCGAGTGGGAGGCCCGTGACGATATAAATATGCACATAACTGTTGACCGCACGGATGACCCCAACTGGAAATACAACACAGGCTTTGTTCCGGCCATTACCGAGGCAAAGGCCCCCAAGGGCAATGACGACACCTACGCCATTGTCTGCGGCCCGCCCATAATGATAAAGTTCACCCAGCCGGTTTTGGACAAGCTTGGCTACAAGCACGACCACATCATAATGAGCCTGGAAAACCGCATGAAGTGCGGGTTTGGAATGTGCGGCCGCTGCAACATAGGCCGCTATTTTGTGTGCAAGGACGGGCCTGTTTTCACCCTTGAGCAGTTGAATGTCATTCCAAAAGAGTATTAAGAGCCTGCTTTGCTGGCAGCATTGCAAAGGGGGTCTTGTCCTTGACAAATGACGGGTTTTTGCCTATTCAGGGGGCGATGAACCGGCTTTAGGGGCCGGAATTTTGTGCCAAAAGAAAAAATCCGGGATGAGTTATCCCGTAAAAAAATCCCTTTAAGGGATAAAGCAACATTTGAAGGAGCGCACCATGCAAGACTCTTACAATGCCAGCCAGATGGATCGCCGCAGATTCCTTAAAATGTCGGGAATGCTGGGGCTTGCCGCAGCAACAGCAACGGTTGTCCCCCTTTCGGGCAGCTTTGCCTTTGACCGCCAGTTGCAAAAGGTGACCCGCACTGCCAACAGCATGGGAACCTTTGTGGCTGTAACCGTGCTGCACCCCTCTGCAACAAAGGCAGATGAAGCCATTGGAGCAGCATTTGAGCAGATGCGCCGTGTGGCGGCCATATTTGACCGCTACAACAGCTCTTCGGCCATAAGTGTGCTGAACAAAGACGGTGTGCTGACTGACGCCCCCACAGAGCTTGTGGAAATGGCAGCAAAGGCCAACTCCTTTCATGGGGCAACTTCCGGCGCTTTTGACGCCACGGTTGCGCCGGTGGTGGATCTCTACCGGCAAAGCTTTGCAACAAAGGCCGCGCCCCCTTCAGCCAAAGAGCTGCAAAAGGCTGTTGACCTTGTCAACGGCAAGGGCCTTTTTGTTTCCGGCAGCACAATCAAGCTTGCCAGGCAGGGCATGGCGCTCACCTTTGACGGCATTGCCAAGGGCTTTGTAATTGATGCAGGGGCAAATGAGCTTGCCCGCCACGGCGTGCAGTACGCCCTTATCAACGCTGGCGGAGACATACGGGCCATCGGCGGCAAGGGGCTTGACCGCGCCTGGACTGTGGCCATAAGAAACCCTGCCCAGGGCGATTATCTGGACAAGATCAACCTGAACAACGGCGCAGTTGCCACCTCCGGCAACTACGAAATCCACTTTGACCGGGAAAAGCTCTTTCACCACATTGTAAACCCCGGCACAGGCGCTTCGCCCGCAGCATCCCAAAGCGTAACCGTGACAGCAGCCGATGTTACCACCGCAGACGCCCTCTCCACAGCAGTCTTTGTAATGGGGCCAAAGCGCGGCATAGAGTTTGTGAACTCGCTTCCCAACTCCCAGACGCTCATCCTCACCCGCTCCGGCAGCAAGCACATATCTTCCGGCTGGCAGTCTGCCTAAAGCCGCAGGAAAACATATAAAAATATGCGGGGAGAAGCCTTTTTAAAAAAAGGCTTCTCCCGCACCCTCTTCCAAAAACTTTTCAGTTATAATATAATATCAATCTGTTATCGGTATTTTAGCCCAATCTGCGGATACTTATGAAAAAGCTGGCTCCTGTAACACCCGGTGAACTTCTGCTTGAGGAATTCCTCAAACCAATGGAAATAAGCCAGTACCGTCTGGCCAGGGAGATTGGCGTACCGGCCCGGCGCATAAGCGAAATTGTTCACGGTAAGCGCTCCATAACTGCTGATACGGATTTGCGGCTGTGCCGCTTTTTGGGCCTTTCCAATGGTTACTGGCTGCGCGCAAAAGGCTGCCCACGATACGGAAAAGGCCAAGCGCGCCCTTGGCCCCCCTCCTTAAAAAAAATCCGGCCCTGGCCTGGCCTTTCGGGCCAGCCCGGAGCCTGCGCTACCGGGTCTTGAATGACAAGCCCCAGTGTTGTTGCCGCAGCCAAAGCGCCAACCCCAATAACACCCCCCCTGATTTTATTGGATATTCATGCGAACCGCATGCCCTTTCCAAACTTGCGCATACTTGGGGCAATGCCCTTTCCAAACTTGCGCATGAGTTGGGCAATGCCCTTTCCAAACTTGCGCATGCGTTGGGCAATGCCCCGTCTCCGTCTCCAGATCCGTATCCGTATCCGTACCCTAGTCCTAGTCTGTCTCCGCGTCCGTCACAGCGCGCGCAATCTTAATGGGCCCTAAAAAGCGCATTGCAGGCAAGCTGTTGGTTCTGCAAAAAAGACAGACAACAGACAAAATCCTGTAAATATCCTTTTTTGACAATTCACGGGCGTCAAGATGGCAAAATGCGCCCATCCCTGCCCTCTTTTCCGCACATCCCTGCCCCGTTTGCGTTATGGCCAGTATGCCCCCGTGCTAACTTGCCTCCCAACGGAGGCTTTATTCTTGGGAAAAGACATTGTTGCCCAAAACCTGCATTTTCGGGACGACCCTGCTGCCTTTGTGGCCCAAAGCTTTTCCTGGGGCAAGGGCCTTCTTGCAGGCTCTTTAGGGCCGGATGCCTGGCAGAGCGAAGTCCTCTCCCTGCTGGGAAAATCCTCCAGCCTGGATAAGGCCCTGCGGGTGGCTGTGGCAAGCGGCCACGGGGTGGGCAAAACCGCTCTCATGGCCTGGGTCATCCTCTGGTTTCTCTGCACAAGGCCCCACCCCCAGGTGGTTGTTACAGCCAACACAAGGCCCCAGCTTGCCACAAAAACCTGGCGCGAGCTTTCCAAGTGGCACAAGCTATCCACCGTTAAACCCTTCTTTAGCTGGACAGCCACCAAGTTTTACTTGAAGGCCCACCCGGAAACATGGTTTGCAGCGGCAATCCCCTGGGTGCGGGAAAAGCCCGAAGCCTTTGCCGGAACCCACGAGCGCCATGTGTGCATCCTCTATGACGAGGCCTCCGTGATCCCGGACGAAATATGGGATGTCACCGAAGGCGCCATGACCACCCCAGGCGCGCTGTGGCTGGCTTTTGGCAATCCCACCCGCAACACGGGCCGCTTTAGGGAATGCTTTGGCCGCTTCCGCCACCGCTGGACAACCCTCCAGGTGGACTCCCGCAACAGCGCCCTGGCCGACAAAACCCAGATAAGCCAGTGGGTAGATGATTTCGGCGAGGACAGCGACTTTGTGCGAATCCGCGTGAGGGGCGAGTTCCCCCGCGCCAGCGCCACCCAGTTCATCCCCATAGACGCCATCGAGCAGGCCCGTGGCCGCACGGTTCATCCATCCACATAGCCCATGCACCCCTTGTGCTTGGCGTGGATGTGGCCCGCTTCGGTGATGACCAGAGCGTCATCTGCGCGCGCCAGGGCCTTGCCATACTTGAAATAGTGCGCTTCCGCGAAATGGACACCGTGGACCTGGCCCGCATGGTGGCCTATTACCAGGACAAGCATAAGGCCGATGCCGTGCTCGTTGATGCTGTGGGCATAGGCGCAGGGGTTGTTGACTACCTTAAAAGCATAAACCGCAGCCCCATTGAGGTGAATGCAGGCTCACGGGCCTGCCGGGAGGAGCTTTACACCAACC
>JAGVAW010000265.1 GCA_020060085.1 Desulfobacterales bacterium
ATCTGCTCCATTGAAAAAAAGGCTGCCCAGGAGGGCCTTGAAATTGTCGGCCCGCCAAAAAAGGCCTTTCTCGTCGAAGCGGAGGAGGTGCGCCTTTTAAAAAGCCTTGCCCGCTATCCCCAGGTGCTGGAATCTGCGGCCCGGCTGCTTGAACCCCACAGAATCACCTTTCATCTGTTGGAGCTTGCAGCCCTTTTTCATGCCTACTACAATAAGCACCGGGTGGTGGGAGAGGACAGGGACCTCTCTTATGCAAGACTTGCTCTTGTGCTGGCAGTGCGTCAGGTGATAAAAAATGGACTGGGCATTTTGTGCGTCTCCTCGCCCGAAAGCATGTAAAAACCCTTAATCCAAAACAAATTAACGGGAAAATCAATGCCTTCAGGCTCACAGTCCACAACCCGCGAAAGAACATCGTTAGATGCCAAATTTGTTTATCTGACCCGCAGACACATTTTTATTCTGGTGGTTTTTTGTCTGGCGGGCATGGGTGCCATGTTCACCCTTGGGGTTTATGTGGGAAGGGGAAATCCGCCCTACCGCTTTGACATTCAAAACATAGAGCTGGAGCTTGCAAGGCTCAAGGCAAGCATGCTGGAAACCGAAAAAAAGGCCCTTGAGCAAAGAATGCGCTCCGGAGAAGTGGATTTTCAGCAGCACCTGAAAGCGCCTGATGACGACCTTCTTTATAATCCTACAGCCCGGCCTTTGACATTGCCTGAAGATGTTTTGGCTGCAAGACCCCAGGCCCAGTCCGACCCGGCCCAAAAGCCCTTGCCCCGCGCGGCTGCGCCCCAGGTGGCCCAGATTCAGGGGCAGGCGGCTAATGCCCCTGCAGATGGACAGGCTTTGGGGCAGGGTGTGGAATCCCCTGCACAGCAGTCCGGCCAGGAGCCGCCCGGCAGAGTCGCGGCTGTTCCCGGCGGGGCCTGGGCTGTTCAGGTGGCTGCATCCCGCGATGAGGCTGATGCCAAGTACATCCGCAGCCGTTATGAGAGATGGGGTTTCCCGGCCTTTATTTCAAGCGGACAGACCCAGGATGGCGCACAATGGCACAGGGTGCGGCTTGGGCCTGTGGTCAGCCAGGAAGATGCCAAGGATCTGCGGGCCAGGGTTCTGCAAAGGCAGCCGGAGGCCTTTCTGGTGCGCCTGACCGAGGTTTTAGGGCAATAGACTTTTTTTGTGCCTTATAAGATAAGGCCTAAAACCCAGGATGAAACCATGAAGATAAGCAAGCAGGAAATTGAGAATGTGGCAAGGCTTGCCCGCCTTAACCTGGCGGACCAGGATGGAGAGAAGTTTGCCCGGCAGCTTTCAGAAGTTCTTGATTATGTCGATATTTTAAGCAGCGTGGATACAAAGGGTGTGGAACCCACCTCCCATGCCATACCTGTTAATAATGTTTTTCGCGAAGATATTGTGCAGCCATCCCTTTTGCCCCAAGAGGCGGTGAAGGCTGCACCTCAAGAGGAGGAAAATCAGTTCCTTGTGCCCAAGGTAATCTAAAATTGAACGGCGACAAGGGCTGTTTTTGGGGGCAGGCTTGCCGCCTACTCGTAGAGCACGGCCAGTATTGTGGACTTGCCGCCCTTGCCCGTGATGCTGTGGGGCGTGCTTGAAAGGTAATAAACCGAGTCGCCCGGCCCCAGATCAAAACTGTCTTCGCCAACGGTAACCAGCGCGGTGCCTGCCAGCACGAAGATGAATTCCTCTCCGTCATGGCTGCTTTTTTCCGCGTCCAAAACCTCTTCCAGCTCCACCACCAAAGGCTCCATGTGGCGGCCATTCACCTCGTGGGCCAGGCTCAAATACTGATAAACCTTTTGGCTGCCCTTGGATGAAGTGGAGCGGGCGACTGGCTTGCGGTCCCCCCGGCGGGTGACCTCATATGGCTTGTCTCCCTGGCCGGAAATCATGCGGGAAAGGGCCTGATCCAGTGCGCGGGAAAGCCGCATTATGGTGCCAAGCTGGGGGTGGATGGCGTTTTTTTCGATCTGATCGAGAAAATCCACTTCAAAGCCGGTCATGGCCGCAAGCTGCTCCAGCGACAAGCCCTTCTCCCGGCGCAACTGGGCCACGCGCAGCCCCACATTCTCGCTGGCGCTTTCAGGCTCCTGGCCCACATTGTCGCTTGTCAGGTCTTCAAAATAATCCACATTTATGGAGGGAATTGCGTCTTTTTTGTCCATGGGTTTTATTCCCCTGAAAAAAGCTTAAAAGATTGAAGGGCCTTTGCCAACAATTACAAAGATTTTTCTTCTTAACACAGCCAAGGCCATGCCTCAAGACCGAAAGGGGTCGACAAGACAGTTGGCAGCAAATCTTTAAATTTGACATAAGGGCTTTGGGCCGTATTTTCAATAGGCGCTGTATGTTTTAACCCGACTGAAAGGCCAGTCTTTTTTTTGGAGCATATCAGTGAATGTTCTTGCCGTTTATGTGGTCACGGAAAATATCAATATGCCCGTGCTGCCTGTGGGACTGGCGTCTGTGGCCGGTGCCGCACGCAGAGAGGGACACCGGGTGGAGGTTTTGCATCTGGATTCCAAAAAATCCCACAAAGAGGCCCTTGAAGAAGCGATAACACGCCTTCAGCCGGATATTATCGGTTTTTCC
>JAGVAW010000289.1 GCA_020060085.1 Desulfobacterales bacterium
GTCAGGTCAATGTCTATAAAGGAGATGACCAAGAGCGCGCAGAGCAGTGCAAAATAAATAAGGCCGACAATGCTTGGGCCAAAAGCCGCAAGGCAGGCCAGGGCCATCAGGCCGGCAAGAAGCTCCACAATGGGATAGCGCACAGAGATGGCCGCCTTGCAGTTGCGGCAGCGGCCCCTTAAAATAAAATAGCTGACAATGGGTATGTTGTCATAAAAGCGGATAACCTCTCCGCATTTGGGGCATTTGGAGCGGGTGGAGCCAATAGACAGGGATTTGTCCGGCTGGTGCGGCTCCATAAGCTCGCCCCCGCAGGAGGGGCAGGCAAGTCTTTCTATGGCTGCATTGCAATGGGGGCAGGCATAGGGGTCATCCATCATGAAACGCGAGCGGGGCAGTCTGTGGATACAGACATTCAAAAAGCTGCCGATGGCGCAGCCCATTGCAAAAACATAAACCCAAAAAAGAAGCCCCAGGCCAAGCCCGCTCATTTATTAAATCCTTTAAATAGTTGGCAGTAGATTGCCATTGGGCATAGGCCATGTCAAGTTTGTTGTTGTCAAATAAAATATGTGTCATATATTTTCAAAAAGAGAGGGATTTCCATTGACTGGCTGTGGGTGCATAAAATGGAAGTCCTTTTACAGTTTATTGAACTCTGCCGAATCACTCAAGATTTTAGGGAGGCCGCATGGCCCGTACCGATACGGACGACATGGTAGGACTGCTTGAAGGAGACGAAAACCTGGAGGAAATCCCTACACAACTGCCCCTTTTGCCTGTGCGGGATGTTGTGGTTTTTACCCACATGATTCTGCCCCTTTTTGTGGGCAGGGACAAATCCGTGCGGGCTGTGGATGCCTCCATGAAAAAGAACCGTTTTCTCATGCTGGCAACCCAAAAGGATGCAACCGAGGAAGACCCTGTCGCAGAGGATATCTACAAAATAGGCGTTGCCGCGCGCATTCTGCGGGTTTTGAAGCTGCCTGACGGCCGTGTGAAGGTGCTTGTGCAGGGGCTTGCCAAGGCGAGGATAAAGCAGTTTACACGGAAAAATCTTTTCTTTTCCGTGAAAATGGAACTCATAAACGAGCCGTCTTTTCCCGAAGAGGCCGTCAACATTGAAGTGGCGGCCCTCATGCGCAATGTGAGGGAGCAGTGCGAAAAAATCCTCTCCATGCGCGGCGAAATGTCCGAAGATGTGGCCTCCATTCTTGAAGGCCTGGATCATCCGGGTCGTCTTGCAGACCTTGTGGCAAGCAACTTGAGCCTTAAAATTGACGAGGCCCAGTCCCTGTTTGAAATAATAGACCCCCTAAAAAGGCTCCACAGGGTTAACGAGCTGCTTACCCGCGAGGTCGAGCTTTCCACAATGCAGGCCCGCATCCAGAGCAATGTGCGCGATGAAATTTCCAAGACCCAGAAGGACTATTTTTTGCGCGAGCAGGTGAGGGCAATCCACAGGGAGCTTGGCGAAAACGATGAAAAATCCCAGGAGATGGAAGAATACTCCGAGAAAATAGCAGCAGCCAAAATGCCCTCCGAAGCCGAGCTTGAGGCGAGAAAGCAGCTAAAAAGGCTTGAGCAGATGAACCCGGAAGCTGCCGAGGCCCCCATGCTGCGTACTTATCTGGACTGGCTCACGGATGTGCCCTGGAGCAAGTCCAGCCGCGACCGCCTTGATATCAAAGCCGCCCAGAAGGTGCTGGATGCAGACCACTACGGCCTGGAGAAGGTCAAGGAGCGCATTCTGGAGTTTCTGGCTGTGCGCAAGCTAAACCCCAAAATGAAAGGCCCCATCCTCTGCCTTGCAGGGCCTCCGGGCGTTGGTAAGACATCGCTTGGCCAGTCCATTGCAAAGGCCATGAGCCGCAAATTCGTGAGGGTATCTTTGGGCGGCATCCGCGATGAAGCGGAAATCCGGGGCCATCGGCGCACCTACATCGGGGCCATGCCCGGCCGCATAATCCAGGGTTTGAAACAGGCAGGGGCCAACAACCCTGTTTTTATGATGGATGAAATCGACAAGGTGGGCCAGGATTTTCGGGGGGACCCCACCTCCGCACTTCTGGAGGCTTTAGACCCGGAGCAGAACTTCGCCTTTTCAGACCATTACCTAAACCTGCCCTTTGATCTGTCAAAGGTGCTTTTCATCACCACAGCCAACATGACGGACACAATTCCGTCCGCCCTGCTGGACCGCATGGAGGTCATCAACCTTTCCGGCTACACCACGCCCGAAAAAGCTGCTATTGCCAAAACCTATCTCATACCCAGGCAGACAAAGGAAAACGGGCTGAAGAAAAAGGATTTGGTCATAAGCGAGAGCGCCATTGTAAAGCTTGCAACCGAATACACATCCGAGGCGGGTTTGAGAAACCTGGAGCGGGAAATAGGCTCCCTGTGCCGCAAGGTTTCCAGAAAGATCGCCGAAGGCAAAAAAGGCCCCTTTTCCATAAATTCCGCTGGCCTTGTAAAGTACCTGGGGCTTCCCAAATACCTGCCGGAGATGGATCAGGAGGTTGACCAGGTGGGCCTTGCCACAGGTCTTGCATGGACAATGGCCGGAGGCGAGCCTTTGTATGTCGAGGCCACCATCATGCCGGGCAAGGGAGAACTGGTACTTACCGGGCAGCTTGGCGAGGTGATGCAGGAATCGGCCCGCGCAGCCGTGACCTA
>JAGVAW010000211.1 GCA_020060085.1 Desulfobacterales bacterium
AAAGCAAAAAACCTATTATGCCAAAGATAAGGGAAACCGGAAACCGCTCTCTTATAAGCTCCCATGAGCTTTTGTTGGGAAAGCGGTAAGATTCCATTGTCATGCCCAGCTTCTGGCCCACCAGCCATTGCCAGTACCTGGTTGCAAAGGGCTTGTCAAAACCGAAATATGCCTCAATGGCCTTGCGCTGCTCTGGGCTTATTGCATCCTGGGTGGCCCCTGGCGAGGCCTCTCCCAAGGCCAGGCCGCGCATGGAAAGTATGGCTGTTTCCACCGGGCCGCCCGGCACAAACTGGATAAGGCTAAACACAACCAGGGTGATTCCCAAAAAGGTTGGAATCACCAAAAGCAGCCTGCGCAGAAAATAGCTGGCTCTGTCCATGAGTAAGCCCTGAATGCACAAAAGTTTTTATCAGGCTGCAATCCGGCTCAAAATCAGTGCTGGGCCGGAACCTGAAGGTCGTTTTTAAAGAAATCGAAAAAGTTGACGGATGCAGGTTTTGGAGGAAGAGGCATTCCGCTTTTTAATGCATCGAAAAGATCTGCCGCGCAGTCCTCATCTTTCCACCAGTAAGTGAGAACCGATGAATCCGTGCCATATTTGGGCAGAACCCAGGGCGGCATGCCAAACTTGTTCCAATACAATAGGCGCACAAAGTCAATGTTCCACAAAAGGGCATAGGGGTACTGCTCAAAAACAAGCCTGTCTATCTCGCGGACTATTTCATGGCGGGCATCCACATCAAAAAGGGTTTTCTGCTTTTCAATAAGCTCGTCCACCCTTTTGTCTTTGAAACCTGTGATGTTGTTTCCCGAAACCCTGTCCGCTTCTGCTGAAGCCCACATTCCTTCAGGATCTTTGTAAAGGGAGGCCCCCCATGCAGCCCAGGTCATTTCATAGTTGAAGCTGTCCATGTCCCGCATCCAGGCGGCCCAGTCCTTTTTGTCGATCACCATTTCCACGCCAACATCCTTCAAGTCCTCCCTAAAAATGGCCAGAAACTTGTCAGAATCCTCAGATCGAGTGAGAAAGCGGAAAAGCAGCCGCTTGCCATCCTTTTCCCGCAGCCCTGTGGCCGGGTTTGTCTTCCAGCCCGCTTCATCCAGCAGTTTTCTGGCCTTGTCCTTGTCAAAGGGCGTAAGCGGGTTGGGGCAGGGGTTTTCGGGCGAATAGAGATCCGGAAAGTAGGAGTTTAACATCTGATACTGGTCGTACATGAGCGTGGAGTTCATTCTTTCACGATTGATGAGGTGAGCCATTGCCTTTCTCACCAGAACATCATCAAAAGGGGGTTTTCTGCTGTTCATGGCAAAACCCTGAAAGCCCATGGGGTAAAGGTTTTTAACCCCCTGCTTGACTATCCAGTTTTTGGTAAAGCGCTCCCCGCGGGTTTCCACAACCCATCGCCTGGCAGTGTAAACAGGAAAAATATCCATGTGCTGCTTTAAAAAGTTTTCAAAGGCATTGCCCCGGTCTGCAAAAAACACAAAGACAAGGCGGTCAAAATTGACAAGGCCCTTATTTGAAGGGGCATGGCGGTTCCACCAGTTGTCCCTTTTGCTCATGGTGGCACTTGAGCCTTCCTTGTGCTCGCTCAAATTGTAAGGGCCGGAAACCACTGGAAACTCGAAATGAACCCGGTTAAAATCCAGCTCCTTAAAGGCGTGCTTTGGAAGTATGTGGAAACCGCCCGCTGCCAGAAGGTTTTTCCAATGAACTTCCAGGGCGCGAAAACGAATGGTCTGCTCATCAATCACTTCCGGAGATTCAAACCTGGCAAGGCTGACCTTGTGTACACCCGTCAGATTGGCCGGATTCATTATTGCATCAAAGGTCCATTTAACATCATGGGCTGTTATGGGCTGCCCGTCGCTCCATTTGGCATCTTCGCGAATTTTGAAGGTGAAGCTCAATTTGTCATCGGAAATGGTCCATTGCTCGGCAAGGCCCGGCTCGTATTCCAAGGTAAGGGCGTTCATGTTGAGCAGGCTCTCGTACATAAGCCCGAAAACATAAGCCGCACTCACGCTGTTTTCCAGATAATAGTTAAAGCTCTTGGGGGCCTGGCCTATGAAAAAGGAAAGCTCTCCGCCGGGCTGGGCAAATTCGCTTGCAAGGGGGCTTGGTTCATCAACCCAGCCCTTTAGCGGATAGGTGGTTTGGGCAGAGGCGGCAACAGCGAAAAAAAGCGTTAAAAAAAAAGCCAGATAACGCATGAATTCTCCTTTTGGAAGAAAGGTTCCGGTAGGGCAGGCCATTCCTTACGCGCCCTTTAGCACATCAATCATGGAAAAAGCCTGCCCCAAAACACCCTGGGCAATCTTTTTGTTCAGAAAGACAATTGCATCAGCCGTGCCCGGATAATAAACATCCCTGCCGTTCACATTGTGGCTGAATGCAAGGGAAAGAGTCTTGTCCGGCGAAGCAATGCGGTAGGTGTGCCACCCGTGGCCCGAAAGAAACTCCTCCGGCACGCCTAAAGCCCTTTGCCTGACCGGGTCGCGCAGCATACAGATGTCTGCAATATCAAAGTCCACGCCCATTTTCTTGAAGCAGCCCACTATGGCCTTGGCTGTGCCGGAGGTATCCGCCTTGCCCTGCTGATGGCTTTCGGTAACATCCAGGGACCAGCCTTCAAAAAGGCCAGGAAAGGATGAGGCTGCATATTCCATCATTGCAGAAAAGGCCACTATCTGCTTTGCCATGTTTGGGGCGATTACTGCAATGCCTTTGGATTGCTCCACAAGGGCCACAAGGGCCTGCCTGTCCCCACCTGTTGTGCCCATGACAAAGGGCACGCCTGCCTTGCAGTAAAGCCCTGCATTGGCGTTGACCGCACTTGGATGTGTGTAGTCCACCACAATAAGCCCTGGGTGCTGTTTTTTAAGATTGGTCAGAAACTCAAAATGGCGCTTTGGGCCAATAAGCTCAAAGTCTTTTTCTTTCACCTTGCAGGTCTGCTCGGTTATTTCCGGGCCTGTGAGGGAGGCTTCCACAACAAAAAAACGGCTGTCGAAAAGCGCGTGGCCTGCAATTATGCGGCCCATGTTTCCTGGCATTCCGGCAATTAAAACAGGGATTTTTTTCATGGCATCAATGGTGTCCTGATCTGTTTAAAAGAAAAAATATCTGATGACGGCCAGGAAATCCTTTTTAAGGCCCACAACCCGGCTGCGAAAAATTAATTTTCAATAATACCAGAAAATGCGGCCCGTTTGAAGGGCAACGCGTTTTTACAGGTCTTTGGGGATGCTGATTTTAAAGGCTTTGAACAAGCGCAAGAATTTTTGGTGTATCCCTTAATAATCCGGCCCTTTTTTTGAGGCTTTTAATCGCCTGGGGGATGTATGGGGCAAAACCGGGCTTTTTTTTCACACGGGACAAAAAGGCAAAGGCCCCAAGTATCTGGAAATTCCTGTGCAGGGCGCAAAGGGAGTATGTGGCATAAAACTGCTCTTTGTTCAGGCCGGTGAGGCAACAGAGCAGTTCGGCATAATACTCAAGGAGCTTTTGCTGAAAGGAATCGGCCAGATTGGTATATGGATCAATAAGAAGCGAGGCTGCGTCATAGGCCAAAGGCCCTGTCCGGCCTGCCTGAAAGTCGATGAAAAAATAATCCCCCCTTGCAGCCATTATGTTGCGGGACTGGCAGTCCCTGTGCAGAAAGCCTGTTGCAGCATTTTCCAAAGAGCGCTTTGCCAGGGTTTCAAATTCAGGCAGCAGGTCTTCAAAGGCCACATCCTTTCTGCCCAAAAAACCGTTAACAAATGCCTCTACAAAATAGCGGCTTTCCTTTTCAATAATCAGGCTTTCATCGTAACCGGCGCTCTGCCAGGGCCAGGAGGATGAAAAATCAACAGCCCCGGCCACCGCCATGTGGGCAAGGTTGTCCAATACCTTTTTGTAGCGGACAAACCGGGCGGAATCATCCTCCTTTTGCACCAGATCGCAAAGAAGGGTGTTGCCAAGATCCTCAACAAAAACCAGGCCCGAAAATTCATCGGAAAACAGAATTTCCGGCACCCTGGCCCCCTTCTTTTTAAGGTGTTTGCCAATTAAGGCCATGGCCCTTACTTCAGGGTGGGGGTTTCCCCAGGCAGGGCCGTGATCGCCTATGACAAGGGATTTTTCGCCAAGCCTGGCACGGCTCCAGATTCTATCCGAGCCATCTCCTGCAAGCCTTGTAATTTCAACGGCCTTGCAATCAAGGGCAGCGCCCTGCCGGGCCAAAAGCGAGCAGGCTGCCGCCTCTGTTGCAGCCCGGCAATAGCCCTGGGGAGTGCCAATGTCGTGCCAGAAAAGTTTTTCTTTCACCAGGGCGCAAATTTCATGGCCCTGGCTTATCATTTTTTCAAAGGCTTCAATGGAGCTGCCGGGTTTTTCAAAGGGTAGAAAATCCAGCACCAATGGATCAAGCACCTGTATGCCGGTGAAAGCCAGAAGTCCCGGCCCTGGCTGTGGATAAAAGGCCCTTACAAAGCCTTTTTCAACAGCCACATTGTTAAAGGGCGGGCAGTCGTGCAGAACAAGGGTGGCCGGCCCGGCATGGCTTTTATGAAAGGCAAAAACAGCAGCAAGATCAATATCTGCAACAATGTCGGCATTGACCACAATAAAGGAATCATTGCAAAAGTGGCTTGCTGCGTTGGCTATTGCGCCGCCCGTGCCAAGAAGAACCGGCTCATGCACAAGAACAATTTCTGCACCCCAGTTGCGGGAAAGGACAAAGGACTTAACATCGTCAGCCAGATGATGCACATTGATTACGATTTTGGTGCAGCCGGAACGGACAAGATCCAAAATCATCCTGCCGATAACAGGCTCGCCCAAAATGGGGAAAAGCGGCTTTGGTATTGTTTTTGTAGCAGGCAGCAGCCTTGTTCCCAGGCCGGCGGCCAGAATCATCGCGTGCATGAAATTATTAGCAGTCCTGCAACGGCAAGGGTTTTAGGGCCTGTTATGGATAAGCGGTTCAATGGGTGCCCCAATTCTGCATCTTATCCTAAAAGAGCAGCAACAAAAACTTATCCCAGCTTTTTAAGCATCTGGTCAACAGCTTCTGAATAAAGTTCCAGTTCCTCACGGTCATCAGTGGTTGCAATGCCACGGCTCATAAAATACTGGGCTGCATTGCCAAAATACACTTGAGAAAGGGCTTCGCTGCGCGAAATATCGCCTTTTTTAAGCATTTTGGTGCCAAGTGCGCGGGCTTTTTTGGGCAGGTCCTTGGATGAAAGATCCTTTGCATTGGCCTGGGAAAATAGGGTCAGCACCACCTTGTATGCCTCGAAATAAGGCCGGGTGATATTGGCAAGAATCTTGAGCCTGCTATGCCCCTGGGCTGTTATGTTGTATGTGTCGGGCAGGGTGGGGTGAGGCATTATCATTGCATCATCAATAAACCTTTTAAGGGCTTTTCTAACGGAGCTCTCCGGCGTACATTCCGGGTTGTAATGAAACTCGTTTTTGAAAAAGTCCTGAAGGAAGCTATATCCTTCAATAAGTTTTTCACCTGTGAAGACAAACGCCTCCAGGTGCAAAAGCGAAAGGGCGGTAAAAGCTTCGGGGACAAGAAAGTTGATGCAGTTGTTCTTGTAGTATTCCAAAAGTGGCCGTTTTGAACTTACAATCGCATAGCGGGTTTTGGGGTCTGGCTGTGAGGATTCCTTTTCCAGGCCTCTTCCCTCATGAATTAGCAGCTTTGACGCCACAAAATGAGATAAAGCCGATTGCGCTGCGGATTCCGGGTCAAGCAGTGTGTCGGAAATCTCTGCACCGTTTTTTTGGATGTGATGAAGGAAAAAACGCTGATTTTCGTAGAATTCGGCAAGGGTGAAGGAGCGGTCAAAGGCAGTGAGAATAACTGTTGAGGCAAGGGCAAAGGGTGTTACCACCGTGACCTTGTCTATGGCTCCGATAACCCGATGGCCGATGTTGCGGTAAAGAACGGCCCTCTCGGTATCCGTCATTTTTTCCAGGGGCACATCAAACTGGTTGAGCACATCGCCAACCCTTATGGGGGCGTTAAGACGCACGAAAATCCGCCCGAAACGCTTTCTTAAAAACCGGCTGGCCTTGACCACCTGGCTTATGTTTTCCGCTTCCTTGTCTCCGCCTTCAATTTCATGGAGATAGCTCGATTCCTCAATGACCCTATCATAGCCGATATAAATGGGCATGATGTAAAGCTCTTTGCACGCGCCATCAAGATATGCGTCAAGAAGCATGGACAAAAGGCCGAATTTTGGCATGACAAGTTTGCCAGAACGGGACCTGCCGCCCTCGATGAAAAACTCGATATTGAAGCCCTCGCTTACAATGGCACGGATGTATTGGGCAAAGACCTTGGCATAAAGCTCCTGACCTTTGAAGGAGCGGCGCATGAAAAAGGCCCCGCTGTTCCGGAAAACTGTTCCAAGGGGCCAGAAGGAAAGGTTCTTGCCTGCTGCAATAAGAGGGCAGGGCATATTGTTGTGGAGCAGGACATAGGAAAGGATAAGATAATCAATATGGCTCTTGTGGCACGGCACAAGAACAAGCGGCCCCTTCTGGGCTGTTTCCTTCAAGAGCCTCAAGCTTTTTTGGTCAACATCCACCCCGTCAAACATGTTGTGGGAGATATAGCCCACCAGCTTGTCCAGAACAGCAATCATCCTTGTATCGTATTTTGCGGCAATCTCTTCCAGGTATATGTCTGCCTCGCGGCGCAAGTCTCCAATGGGCGTATTGCTCTGCTTGGCCGTGTTTTCCAGAAAAACCCGGAAATGGCGGCTGGAAAGAACCATTTCTTTAAGTTCCTGGCGGGTCTTTAAAACAGGTCCCGTAACTGCCTGATGTCGGCGGTTTATTATGTCAACAACCTCCTGGCGCAAGGCACTGGCAAGGTGCTCCACCGGGCGAAGCTTGTTCTCCTCGCGCCCCAGAAAGCTTTTAAGGTTAACAGCCTGGGGGGTTTCCAAAAGAGCCTGGGATGGAAGCTGAAAAAGGCTTAAAAAGCGCCGGAGCCGGGTTGGTTTTTCCTCTGTCCCAAAAACGGATTCCGTCATGGGGCGATTTGTTTTGCGAGGCCTGGTCCCATACAGAAGAACCTGGGGCACAAGGTAGATGGGCCTGTCCATTTGCTGCTGAATTTCCAAAAGGTGGACAAGAGGGTCCGGCAGGGCTTTTACATACCGCTTGTAAAAGCTTTTGGAGTCCACCATTGAAACAATGCCTGCGCTGTTGTTTGAGAACTGTTTTTTAAAAAAGCCCGTGCTGTATGGGCCGGGTTGACGCCGGAATCTGTACAGGTGATCAAAAAACGAAACAAGGATTCTTAAAACCCTGCTAATTGGTTGAAAAAGCCATGTTTTTTGATCCATGCTTACTTGCGGCGCGGGAGCGCCGTATTCCGGGAGCTTTGCGTGGAGAAAAAGCCATTCAAAAGAGCTTTTATACTTTGTTGCATAAACCACCACGCCTTTGCGCGAAAGCGCTGCAACGGTTCTGGTGTCAGCCTTGTCCACTGCTATTCCTGA
>JAGVAW010000260.1 GCA_020060085.1 Desulfobacterales bacterium
GCACAAAATCATCCACAACCCCTTGAGCTTCAGCCTCCAAACCAACCAGCCGCTTTTCCATTTCGAGCAGTTCCCTGGCAGCAGCCTCTTTTTTGGCCTCCAGGTCTTTAAGCTCCTGCTCAATGTTGCTTATGCGCTTGGCCAGCGCCGGGCTGCCAACCTTTTTGAACAGGTAAACAAGTGCAGCCAGCAACACCAGAAAGTTTACAATCCGCCAGAAATCAACGCTGGTCCAATGCTGCGGATGAAAATGCCCTCCGGCTGCATAAGCCAAATCGCAGAAAAACACGGCCAGGAGAAGGCCTAAAGCCGCGCCTGCCGCTTTTTTGCTAAACAGAAAATTAAATTGCTTCATTGTAGAGCTCTCCCCATTATTTTTTCGGCTATGGCCTCGGCAAAAGCCGAAATCTGCTCTTCAAGAGCTTTCTCCGCCTGGGCGACATCCTGGGCAATTTTTGCCCTCATCTGCTCAAGCTGGGTGGCCGCTTTTTCGTTGATATCGGCTATAACCTTCTGCTCCTGGGCAATGGCTTCCTCGGTCAAGGCCTCCTTTTTCTTCTGGCCTTTGCTGCGAGCCGCGGCCAGGGCGCGCTCCAGCTCCTGCTCTTTTTCGAGGGCTGTTTTCCGGGCCGTGCTGATGTCGCCGGAAAGCCCGCCGACCTTTTCCCGTCTGCGGGCAAGGATGTTTCGGATGGGCTTGTAAACCACTACATTCATCAGAAAAATGAGTACCAGAAAATTTACAACCTGAATAAAAACAGTGCTATCGGGAAATACATTCATTTACCACCTCGCTTACAAAAAAGCGGCACAGCCCTGCCGCGACACCAAAACCGCGCAACAGAAACCCGCACACGCAAAAGTCATTCATCATTTTTTCCAAGCGGTCTTGCCACTTACATAAAAGACGCGGTCATATAACACCGCCATTTAAGAATTGTCAAAAGTTTTTTGAAAAAATCTTTTTCTCGTTTTACTACCAGAAGGCTTATATTCAGGCAAAGCCGCTTTTACCAGCGCAAAGGGGCGCGTAGGCAAGCAGAAAAGGGGTAACTGTTTTTTTGTCGGCAAGCGTTTTTTCAGACAGGCTTTTGCTTCTGTTGTTACGATTTTTCGGGGCTTTCAGGCTTTTCTTCCACGCATACCCGCCCGGTAAAGACAGCGCCCGATTCCAGGGTAAGCACCGGGCTTGCAATATTTGCTTCCACAAGGCCTGTTTTCTGAATTTCCACCTTTTCTGCTGCATCCACCCTTCCCCTTACCCTTCCTGCGGTCAGCAGGCGGGCAACGCGCACCTTTGCATCCACAAGACCCTGTTCGCCCACAATGAGAAGGCCTTTTTCGCTTGTCACCTCCCCTTTAAGCTTTCCATCCACCCTCACTATGTCATCAAAAACAAGCCTGCCCTCAAAGCAGCAGCCTTTTCCTATAAAAGCGTTGAAGAACTGATTTTGATCCTTTTTCATGCCAGACCCCCGACTTGTCATTGTGCGCCTCACTCAAACATGAACCGGCGCATTCCCACACTTAACAAAAGCCCTATGCCTATCATGGTTGTCAGCAGGGACGACCCCCCGTAGCTTATCAGGGGCAGGGGCACTCCCACAACAGGCATGAGGCCCATCACCATGCCGACATTTATGAATGCCTGCCAGAAAATCATGACCACAATGCCCACAGCCAGAACCGTACCAAAAGGGTCCTTGGATTTGAAGGCGATGTTAAGGCCAAGCCCCAAAAAAGCCAGAAAAAGGACCAGAAGAATGCTTGATCCTGCAAGTCCCCATTCCTCTGCAAATACCGAAAAAATAAAATCCGTGTGCTGCTCGGGCAGATAGGCCAGAGCCTTCTGGGATCCCTCCAGATATCCTTTGCCAGTAAGCCCGCCTGAACCAATGGCGATTTTGGACTGGATGATATGATACCCTGCCCCCAAAGGGTCCCTATCCGGGTCTAAAAAGGTGAAGATGCGCTGCTTCTGATAATCCTTGAGAAAAAACCAAGCCAGGGGCGCTACCGCAGCCATCAAGCCCGCCAGCCAGGCCATTGCCCGCCGCCGGACCTTGACAAACAGGGTCATGGACCCGCCGATGAGAAGAAGCATGAGCGCTCCGCCAAGATCCGGCTCCAGAAGAATAAGGACAAAGGGCAGAAGCACAACTGCGGCTGGCTTTACAAGATCTCCAAGGGACAGGCCGCTTTCCCGTGCAGATTCCGAATACAGATGGGCCAGCGCCACAATCAACGCCAGCTTGGCAAACTCCGAGGGCTGAAGCGTGAAAGGTCCAAGGCTTATCCAGCGCCTTGCGCCCGAAACAGTTTTGCCGAAAAAAAACACCCATATCAAAAGGAATATGCACAAGGCATATAGCACCCATACCCAGCGGTCCAGCCAGTTGTAATGAGGTATAAAGGCCACCACAAGGGCAAAAGAGCCGACTGCAAACCAAAGGGCCTGCCTGTAAACAAAGGCCGTTGCTCCTCCCTGAACCGTGGGCGCCATTGCCGAATAAATGGTGAGCAGCCCTATTCCGGCAAGCAGATAGGTCATAAAGGCAAGCGCCCAGTCAAAGTTCTGCAAAAGCCTTCGGTCAAACATTGTCAGCTCCTGACAAAAAATTCACTCCTGCCCGCCTGGCGCGTCGGCCCTGCCCGTCATAAGCGGTCTGCCTTGCAGAGCATATTCGGCAATAATATCTCTGGCTATGGGCGCTGCAACCGCCGCGCCACCGCCTCCGTGCTCCACAAACACCGCCACGGCAATGCCTGTCCCGTCCTCGCCCACATGGTAGCCCGCAAACCAGGCGTGGTTCTGAAAATCCCTCCGGTCGTAAATTCTGTTGAGAAAGGTTTCCCTGTCTCCCCTGCCCACCACCTGGGCCGTGCCGGTCTTGCCGGAAAAAGGAATTTCCGCCAGGCGGGATGCCCTTGCCGTACCTGCCGGATTGTTGACAGCCCCAAAAAGGCCCTGTTTTATGATTTCCAGATTCTGCGGCGAAACAGGAAGCCTGCCGCGCACCTTGGGCGCAAAGGCCTCCACCGTTTCTCCCTGGGGTGTGAGTATGCGAGCCACCACCTGGGGTTTGTACAAAATGCCGCCGTTGGCCACGGCAGCAGAAAGCAGGGCCATCTGCAAGGGGGTTGTAAGGTTGAACCCCTGACCAATTACAACGGAAAGGGTTTCACCGGGCATCCAGGCCTCATTGAAGCGGGCCCTTTTCCAGGCCGCCGTGGCAACCAGCCCGGCAGCCTCGCTGTCCAGTCCAAGGCCGGTAACGCTTCCCAGGCCGCAGGCATGGGCATACCAGGCCAGACGATCCACGCCCAGCAGCAGCCCAA
>JAGVAW010000125.1 GCA_020060085.1 Desulfobacterales bacterium
AAAGGTGAAGGCGGTTTCCAGCCAGATTCCCTTTGTGGACGGGCTGGATACAGCGGCAACCCTTGGCCCGGCCTTTGTGTTAAAGGCAACAGCAGCAGGTTTGAAGGATGTGGCAGGCTCGGTTTTTGGCAGACCCTATTTTGTGCCAATTGTAGGAGCGCCCGGAGAGGTGGCCCCCATCAACCAGCCGGGCAACCTGGAAGGATATTTGGACTTGGTGCCCGAAGAACGCCGGGGAAAGTGGCCCAACCTCTGCCCGGCGCGGATCCTTCTTCTTGCGCCCCTTTACAGGCCAATCCGCTACGCGCACCTGGTGCGCTGCCCGGTGCTGATGACAGTTGCAGACCGTGACAACCTTGTAAGCCCGCAAACTGCGGTCCTGGCTGCCTCCAAAATGCCCAATGCAACTGTTTTTCATGTGGATGCAGACCACTTCGAGCCATACAAGGAGCCGATTTTTTCAAAGGTGGCAGACAGACAGGCAGAGTTTTTCAGGGAAACCCTAAAACCCTAGAAATGAAAAAAATGCCGGACGCAAAAAAGCCAAATGGCGGGAGGGTTTTTGCCCCCCCGCCATCGCTTAAAGAACAGGCTTACAAAAGGCTTGACAGCTCCTTTTCTTACTTCCCCTTAAATTCGGCCTTTCTTTTTTCCACAAAGGCGCTCATGCCCTCAAAGCGGTCCTTTGTGGCAAAGGTAACCACCATTGCTTCGCGCTCGAATGCAAGGCCTGCCTCCATTGTTGTGTCGCCTGCCATTTTAACTGCGGTCTTGGCGCGGGCAACGGCAATCGGGCCCTGCTTGGCAATGGATGCAGCAATTTTAAGGGCTTCCTCCATAAGGCTTTCCGGCGGATAAACATGGTTCACAAGGCCTATGCGGAGGGCCTCGGCTGCGTCTATCATTGCACCCGTAAAAATAAGCTCGCTTGCCATGCCCCGGCCCAAAAAGCGCGGAGCGCGCTGGGTTCCGCCAAATCCTGGAAAAATGCCTAATCCCACTTCCGGAAAACCAAACTTTGCCTTTGAGGAGGCCACCCGAAAATCGCAGGCCAATGCAAGCTCGCAGCCGCCGCCCAAAGCAAAGCCGTTAATGGCGGCAATGACAGGCTTTTCAAGGGTATCCAGCACATAAAGGGCATTCTGGCCTGCTGCCACAAATCGGCGGAAGGAAATCATGTCCATGTCCTTCATTTCCTTGATGTCCGCACCTGCAACAAAGGCCTTGCCCTCGCCGGTCAGCACAATCACCCGCACGGTTTCGTCCGCACCCAGGGCGCGGGCAGCATCGGCAAGCTCTGCAAGCACCTGGGAGTTTAAGGCATTCATGGCCTGGGGCCGGTTGACTGTGATGGTGGCAATAAAATCGCTTACTGAAACTTTAAGATTTTCGTAATCAGCCATTTTTCTCTCCTTAAATGGGGCTGCGCCAAAACACGGCATCCCCAGGTTAAAATAAAGCACCGGAAATCAAGGAAACCTGCCTGAAAGTTACACTGCCGGGCAGGCAAAATCAAGGCAGGGGAAGGTTAAAAAGGCTCCCCTGATAAAGGGAATTTTTTTGTATGGGCAGACACAGCCAAAACAGGTTGCTGCAAGGGGAAAATTCCTGTATTTTATGTATATCCTGATATTCGGCAGGCAGTTTTTCTTGCTTGGCCGGGGTGCAAGCCCAGGGTTAAAATCCCGCCCCCTTTGCCTGCTTTGGCCCCATCAACCAGGCCCTTTTTTATAAGGAGCGCCCCATGATTGCCCGCCTTTTTCCGCGCACCGCCCTTTTTACGGCTCTTTGCCTTATCGTATGCCTTTTTCTTGCAGGCCCTGCCTTTGCAACAAGAACCTGGAAAATGGCCACCCTTGCACCAAAGGAGATGGGCTGGTCCCGCCAGGTGCGGGAGATCATCCTGCCCTGGGTGGTGGAGGCCACGGGCAACAACCTTAAATGGAAGGTTTACTGGGGCGGGGTAATGGGAAATGACGAGGACTACATCAAAAAGCTGCGAATACGCCAGTTGGACGGCGCAGGCCTTTCCGCAGCCGGGGCCAATATGGCCTGTCCGGAGATGAGTGTTCTTGGCCTTCCCTTTCTTTTTGAAAGCTATGAGGAGGTGGACCATATTAGGGATGGTTTTTTTGATACCTTTGATCTTTATTTTCAGAATCAGGGCTTCAAGCTGCTTTTATGGGTGGACCAGGGCTTTGACGAGACCTATTCTGCCCGGAGGCCCCTGCGCACCATAGAGGACTTTTCCCGCGCCAAGTTCCAGAACTGGTACGGCCCCATGGAAACGGCAACCTTACGGGCTTTAGGCGTATCGCCCATTTCCATGAATGTGATGGAAGGCCATTCCGGCTACAAGACCGGGGTTATTGATGCAAGCTTTGCCCCGGCCCTCTACATGGTGGGCAGCCAGCTTTACACTGTGCTGAAATTTGTGAACCCCATGAAAATTCGCTACTCGCCCGGCGTGATTGTACTCAACCTTGAAAACTGGAATTCGCTTCCCCAAACCTGGCGGGCAAACATTGCTGGCGGCCGTGAAGGTGTTACAAGGCCCTTTTTGGAATCCAACCGGACAGATAACCGGAGAAGCCTTGAGGCCATGCTTGTTTATGGCCTTAAACTTTCAGAGTCATCGCCTGATGATCTGGCCGAGTTTGCCCGCCGTACCCGGCCCATTTACGATCAGTTTGCAGGGGTGCTTTATCCAAAAGAGCTTTTGGAGGAACTCCAAGAGGCGCTTAGCGCCTTTCGCGCAAGACAGGCCGGGGAAATTCCCGGTATGTCCGCACCATGATGCGCCTTTTGCCCGCACAAAAGGGATTTTTGCCGCAAACAAAAATAAAGAAGGCGGCAAAATCAAAACGAGGCCAGAAAGGTCCTGCGGCGCTCATCAAGGCGGTTAAGCCCGTGTTTGCGGGCAGACATTAAGGCCTCTTCAAATTCCCTGTCCGTTATGGCCCGGTCAATTCCCGGCATCCGGTCATGGCAGCCCAAAGGCCGGTACTGGGGCATGACATTCAAATAGGTTTGCCTGGAGATTTTTTGGGCCACAAACTCAAAAATCTTGTCCGTGCCAGCCAGCTTGTTTGGCATAACAAGGTGCCGCAGCAAAAGACCTTTGTATGCCAGGCTATTTTCATCAAGCACAAGATCCCCCACCTGGCAATGCATCTCCATTAGGGCCTCCCTGGCCCTTTGGGGATAGTCCGGGGCAGAGCAGGCTTTTTCTGCCACGCTGCTTTCCCAGAACTTGAAGTCAGGCATATAGATATCGAAAACCCCGTCAAGGAGCTTTAGGGTTTCAACACTGTCATAGCCCCCGGAATTATAGACAAGGGGCAGATTCAGGCCCCTTTTTGCTGCTATTAGCAGGGCTTCAAGAATCTGGGGCACAACATGGCTTGGAGTTACAAAGTTTATGTTGGGGCATTGTTGCCCGGCAAGCTCTTCCATGATCCATGCAAGCTGCTCCGGGCTTACCTGCTGGCCCTCTCCCTGGTGGCTTATGTCAAAGTTCTGGCAGAAAACGCAAAGCAGGTTGCAATAGGTGAAAAAAATTGTGCCGGACCCATGTTTGCCCACAAGTGGGGCTTCTTCGCCAAAGTGCGGGCCAAAGCTTGAGATGAGGGCGTTTCTGCCTGTTTTGCAGAAGCCTTTTTCATCTTTGAGCCGGTTGACACGGCAGGCGCGCGGGCAAAGGGTACAGTCCTCCAGGCGGCTTACAGCCTGCTCAACCCTTTTTTCCAGCTCGCCTATGGCAAGAAGTTTTGCATATCCGGGCTGCCTTCCGCTCATGGATCCATCTCCTTGAATCGGTTTGGCCCTTATCCCGAACAATTCACGCGCCAATATTTGTGCACTGGCAAGGCTAGAGGGGCGAAGGCATACTATTTGTATGCCGAGTCCCCGATAACGCAGCCAGTGTGCAAATAGGGCGCGCCCGAAGGGTGAAAAATTTTGCCGTTTAAACAAGTTTTGCATCAAAAGCAGACTGTATTTTTGACAAAACACCAAAAATGCACTTATCTGCTTGAAAATATTTTATATATTCTTCAACGGCAAAATTTTTCATGAATTGTTCGGGTTATCAGCCAAGCCCCATAGCCCTGCCGCCCTGGAAGATGACAAAGGCCACAATCCAGGCCAAAACCGTGCTGTAAACCACCATAAAGCCTGTCCACTGCCAGGAGCGAGTTTCCTGGCGAACCATTGCCACAGTTGCAAGGCATGGCACATAGAGCAGAACAAAGGCCATCATTGCAAGCCCTGCCAGGGGCGTCATGCCGGAGCGCAAAAGGGCCTCGGAAAGATTTGCAGAATCCGGGTCATCGTCAGATGAGTGGAGCACGGCCAGAGTGCTCACAACAACCTCCTTTGCAACAAAGCCCGAAAGTATGGCCACCGTGCCCCGCCAGTCAAAACCAAGGGGTTCAAAAACAGGGGCTATGGTCTTGCCCATGCGGCCCAGGTAAGAACGCTCCCTCGCCTCGGCTTCCTGCTGGTGCATCAAGCGGGCCATTTCAAGTTCATATTCTTCGGCCAGGGCCGTTATTTTACCTTCATCATCAGCGGCGGCAATGACAGCCTCATGTTGCAAGGCAAGCTCCTGGGCGGCTGCCTCGTAATCAAAGGACAGGGTGACATTCTGCGGAAAGGAGGACAGAAACCATATTACAATGGAGCCGACAAGAATTATGCCGCCCATTTTTTTCAGAAACATCTTGGCCCTGTCCCACATGTGCAGAAAAAGGCTTTTGAGCATGGGGAGCCGGTAGGGGGGCAATTCCATTACAAAGGGGGCGCTCTCGCCCCTTAAAATTGTGGAGCGAAACAGCCTGCCCAAAAGCACGGCCAGCACAATGCCAAGTACATAGATGCCAAAAATTACCGTTCCGGCCCTTGCGGCAAAAAAGGTTCCGGCAAGAAGTATGTAAACCGGCAGCCTTGCAGAGCAGGACATTAAGGGGTTGATGAGGATGGTCAGTATCCTGTCTCTTTCGTTTTCCAGGGTACGGGTGGCCATTATGGCCGGAACATTGCAGCCAAAGCCCATGAGAAGGGGGATAAAGGACTTGCCGTGCAGGCCCATAAGGTGCATGACCTTGTCCATGAGAAAGGCGGCCCGTGCCATGTAGCCGGTGTCTTCAAAGATGGCTATGCAGAAAAACAGGATGAGGATGTTTGGCAGAAACACAATCACCGCGCCCACCCCGGCAATCACGCCGTTTACAATCATATCCGCAAAAAGCCCGGCAGGCAGAATTGCCACAAGAGCTTCCGAGAGCAGTTCAACCCCAGCCTCAATCCATTCCATGGGATAGGCCCCAAGGGTGAAAGTGAGCTGGAACATGGCCCAGATAAAGAAAAGGAAGAGGGGAAAACCCAAATATCGGTTGGTGAGAACCAGATCTATGGAGCGGGACATATCCGCCCTGGCCTGGGGTGCGCTCTTGACCACCTCGCGCATGATGCCTGCAATAAAGCCGTACCGCTGCTCGGTCATTAAAATTTCCGGCTCATCGTCAAACAGTCCGGAAATGTGCTTGCGCTGCTTTTGCACCTCCTCAAAAAGGAGCTTTGCCTTTTCGCCGAGCAGCTTTTCCACGGTTTTGACAACTTCAGAATCGCCTTCCACAAGCTTTATGGAGGTCCAGCGCCGGTTGTAAGGAAAATCCCCCGGTGCTGATGCGTTGAGCTTTTCCCGCACGCGGGCCACAGCATCTTCAATGTCGCGGCTGTACTTGACCCGGCGGTGAACCGGGGCTGCCTTACGGTTTTTTGCAGCATCAATTATTGCATCAAGAAGATCTCCTGTCCCCTGGTTCTTGTTGCCCACGGTTGTTACAACAGGCACATCCAGAAGCTCGGAGAGCTTTTTGATGTCAACTGTATGGCCCCGCGCTGCAGCCACATCCATCATGTTAAGGACAAAGAGAACCGGAATATCAAGCTCCCGAAGCTGGGTGGCCAGATAAAGGCTGCGCTCAAGATTGGATGCATCAATGACATCCACCACAAGATCGGGTTTCTCGTTTAAAACAAAATTGCGGGCAACGATTTCTTCAATGGAAAAGGCCGTAAGGCTGTAAGTTCCTGGAAGGTCAACAACCGTAAGGTCGTGCCCCTTATGGGAGATGTGGCCCAGCTTTTTTTCAACAGTTACCCCTGGCCAGTTGCCCACCTTCTGGCGGGTGCCGGTGAGATTGTTGAAAGTTGTGGTCTTGCCCGAATTGGGGTTGCCTGCAAGGGCTATTGTGAACTGTTCGGTTTTTTTTGCCATGATAATACCTGTCTGTATTTATGAAAGAGGCCCAGACGGCAGGCCTTCCGTAAAAAAAACCCGGTCAGTCTGTTTGCACAAATATTGCCCGGCCATTGGGCAGACTCATTTTTTAGTCGGCGCGTCTGCAATGTTTTCCATGGTTATTTGTCTGGCCTCCTCCACCCTTAAGGATATGTGGCAGCCATCAAGATTAACCTCCAGGGGGTCTTTTAAGGGGGCATATTTTTCCACATACAGGCTTTTGCCTTTTAAAAAACCCATTTCCAGAAGCCGCCTGCGAAAAACACCGCCTCCGCCTACCTTAATTATAACGCCGCTCTGACCTTGC
>JAGVAW010000269.1 GCA_020060085.1 Desulfobacterales bacterium
ACATAGGCGGCGACAAGTTTGCCCAGGCAAATGCCGAGCTTTTAATCCCCCTGATTGAAAAGGCCGGGCTTGTGGGCGTGGTTTTCTACGACACGGGCGACCTGTACGACAACCACCAGAGCATAGACCTGAGCAGCTTCAAAAAAACCTGGGGCGTGGGCATCCGCTGGTTCTCGCCGCTTGGCCCCATACGGCTTGAGCGCGGTTTTATTTTAGACCCGCCACCAGGGGTGGACGCTTCCGGCAGGTGGGAGTTCTCAATGGGCATGGCATTCTGATATAATAATAAATTGACCCTGGCCGCCCTTTTGCGGGGCCGGGCAAGATATGGCATTTTTAGTCAGCCTGCCCGGCAGGCTGGCAGGCAACCGCAGCCAAGTCGCAAAAATCAAGCATTGGCCGCATTTTTTTCTGAAAGGGAGTTACCAACATGAAGCGTTTTTTCTACCTGCTGCCAATTCTGGCAGCAATGCTGGTTGTATGCCCGCTGGCCTGGGCGCAGACAGATGCCGTTAAAATCGGACTTGTGGATCTCCAGAGGATTCTCAATGTCTCCGAGGCCGGGCGCAAGGCCACAGCCGAGCTTCAGAGCCGGGGGGACGCCCTGGAAAAGGAGCTTACCCAAAAAGGAGAAGAGCTTGAGGAGATGATGAAGAATTTCGACCGCAGGGCGCAGGTCATGACCCCTGAAGGCCGGGAAGAGCAAAGACGCCAGATAACCATTGCCCGCATGGACTATCAATCCCTGCAAAAACGATATTCCGATGAATTCTCCAGGCTTGAAGCCACCATGCGAAATGCGATTTTTGAAGAAGTGCTCGCCATTGTGGACCGCATAGGCAAGGATGAAGGCTATACCCTTGTCATGGACCGCTCGGTTGCAGGTGTGGTCTTTGCCCCGGAGGGCCTTGACATCACAGAAAGGGTGATCCGGGAATTCAACCAGGTGTGGAAGGCAAAGCAGGCGCAGCCAAAACCATAAGGAAAGACAGGCGCAAAACCTCATTCAAGGGGCGCTTTCAAGTGAAAAAAAGTTTTAGCCTGGGCCAGATAGCTGCCCACATTGACGGCAAGGTGGACGGAAACCCGTCCCTTGTCATTTGCGGGGTGGCATCCTTTGATGATGCTTCAGAAAATGAGCTTGCCTTTGCCTCCGGCGCAAAATTCGTCAACAGGCTTCACTCTAGCCCGGCAGGGGCCGTGATTGCGCCCACCAACGCCCCGGAAGGCGCCAAGCCCCTTATCCGCGTGCAAAACCCTGCCCTTGCCTTTGCCAGGGCTGCCTGGCTTTTTGTGGAAGAGCCGCCTGTTACGGGAATCGCCAAAAGCGCGGTGATTGCAGATGACTTTGTCTGCGGAAAAGAGCCTTCCATCGGGCCGGGCGTGGTAATCGGCAGGGGGGTAAGGGCCGGAGACCGCATCCGCATAGGCCCCAACACGGTCATCGGCAACAATGTGACCCTTGGGGATGGCGTTTGCCTTAACGCCAATGTCACCATTTATCATGGCTGCATTCTGGGCAGCCGGGTCATTGTGCATTCAGGCTCGGTGATAGGTTCAGACGGCTTTGGCTATGCCTCGGACGGTTTGACCCTGTTCAAAATTCCCCAGACAGGCATTGTGCAGATAGGCGATGATGTTGAAATAGGCGCAAACAACACCATAGACAGGGCAACATTCGGCAAAACCCTTGTGGGCAGCGGGGTAAAGACCGATAACCTTGTCCACATAGCCCACAATGTAACTGTGGGCGAAAATGCGGTGCTCATTGCCCAGGCAGGGGTGAGCGGCAGCACAAAAATAGGCAGAAACGCTGTTCTGGGAGGTCAGGCAGGCATAGCAGGCCACCTGGAGATTGGCGATTTCGCCTTTGTGGGGCCGCAAGCCGGCATTGCAAAGGATGTGGAGGCAGGGGCCGTGGTTTCCGGCTCACCTGCCATGCCACACAAGCTCTGGCTCAAGGTCAGCCGCATAATCTCCACCCTGCCCCAGCTCCGCAAGCAGGTGGGGGATATGGAAAAACGCCTGGAAACCTTGGAGGGAAAGGCTCATGGAGACGGTATGTGACATAAAAAGAATTTTGCAGGTGCTGCCCCACCGCTATCCCTTTGTGCTGGTGGATCGCATTGTGGAGCTTGTGCCCGGCGAACGAATCACCGGCATCAAAAATGTCACCTACAACGAGGCCTTTTTTCAGGGGCATTTCCCTGATGATCCGATAATGCCCGGCGTTCTAATTGTGGAAGCGATGGGCCAGACAGGAGGGGTTCTGGCCTGCCTCACCCATGAGGAGGAGCTGGGCGGGCAGCCCATTTACTTCACGGGCATGGATCGTGTGCGCTTTCGCAGGCCGGTGAGGCCCGGAGATCAGCTTGTTCTGGAAGTCCGTTTTTTAAAGAGGCGCAAAAACCTTATCAAGATGGCAGGCTCCGCCACGGTGGACGGCAACCTCTGCGCAGAAGCGGAGCTTATGGCTGTTTGGGGGGCATAACACCAATGATTCATAACACCGCCATTGTGGACAAGGCAGCCACAATAGGCAAAAATGTCAGCATAGGGCCATACAGCGTTGTTGAAGGCAATGTCATCATCGGAGACAACACGCAGATAGGCTCCCATGTAACTTTAAGCCAATTTGTAAAAATCGGCCCCAACTGCAAAATCTCACACCATGCAGCCATTGGGGGAGAGCCTCAATCCCTGCGCTTTGCAGGCGAGGAAACCTGGGTGGAAGTGGGAGCAGACTGCGTAATCCGCGAGTTTGTTACCATTCACCGGGGTACAGGCTTTGGCGGCGGCATTACAAAGGTGGGGGACAAAAACTTCCTCATGGCCTACACCCACATCGCCCACGACTGTACAACAGGCTTCGGCGCAGTATTTGCCAACTGCGCCACCCTGGCAGGCCACATTGTTGTGGGCAACCATGCAACCATAGGCGGCCTCACCGCTGTCCACCAGTTTGCCCGCATTGGAGACTACGCATTTGTTGGCGGCAAAACAGGCGTGGTCAAGGACATTCCGCCCTATGTCATCGCTTCGGGCGAAAGGGCGCTCCTCCAGGGCCTCAACAAGGTGGGCTTAAAGCGCCACGGGTTTGACACCCACAATCTGGATATGCTCAAAAAGGCCTATCGCATCATCTTCCGGCTTGGCCTTACCCAAAACGAGGCCATCGAGCGGGTAAAGGCATCTGTGGAGCAGACAGATCAGGTGAAGAACTTTCTGAATTTCATCACCAGCTCCCAACGGGGAATAACCCGCGCCAGGGGGTTGAGAAGCGCCCTCTAAAACAGCAGGGAGGATTTTGTTTTAATCCCATGCACAGGTCCTTACAGGAAAAACCAGCCGGAGCAGCGGAGAAAATGCCCGAAAAGGTCGGCCTTGTGGCAGGTTGCGGCAGCTTTCCCCGGCTCATTTCAAAGGCTGCAAAGGCCCACGGCATGGAGGTCTGCATTGCCGCCTATCAGGGTCAGGCTGATGAAGACATAGGCCAATACGCATCAAAGGTGCAATGGCTCTACATAGGCGAGCTTAAAAAGATGATGGAGTTCTTTGCCCAAAACTCCGTAAAACAGGTCATCTTTGCCGGCGGAATACGCAAAAGCCAGATGTTTGAGGACTTGCGCCTGGATGAAAAAGCACTTGAGGTTCTGGCTTCTTTGGAGAGCACAAGGGATGATGCTGTGATAAGGGGCCTTGCAAACGCCCTGGAGCAGCAGGGCATTTCAGTCATCGCCTCCACAACCCTGCTTCCGGAAATCCTTGCGCCAGAAGGCTGCTGGACAAAGCGCAAGCCAACCCCGGAGGAAGAGGCGGACATTGCCCTTGGCTTTGATCTGGCAAAGCGCATTGGCGAGCTTGACATAGGCCAGACCCTTATAATGGCCAAAGGCTCGGTGGTGGCGGTGGAGGCAATGGAAGGCACGGACGCGGCCATAGAGCGGGCCGGGCAGCTAACCGCCAAAAAGGGCTGCGTGGTGGTAAAGGTGATAAAACCCATGCAGGACTTCCGCTTTGATCTTCCTGCTGTGGGCGGCAACACAATAATTAAAATGATAGAGGCCGGGGCAACAGCCCTGTGCCTGGAGGCAGGCCGCTGCGTGGTGTTTGACAGGCAGGGGATGAAGGAGATGGCGGATCAGTATAGCATAACCATAGTAGCCTTGTAGAGAAGGGCGGCCCCAGGAAAACGATAGCTGTGTTGCGCTTCGCATCGCAATTTCGGTCACATACTATGAGTATGCTCCCTCATTGCTCGCTTGCGCGCCTTGCTATCCTTTCCCTGGAACCGCCCTGGATGCCGGGGTTAAAGGAAAAAACCACGACTCCCTGGAACCGCCCTGTGCGCCTGGGGTTGAAAGGGGAAAGACACGCCTTGCTATCCTTTCCCTGGAACCGCCCTGGATGCAGGTGGTTGAAAAGAAAAACCACGGCTTCCTTTGGGTACGGCCCTCTATGCCGGAGTTTGAAAGGCAACCGCCCCAGACCCGTCATTCCCGCGTAGGCGGGAATCCAGAATAAAAAACGGTTTGCTTTTCGCATAATCACAAGGATTTTATTTTCATGGCAAAGGTTAGAGCCGCAGTAATAGGCACCGGGTATCTTGGACAATTCCATGCGGAAAAATATGCGGCCCACCCTGATGTGGAACTTGTGGGCATTGTGGACACAGACCAGGAGCGGGCGGAGCTGATTGGCAAAAAATGCTGCGCCCCCTTTTTCACGGATCACCGCCAGCTTCTTGGCAAGGTGGATGCTGCAAGCATTGTAACCCCCACAGGCTCGCACTTTGAAGTGAGCAGGGATTTTCTGCTCTCCGGCAGCGATGTGCTGATTGAAAAGCCCATAACCACAACCCTTGCCCAGGCAGATGAGCTTATCGCCATTGCAAATCAGCATGGCCGCCTCATACAGGTGGGCCTGCTGGAGCGCTACAACCCCGCTGTTTTAGCCCTTGCACCCCTTGTAACAAAGCCCCTTTTCATCGAGGCAAGGCGCCTTTCAACCTTCAAAACAAGGGCGCTCAATGTTTCCGTGGTGGTGGATCTGATGATTCACGACATTGACATAATTTTCAGCCTTGTAAAATCGCCCATCAAAAGCCTTGCTGCTGCCGGGGCAAGCGTGGCCTCCCAATTTGCAGACATTGCAAACGCCCGCCTGGAGTTTGAAAACGGCTGCGTTGCAAGTATCACCGCAAGCCGCATGGCCCAAAAGGACGACCGCACACTGCTTGTGGTGCAGGAAAGCGGCCCCATTTATGTGGATTTTGTCAACCGCAGCCTTACACAGATGCAGCCGCTTGGACGCCAGGGCGCTAACGATGCAACAGAGATGTTAAGCCAAACCCAGACCTTTGAAAAAGCTGATGCCCTTGCCCACGAAATAGCAGACTTTGTGAAAAGCGTGTCAACACGGCAGCAGCCGGTGGTGAGCGGGCAGGTGGGCAGAGACGCCCTAGAGACAGCCCTTACTATTATTGGGGCGGCCCCAGGCGGACCGCATCCAGATCTGAGCGGACGATGAGGGATTGGGTCGTTGAAACTGTTTCTTGAAACTTTAGGCATTCTAGGCACTTTAGGCACTCTAGA
>JAGVAW010000148.1 GCA_020060085.1 Desulfobacterales bacterium
GCAAACAAGATAAGGAAAAACATCAACAGGGACAAAATTCAATTCAAGGAGGAAGGCAAACATGAAACTCACACCACTGGCTGATCGCATTCTTGTCAAACGGGTGGAGGAGGAAAGCAAGACCAAGGGAGGAATCATCATTCCCGAAACCGCCAAGGAAAAACCTGCTGAAGGCGTTGTTGAGGCGGTAGGCCCCGGCAAAATGAAGGAAGATGGAACCCGCATTCCCGTGGATGTTAAAAAGGGCGACAGGGTGCTGTTCGGCAAGTATTCGGGCACAGAGGTCAAAATTTCCGGCGAGGAATACCTCATCATGCGCGAAGACGACATCCTGGGCATCATCAAAAAATAAGGGAAACATCCATCCGGCCTGAAAGCCGCATGGCCCCACATATTTTTTTAACCAGAAACCGCTTCAAGGAGGCAGGAAAATATGGCTGGCAAAGAGATCAGATACGACATGAAAGCCCGCGAAGCAATGCTCAAGGGCGTGAAGACCCTGGCGGATGCAGTGGCTGTGACCCTTGGCCCCAAGGGCAGGAATGTGCTGCTGGACAAGGCCTGGGGATCCCCCACCGTGACCAAGGACGGCGTGACCGTGGCCAAAGAGATCGAGCTTTCAGACAAGTTCGAGAACATGGGCGCACAGATGGTCAAGGAAGTTGCTTCCAAGACCTCCGACACTGCCGGTGACGGCACCACCACCGCAACTGTTCTTGCCCGCGCCATCTACGAGGAAGGCATCAAGCTTGTTGCCGCAGGCAACAACCCCATGGCCATCAAGCGCGGCATAGACAAGGCCTGCGAAGTCTGCATCAAGGAACTCCAGAAAATGTCCAAGCCCACCAAGGAGCAGAAGGAAATTGCCCAGGTGGGAACCATTTCCGCAAACAATGACGCCACCATCGGCAACATCATTGCCGAGGCCATGAACAAGGTGGGCAAGGAAGGCGTCATCACCGTGGAAGAGGCCAAGTCCATGGACACCACCCTTGAGGTGGTTGAGGGCATGCAGTTCGACCGCGGCTACATCTCCCCCTACTTTGTGACCGATCCGGAAAAAATGACCGTTTCTTTGGACGAGCCTTACATTCTCATCAACGAGAAAAAGGTAAGCTCCATGAAGGATCTCCTGCCCCTGCTTGAGCAGATAGCCAAGATGGGCAGGCCGCTTGTCATCGTGGCAGAGGATGTGGAAGGCGAAGCCCTGGCAACCCTGGTTGTCAACAAGCTGCGCGGAACCCTTCAGGTGGCTGCTGTCAAAGCCCCCGGCTTTGGCGACCGCAGGAAGGCCATGCTCGAAGACATCGCCATCCTCACCGGTGGCCAAGTTGTTTCCGAAGACCTGGGCATCAAGCTGGAGAACATCACCCTTTCTGACCTTGGCAAATGCAAGCGCGTCACCATTGATAAAGACAACACCACCATTGTTGACGGCGCAGGCGCCCGCAGCGCGCTGGAAGGCCGCGTGAAGCAGATTCGCGCCCAGATCGATGAAACCACCAGCGATTACGACCGCGAGAAGCTCCAGGAGCGCCTGGCCAAGCTCATCGGCGGCGTGGCTGTCATCAATGTCGGCGCTGCCACCGAGACCGAGATGAAGGAAAAGAAAGCCCGCGTGGAAGACGCATTGAACGCCACCCGCGCAGCGGTTGAGGAAGGCATTGTCCCCGGCGGCGGCGTTGCCCTGGTGCGCTGCCTGGACGCCCTGGACAAGGCCCGCATCTCCGGAGAGGAGAAGCTGGGTGCCCGTGTTGTGCGCCGCGCCATTGAGGAGCCTCTGCGCCGCATTGCCGGAAATGCGGGCATGGAAGGCGCTGTTGTCATCGCCAAGGTCGCCGAAGGCAAGGGCGCTTTTGGCTACAACGCAGACACAAACACTTACGAAGACCTCATTGAGGCAGGCGTCATCGACCCCACCAAGGTCACTCGCCTTGCCTTGCAGAATGCCTGCTCCGTTGCAGGCCTTATGCTCACCACCGAGGCCATGATTGCCGACAAGCCCGAACCCAAGGGTGAAGGCGGAATGGGCGGCATGGGCGGCGGCATGGGCGGCATGGGCGGCGGCATGGGCGGCATGGGTGGCATGGGCGGAATGATGTAAGCTGCCTGCAAGCCCCGTAAAAAGAGCAATCGCCCCAAAAAGGCGGGAAAATTTGCACAAAAAAAGGCGGACAGCGGTTTGCGGCAGCCCCATAAAGGCTGCCGCAAACCGGGTTCGCCTTGTTGTTTCTGGCAAATGCCCCCTGCTGCAAAAAAATGGTATAAAGGCGTGTAAAGTGTAAATTGTCACCCTTTTTCTTTGCAGGGCAATAACAGCCTTGAAATTGCACCCATACAAGGGTTAATTTTCTTTTTGATATGGAAATGTCGCCCCAAAAACCTGAAATCCTTGCCCCTGCCGGAGACCAGAGCGCCTTTTTTGCGGCCCTGGCAGCAGGGGCAGATGCGGTTTACCTTGGCTTGAAAAGCTTTTCAGCCCGCATGGAGGCCCAAAATTTTTCCCTTTCCCAGCTTGCCCGGCTGGTGAGTTTTGCCCGCGACAGGGGAGTGGGGGTTTATGTCGCCATGAACTCCCTGCTAAAGCCAGACGACCTTTCTTCTGCATTGCGGCTTGTGGAAAAGCTCTCCACCCTTGTCAAACCCCAGGCCCTTATTTTTGCAGATCCGGGCATGGCTCTTGTGGCAAGGCAGGCCGGCTTTGAAGGCGAGCTTCATCTTTCCACCCTGGCAAATGTCAGCCACCCTGCCGGGCTTGCCTTTGGGCAGAAGTTTTTGGGGGCAAGCCGCATCATTCTGCCCCGCGAGCTTTCCATAGATGAAATAAAGCTGTGCGCTGCTGCCTGCCCGCCGGGTCTTTCCCTTGAAGTGTTTGTGCACGGTGCGCTTTGCTATGCTGTTTCGGGCCGTTGCTACTGGAGCAGCCTTATGGGAGGCAAATCCGGCCTGCGGGGCCGCTGCGTCCAGCCATGCAGAAGGCTTTATGCTGCGGGAAAAACCACAGGGCGCTTTTTTTCATGCATGGATCTGTGCCTTGATGTCCTGGTCAAAACCCTTGCCGCAATTCCCCAGGTGCGCGCCTGGAAAATTGAGGGCCGCAAGAAAGGCCCCCACTTCGTTTATAACGCCGTGGCTGCCTACCGTATGCTGCGCGATTGTGGCACTGACCCGGATGCAAAGCGCGATGCGCTTAACCTTTTGGCAAACTCCCTGGGCCGGCCTTCCACCCATTACGGATTCCTTCCCCAGCGCACCTTTGTACCGCTTGATCCCCAAAGTCCCATGACTTCGGGCCTGCTATGCGGCACAACCGAACAAAAAGGTCAAAAAGGCATAAGCATAAAAAACTCTGTGCCCCTTTTTTCCGGAGATCTGCTGCGCATCGGCAGCGAAGACTCCAAAAGCCATTGCATTGTCAAGGTCCGGTCAAAGGTAGCAAAGTCAAAGGGCCTTGTCTTAAATCCAAAATCCTGTGCAGAGGTTGCCAAAGACAGCCCGGTCTATCTTCTTGATAGGCGCGATCCGGCCATAATGGCGGCCATCCGCAAGCTTGAATCCCAGGCTGAACATATGCCGCCAGCTGAAGTGAAGCCCTCAAATCTTGAGCCGCTCCTGCCCAGGCCACTAAATCCCAAGCCCGCCCCTCGCACTATGGCCGTTTTTCGGGAAAAAGGCTTTTTGGCTGACAAAAAGCAGGGCATCACGCCCGCCTTCTGGCTTTCAGGCCCCCTTTTGGATGCCCTGCCCCAAAGCCTTGTTGCAAGAGCCTGGTGGTGGACCCCTCCTGTAATATGGCCCGATGATGAGGCCAAATGGAGCCTGCTGCTTAAAAAAGCCGTGCAAAAGGGGGCAAAAAACTTTGTTCTCAACGCGCCCTGGCACAAGGCCCTGCTGCCGGATTCGGGTGCAATCTGCTGGGCCGGGCCTTTTTGCAACATTGCCAACCCCCTGGCCATAGCAGCCCTGTCAAACGCGGGTTTTGCCGGAGCCATAATCAGCCCGGAGCTGCCCGGCAAGGATGTCCTTTGCTTGCCGGGCCTTTCGTGCCTGCCGCTGGGCATTGTAACCAAAGGGCCTTTTCCCCTTTGCATATCAAGAATCAAGGAGCCTTCCCTCAAAACCGGGCTTTATATAACAAGCCCCAAAAAGGAAAGGGCCTGGATTAGCCAATATGACCGCAATTACTGGATATTCTCCGATCAACCCCTTTCCCTTGAAAAGGAGATTCCCCTGCTGAAAAAAGCCGGATTCAGCCTCTTTGTCCAGCTCAATGAACCCTGGCCGGATAATCTGGAGCAGGCGCGCACCACCAGGGCCAACTGGAATCTCAAGCTTTTGTAACAAATGCTGTGGGCTCTGTTTTTTTATGCCTGGCCCTTTCTTGACAAACAACTCATACGGCATTAATATAATATGATTTGACAAATTGGCCTGCGCTTGATTTATCCTTGATTTATCGGGGATTTATCTGGGACTTATCAGGTGGATATCGGGCTTGAAACCGTCGTTTGGAGAACGGGGCGACCGCAATGAGCAATTTTTCTTGCGGAATCGGACTGTTGGATTACATTTGTTTGCAGACTGTTCCGGCCATAGACCCTGTTTTTGAAATACAGGTCAAATTCAGCATCTTTCAGGCCATTGGGCTTTTTAATTTTGCGCCCGGCCCGTTGCCGCAAGCAGCTATTCTTCAGGCTTACACCGCACAACCAGCCCATTAAAGGGCCTCTGCGGCGTAAGCCTTCCTGCTTTTGGAGCGTTTGCTGCGGCCTTTGCCGCATAGTTAATTTGCGGAGGTTTTTCTTTGGCGTCCTCTTTTGCTCAAGATAATGTTTCCAAAGTGCGCGCTGCCGCAGACATTGTGGATGTGGTGAGCCGCTTGGTGGACTTGAAGCAAAAAGGTGTCAACCTTCTGGGCCTTTGCCCCTTTCATTCCGAAAAGACCCCGTCATTTACCGTAAACCGCGAAAAGCAGTTTTTTCATTGCTTTGGCTGCGGAACTGGCGGCGATGTGTTTGACTTTGTCATGCGCAGTGAGGGCCTTGAGTTCAAAGATGCCCTTATCCAGCTTGCAGCCCGCTACAGCGTGGAAATAGCGCCTTCTTCGGAGATGGGCCGCAAGGCCAAAAGCCGCAGGGAGGCTATCTTTGCCGCAAACGAGCTTGCCAGGGGCTTTTTTGAAAAATGCCTTGAAAGCCCGGAAGGTGAATCTGCCCTTCAATACCTTAAAAGAAGAGGCATGGACGGCCCTGTGAGAAAAGCCTTTGGGCTTGGTTTTGCCCCGGACCAGTGGCAGGCCCTGGAAAAATATCTCAACAAAAAGGGAGTTGACAGAAGAACCGCCCTGGATGCTGGCCTTCTTGCAGAAAAAGACGGGCGCATTTTTGACCGCTTCCGCAACCGCATAATGTTTCCAATTGAGAACATTCACGGCCAGGTCTTGGGCTTTGGCGGCAGGGTCATGGATGATTCTCTGCCAAAGTACCTTAATTCCCCCCAAAGCCCGGTTTACGACAAAAAGCGGGTTCTCTATGGCCTTGGGGCGGCAATGGGCCAGGCTCGCAAAAGCGGCGTTCTTTTTGTGGTAGAAGGCTACTTTGATATGCTGGCCCTTTGGGCTGCCGGAATAAAAAATGCGGCGGCCACCTGCGGCACGGCCCTTTCCCAAGAGCACGCAAGCGCCATGAGAGGCTATGCCAAAAAGGTGGTGCTGGTTTTTGATGCAGACCTGGCAGGCCAGAAGGCAGCAGAAAGAAGCCTGCCCATTTTTCTTTCCCAGGGACTTGAAGCAAGCGCCATGATTCTGCCCCAGGGCCATGACCCGGACAGCTTTGTGCGGGAGTTCGGAGCACAAGCCTTTGAAGATGCAGCCCAAAAGAGCCTTTCCCTTATGGATTTTCTCACCGAGGCCGCCCTTGCCCGGCATGGAGAAAGCATTCAGGGCCGGGCAGCGGCAGCAGATGAGCTTGCCGCCCATCTGCGAGCCATTGACGATTCCGTTGTCAGCTCCCTTTATATAAAGCGCGTGGCAAACCGCCTCAAAGTTGCGGAAACCGCCATTGTCCAGAAGGTTAACATTGCCGGCAAAAAATTGCGTCGCCAGCCCGGCCCGGAGCAAGGGCAGCAGGCCCAACAAGATTTACGCCTGGAAAAACAGCTTGCAGCCATAATGCTCCACAACCCACAAACCATTGCATCCGTGCGCGAAAGGGGGCTGCTGACCTTTTTTGAAAATCCTGCTTACAGGTCAATAGCCCAGGTTCTTCTGGTAAGAGCCAAAGACTTGAATGAAAATCCGGATTTCAACCTGCTTGCCTTTCTTGATGACCCGGAGCAGCGCCGCCTTGCAGCAGAGCTTTATGCCGGAGACCCGGACCCGGACCCGGCCTATCTTGAGAACCTTTTGGACCAGTGCGCCGCCAGATGCGAGCGCATGACCACAGCCGAGCTTTGGAACAAGCTTAAACTGGCCGATGAGCAGAATGACAAGGATTTACGAGCACTTTGTCTTGCCAAACTTAACCCAAAGAAAACCGGGTGAATAAACATTCCCAATACGGGATTATTCCCGCAAGGAGCCCAAATCAATGACCAAGGAGTCCAAAGCGGACAAGAAAGAAAAAAAGGCAACCCAGCAAGCTGAACTCCAGGATCTTATCGACAAGGGCAAGAAGCAGGGCTACCTCACCTACGAGGAGCTTAACGAGGCCCTGCCCGAAGACATGGTTTCTTCAGATCAGATAGATGAAACCTTAATGATGTTCGATGAGCTGGACATAGACATTCTGGATGGCAAACGCGTCAAGGTGGCAGACAGCGCCAAGGGCGACTCGGATCGCACTTCCGATGACGACACACCGGATTTGCCAGATGTGGCCGTTTCCACGGACCCGGTGAAGCTCTATCTGCGGGAAATGGGCATGGTTTCCCTTCTTTCCCGCGAGGGGGAGATTGAAATCGCCAAAAAAATCGAGGAGGGCGAGCAGGAGATTTTGAAGGCCCTTCTGGAAACCACGGTAGGCGTTGAGTGCATCCTGTTTTTGTGCAAGCAGATGGTGGAAGGCCAGGTGAAGCTAAAAGAGGTCTTCAGGGATGTGGATGAAGGGGATGCCTATGTGGAGGAATCCGCCCAGATGGAAAAGGTGGCGGAAATCCTTTCCCAGATGACTGTCATTCATCTTGAGAATTCGTCCTTGCGGGAAAGGCTTTTCACCAACAAGCCCCCCCTGGATGCCGAGGAGCGCCGCCGGGTGCGTCGGAGCGTCAATCGCAGAAACCGCCGCATCTTCATGCTCATGAAAGACTGGCGTCTGGAGCATCAGGTTGTTACCGACATTGAGGATCGCATTTACGCAGATATTGACTGGTTCGAGTCCATGCACAAAAGGCTTTCGGAGTGCGCCGAAGATATGGGCATGACCCTTGCCGATTTGCGGACCCACTGCGAAAAGGAAGCTGCCTTCTGCCGTTATGCAGCCAAAACCTGCTCCCTGCCAAAAAACGACATCAAACAGTATTTCAAGGAAATACGGGCAATTCAGGATGCCCTGCGGGAGCGCGAGCTTTTCCTCAAGGCCAATTCCCTGGCGTTGAAAAGGGTAAGGGCCTGCGTGGAGTCAGGCCGCTACAAAGCCAAGGAAGCCAAGGCCGAGCTTATCCGCGCCAACCTGCGCCTTGTGGTGAGCATTGCCAAAAAATACACCAACCGGGGCTTGCAATTTCTGGACCTTATCCAGGAAGGCAACATTGGCCTTATGAAGGCTGTGGACAAGTTTGAGTACCGCCGGGGCTACAAGTTCTCCACATACGCAACATGGTGGATTCGCCAGGCCATAACCCGTGCCATTGCAGACCAGGCCCGAACCATACGCATACCTGTTCACATGATAGAGACCATCAACAAGCTCATCCGCACCTCCCGCTATCTGGTTCAGGAGCTTGGCCGGGAGCCGACCCCGGAGGAAATCGCCGAAAAAATGGAGTTTCCGCTGGAAAAGGTGCGGCGGGTGCTCAAAATCGCCAAGGAGCCCATAAGCCTTGAAACACCCATCGGTGAGGAAGAGGACAGTCACCTGGGCGACTTTATTGAGGACAAGAAGTTTATGCTGCCCTCCGAGGCGGCCATCAGCCTCAACCTTGCGGAGCAGACACGAAAAGTTCTCGCCACGCTGACCCCCCGCGAGGAAA
>JAGVAW010000027.1 GCA_020060085.1 Desulfobacterales bacterium
ATTTCAATAAGCCTATGGTGTAGGGATGTGCAGGAGCGGCAAAAAGCTCTTCTTTAGGTGCCTGCTCCACAATTTTGCCTGCATACATGACCATTACCCGGTCGCACATCTCCCAGATAACGCCAAGATCATGTGTGATGAGAAGAACACTTGTGGAGCGGCTGCGCATTTCATTTAGCAGATCAAAAATCTGGGCTGCAACAGTGACATCCAGGGCTGTTGTTGGCTCGTCTGCAATAACCAGTTTTGGATTCAGGATAAGAGCCATCGCAATCATCACCCTTTGCTGCATTCCGCCCGAAAGCTCGAAGGGATAGGCCCTGGCAATCCTTTCCGGTTCCGGTATTCCCACTTTTTTGAGCCACAAAACAGCCTGGGCCAAAGCCTGTTTTTTATCTGCCCGCCCATGAATGGTAAGGGTTTCTGCAAGTTGAGGGCCGATTTTGATGATGGGGGAAAGGGCGGTCATGGGGTCCTGAAAGATCATGCTTATCTTTGCGCCCCTTATTGAGCGAAGCGCCGCATGATTCAAGCCCAGCAAATCCCGGCCTTCAAAAAGAGCCTTTCCATTCACAATGCGCCCCGGCGGCTCCGGCACAAGGCGCAGAATGCTCATGGCTGCAACGGATTTTCCGCAGCCCGATTCCCCCACAAGCCCCACCACCTCGTTGTTGCCTATGGTAAAGCTCACCCCGTCAACAGCAACAAGGCTTTGCCCGTCCGTATCAAAGACAACCTTCAGGTCGCTTATTTCAAGGAGCTTTTCCATGAGCTTTTACAAAAAGGCCTTTCTTTTTCCCTGACTATTTTTTGTGCCTGAATTGTACGGGCTATTTCATCCTTGCATATGGCTTGGGGTCAAAGGCATTGCGCACGCCCTCTCCTGTAAAAACGCCAAGAAGCATTACAACAAAAAGCGCAAGGGCCGGATAAAGGATAAGCCACCATGCCCACCTGTACTGCTGGGCCTGCTGGAGCAACTCCCCCCAGCTTGCTGTGGGTGGAGGAAGGCCAAAGCCCAGGTAATCCAGCGCTGCCAAAGATCCGATTGCCCCCACCAGGGAAAAAGGGAAAAAGGTTATTATGGGTACCAGGGCGTTAGGGAGAATATGGCGGAAAAGAATTTTGTGCGTGGGCAGGCCCAGGCAATTGGCCGCCTCCACAAAGGGCTGCTTGCGAAGGCGCAAAAACTCCGCCCTCATGTAGTAGGAAATGCCAATCCAGTTGAAAATGCCATAACACACAAGCAGCAGCATAAAGCTTCGGCCATAAATGCTGCCAAGAAGAATCATGACATAAAGAAAGGGAATGGCCGACCAAATTTCAATGAGCCTTTGGGCGCTTATGTCCAGGAAGCCGCCGTAATAACCCTGAATGGCCCCTGCAAAGGTTCCCAGCATCATGCTGGCCACAACCAGCAGAATGCCAAAGGTCATGGAAGTACGCAGCCCGTAGATAATCCGCGCCAGAACATCGCGCCCGGCATTGTCCAGGCCAAGCCAGTGGCCGGGGCAGGGGGGATATGGAAAATTTACTTCGCTGCGGGTTGCCTCCACACGGAAAAAACCCGCGGAAAGGGCCATGTGCTCCGCCTCCTGGTAGCTTTCAAGGCGTTTTTTCACCAGTTCCGTGAGCAAGTCCTGCTCCTGCAAGCTCAAGGCTGGCCAGGTTCGCTGGGGATCACTTTCAAGCCTTGCCAGTGTGTCGAAAATCAAAAGCCTTTGGGCTGCATCAAGGGGCGGGGCCTGGCGCAAATTAAGGCGCACGGTTTGGGGCGGCGCGGACCTGGGCGAAAAGGTGGAAAGCGCAATCTCAACGGGCTTATTGTCCTTGCTGGAATAAACCAAAAAGCTTTTTGCCGGGCTTGAGATGTTTTGGAAGCGATCCACAATGGCCTTTTCCAGGTCGGAGTCTGTTTTATAATGGTCTTTAAGGGAAAGGCCATCAACTTCAAAATCCTCCACACCAAAAAAACTGCCTGCAAGCTGGCTTCTTGCAATCTCAAAATCCCGGCGAATATTGATATTTGCCAGCCGTGGGGCCGGAGTGAGCCGCAGGGTAACCTGATCCGGCACCTGGATGCTGGCAGGGTCAACGGATTCATAGGGGCCATAGGGAATTGGCGTGAACACCATGAAGTTGGCCGGGTTCTGGGAAAATTGAGGGCCTTGTTGGAGCTTTTTGTAGTCCGGCCTTGTGTGGAGGCCGTTGTTTAAAAAGGTGTCTTCAGGATAAAAGGCTGCAACAGGAAAGTAATTTCGCCCTTCAAACCGCACAAAAACGGGATTTGAATTTGCAATAAGCTCGGCCCCTAACGAAAGCGCATACAAAAGCACCAGAAGGCGGAAGCAAAGCCAGGCAAGCCGCATTTTTTTAAATCTGGCAAAGCGCTTTTTTGTTATGGGGCTTATGCGGATCAAGGATTTTAGCCTTATTTTCCAAAATGGATGCGCGGGTCAATTATCACATAGCAAAAGTCTGAAAGAATATTCCCCAAAAGCCCCAGCAGGCTGGTTATGGAGAGTATTCCCATAAAAACCGGGTAGTCCCGGCCCACAATGGCCTCTAAAGAGAGCCTTCCCATGCCCGGAATTTCAAACACCTGCTCAATGAGCACGGACCCGGCAAACATCACCATGAGAATGGATCCAAACCCTGTTGCAATTGGAATAAGCGCATTTCGTAAGGCGTGGCCCAACACGGCCCTTCTGGTGCTGCCTCCCTTGGCGAGAACTGTCCTCACATAATCGCGGCTTATCTGCTCCAAAAGCGAGTTTTTCATCAAAAGGGTGAGCACGGCAAAATTGCCGATAACATAGCAGAGAACCGGCAGAAACATGTGCTGGAAGATGTCATAAGTCTGCTGCCACAGGCCCATCTGATCAAAGCCGGGGCTTGTGAAGCCAGAAACCGGAAAGATGTCCCAAAGCCCCTCGGTGGTTCCGCAAAAAAGCATTTTCAAAACCATGCCAAAGGCAAAGGGAGGAATGGCATAGCCGATAAAGACAATGACCGATGAGGCCAAGTCAAAAGAGCGTCCGTGGCGAAGGGCCTTTGCAATGCCCAGAGGAATACACACCAGATAG
>JAGVAW010000207.1 GCA_020060085.1 Desulfobacterales bacterium
ATAAATCTTTATGCCATGCAACAGCATTGCGGGTCAAGGGGTTCAAACCGCTTGGCCCCAACTTGAGACTGCGAATTCATAAATTGCATTGCCTTACAATAGGCTACAAGGCTATTATAAGCCAAACTCCCTGTTTTTTCTATAAGATAAAGTCTTTATGATTTTGCGGTCAAGGAAAAAGTTAATCTGCCCGGTTTATAAGGAGAATTATTTTTGCGCCTCCGGCGCTTACCCGCAAAACATAAGCAGTGTGTTGTGGGTGGCCAGAATAATTGGCGGCTTTGATTTGTGCGAGGGCAGGCAAAAGATTTTCCCGGGTTTTTTCCCTGCTTGACAAAAGGGGCTTGGTCTTGCAAAAATATCGAGCGAGCGTTCGGAAAATAATTTTTTCCAAGGAGCTTTTATGATTGCCAAAAGCGAGATTATTCAAAAGGCCAAGGAGCTTGGTTTTGAGGATGTGGGTTTTACCGGGGCACAGCCCTTTGAAACCCAGAAGGAGATTCTTGTTGAGCGCAGCAAGGAATATGCCTGGGCCACTGCTTCGGGCCTGGATCTTATGGCCGGATGCGATCCTGCCAACATTCTGCCGGAGGCAAAATCCATAATCGTGCTGCTGGAAGGCTATTTCAAAAAGGCCTTTCCCAAAAGCATGGAGCCTTTTTTCGGGCGCTGCTACCTTGATGACGACAGGGTTACCCAGGATGGCCTTTCCATGCGAATAAAGGCTTTTCGGGATTTTTTGAAAAGCGGCGGCATAAAAAGCAAGGTTCCTTTTCATCTGCCCCACAGGCTGGCCGCAGGCCGGGCCGGGCTTGGCACCTTTGGCAAGAACTGCCTGTTCTATTCAACCAGGGCTGTCCGCCAAAGCTCGTGGGTGCTGCCCATTGCCTTTGTGGTGGATGAATACTTTGAGCCTGATGAGCCGACTCTTTGCGTGGGCTGCCCCTCCTTTTGCAAAAACGCCTGCATAACAGCCTGCCCGACAGGTGCCCTGAAAGGCCCCCGCAAAATAGACCCCAGGCTGTGCATAAGCTATCTTTCCTATTTTGGCGATGGCATCACCCCCAGGGAGCTTCGGGAGCCAATGGGCCTTTATATTTACGGTTGCGACCGCTGCCAGAGTGTCTGCCCCCGGAACCTGCCCTGGCTTGCAATGGATCTGCCTGTCAACGAAAGGGTCGCAAAAAAAGCCCCGGACTTTGACCCGGTAAAGCTTCTCCACATGGACAGGGATTATTTTATGGACCGCATCTGGCCCCACATGTTCTATATGCCGGAAAGCGACATCTGGCGCTGGAAGATGAACACGGCCCGCAGCCTGGGCAACACGCGTGATGAGGCCTTTGTGCCGGAGCTTGCAAAAGCCTTTGATGAAAATGCTGATGAGCGGGTCAAATCCATGTGCGCCTGGGCCATTGGCAGAATCGGCGGCAAAAAGGCAAAAACAATTCTTGAAGGTTTAAAGGGCAAAGCAGACAAAATTTGCGATGAAGAAATTGACTATGCCCTTTCCCTTTGCTCATAAATAAAGCAGCACAACCTTTTTTAATAAGCCCAATGCGGCTTAAAAGGAACGGTGAAAAATGGCCCAGGATATTTACAGGGAGCTTCAGGAGCGGCTGGACAAATATTCCATCGGCTTTCCGGCAACCCAGTCGGGTATTGAAATAGAGCTTTTAAAGGAGCTTTTTTCGCAGGAAGATGCCGCCATGTTCCTTGCCTTGACCCCCATGCTGGAAACAGCCCAAAGTGTTGCACAAAGGCTTTCAAAACCCCTTGATGATGTGGCGGAGCAGTTGGAGAAAATGGCAAAGGCCGGGCTTTTGTTCCGCCGCAAAAAGGGCGATGAAGTTAAATACGGGGCCATTCCATTCATCCACGGCCTTTTTGAGTTTCAGGTAAAAAGGTTGAACAGCAAGCTGGCCCAAATGGTTGAAAGCTACGGAAGCCAGGGCCTGGATGAGGCTGTTTCAAAAAGCGCCAAATATTTTCTGCGGGTGGTACCTGTGGAAAAGTCTGTGGAGGTGCGGCAGACAGTTGCCTCCTTTGATGACGCCTGCACAATACTCAAAAACCAGAAGCTGATTGTTGTGACCGACTGCATATGCAGAAAGCAGAAAAAGCTTGTGGACTCCGGTTGCGGCAAGCCCCTTGAGGCCTGTTTCATGTTCGGGTCCATGGCCCAGTACTACCTTGACCACAACATGGGCCGCAGGGTTGATGCAGACCAGGCCATAAGCATAATGGTCGAGGCCCAGCAGGCCGGGCTTGTAACCCAGCCTGCAACAGCGCAGAATCCGGCCGGCATGTGCAACTGCTGCGGAGACTGCTGCGGTGTGCTGCGCTCGCTCAACGCCCTGCCCAATCCGGCCCAGATGGTTTTTTCCAACCATGTTGCCCTGGTGAATATAGACGACTGCACTGCCTGCGAAACCTGCATTGACCGCTGCCAGATGAGCGCCATAACAATTGAGGATGATGCGGCCAGGGTGAACACGGCAAGGTGCATAGGCTGCGGACTTTGTGTCACCACCTGCCCCACGGACGCCATAAGCCTTGTAAAAAAGCCGGAAGAGGAGCTTGCTGTTCCTCCCCAAACCGGCCTGGACCAGATGATGCTTATGGCAAAAAATCGCGGAATAAGCTTTTAAAGGCTTTTTTTTGGATCAATGCGGCAGATTTAGCCAGGGCCAACAAATTCTTGCAAGGAGAAGAATCATGATTTCCGTTATCGCAAAAATCCCTTTAAAAGAGGGCAAGGCTTCTGAACTGAAAGAAGACATAAAAGCCCTTATGCAGGGGGTTGCCCAGGAGGATGGCACCCTTTTCTACACGGTGAGCGCAGACAAAAAAGCGCCCGACACCCTTGTTTTTATGGAGCGCTACAAAGACAAGGAAGCATTGAAGGCCCACTCTGCAACACCCCATTTCAATGCCTTTATGGGCAAAATTATGGAAGCTTTGGAAGGCCAGCCCGAAATCACCGTCTTAAATGAGCTGGCCTCTGCCCATTGATTATGCCCAAAATTTTGCCGCAAATCTAAAAAGTGTTTGCAGGAGGTTAATTTTTTCTAATAACATTGCGCTTTCTGCAAGCAGGGTTTTGCAGTTGGCTTGTCTGCTTTGCGGAACTGTCAAAAAGGGCAGGCATTGCTTACGGGCAAAACATAAGGGCGCAAATGGCAGCAAACGAAAAATACGATTGCATTGTGGTGGGTGCAGGCCATGCAGGTTGCGAGGCAGCCCTTGCAGCAGCCCGCATGGGTTGCAAGGTTCTTTTGACTGTCATAAACCTGGATACCCTTGCAGCCATGCCTTGCAGCCCGTCCATAGGCGGAACCGGCAAGGGCCAGCTTGTAAAGGAGATAGATGCCCTTGGCGGGGCAATGGGAAGAATTGCCGACCGGACAGCCATAAGCTTTCGCACCCTTAACACCCGCAAGGGGCCTGCTGTGCAGTCCACCCGCACCCAGAACGACAAGCATTCCTATTCCAGGGCCATGAGCCGCCTTGTGGCGCTTACCCCCAACATAACCCTGCGCCAAACCCAGGTTACAAGGCTTGTGGTTGAGGACAGCC
>JAGVAW010000025.1 GCA_020060085.1 Desulfobacterales bacterium
CCTGCGGCCACGCGGCCTGGGCCAGTTACGAGCGGGTTCTGCCTTACACGGACATGGTTCTTCTGGATTTGAAGGTGATGGATAGTGCAGCCCACAAGGGTTACACGGGCCGGGAGAATGAGCTGATTTTGTCAAACGCCAGAAAGATAGCCGCAGCAGGCGTGCCCATCCGCCTGCGGGTTCCCATCATAATGGGGGTGAATGACAACGAGGCCAACTTCAAGGCAACCGGCGAATTTGCAGCATCTTTGGGCAGCGTTGTAACGGGTCTGGACCTTCTGCCCTATCACCCCTGGGCAGGCGGCAAGTACAGGGCCTTTGGCCTGGATTACAATTTTCCGGCTGGCGAGGGCTACGATGACGCCCAGCTTGAAGAGGTCATAGATCTTCTTCTGGATTTTGTGGAAGAGGTGACAATAGGCGGATAGAGGCTTTTTTTGCCCTGCGCCGTGAAGATAAGGCCCCTGGAAGAACAGGGAATAACGGTTTGGCAAACGGCTTTGGCAGGAGCCGTTTAATTGAAAGGAAAATAAATCATGGGACGCAGAGATCAGTGGAAACAGGTTCAGTCCGGCATTTATGACCCATCCCTCAAGGCTCGCTCTGTGGAGGAGCGCGAGACAGTTCCCGACATTGCTTGCAGCCTGTGCAAGAACTTTGCGGAAAGCGCCTATGCCAGCGATGGCCGGGGGCTTTGCAAGGTATTGAAAATCGGCTCGGACATAAGCGTAACCCCCAATGTGTATGTGCTGGAAGGCGAGGTGGGCTACCCCGCCTATTTTACGACCGATGCCTCATCCTGCAAATATTTTGAGCGCATGGATTTTATTGACACGGACGGAAGCGAGGTGGCTGACCCCAACTTCCGCCGCGTGCAGAGGCAGATGGAAAAGAAATTCAAGTAGCAGCATTCAATAAACCGGCAAAACCGGAAACTGCGGGCAAAAACGCCCCGCACAACAGGAAAGGAGGCTTTTCGCCATGAAGTACAAGGACTCGAAAAACTTTTTCCCTCACCCGGACAATCCCCAGAGGGGAGACTTCGTAGAGCGCGTGGTGGACCCGCGCCAGGCCTATTACAAGGTAAAACCCGTTAACGCAAACGATGAAATTCCGGCAGACGCAGCGGAATTTGCAGGCAAGTAGAACAAGCAGCAAAAAATGACTCAAAGGGGGAAGCACCGTAAGCAAGGCAGTTAAAGCAGGGGAAACACAAAAAACCGGATTGTTCGCCAGGGGGGAAAACCAGGCAGGACATTCTTTTTAAGGAGAACAAAAAATGGCAGCGCAACCAGCAAAAGACATAAGCACGCAAGAGTTGGAGCAGAAGCAGGAATGGTGGTGGATAGCCGAGAAAAAGCGCTCCAAGCGCCTGGACTATCTGCGCAAGGCGGTGTGGAAAAAGGGGGCGCTTGGCGGCAACTACGCTCCTGGAATCAAGGTGGATCTGGAAATTCCCCAGCTTTTTACAAATATGTGGAATTTCTGGAAGTATGATCCCGCCATGCTCCGCCGGGCCAAGTCAATGGCCCATGTTCTTGAGAACATGCCAATCTTTATCACCGATCACGCCCAGTTGGTGGGGTACATGGGAACCTTGCCCCACACTCTGGCCTGGCGCGTGGACGGCGCAACAATGGTGAATGAGGAGCTTTACAACGAGCCGGGCGTCATGCCCGAACCAGAGCAGGAATCCCTTAAAAAAGTGGCGAATCTCAACGCCTACTGGGCGGGCAACACGGCTGTTGACAAGCTTGCCCGCGTTCTGGACCCGGAAGATGCGGTCAAATTCCTCTCCGGGGCCATCGGCTGGGGTGCGCCCACTTCAGCTTACGGCTATTCGGGCAAGGACTATGAGTTCATGTTCGCCCAGAGGCACGGCTTTAAGGACATCATTGACCTCATTGATGAGAACATCGAAAAAGCCGAGGATCTCACCATGGGCAAGCCCGGCCCTGAAATCCTGCCTGTTTACGACAGGATTCATAACTGGGATGCCATGAAGATAATGCTTAACGCGGCCATCAGCTATGCAGGGCGCTATGCGCGGCTTGCCCGCATCCTGGCAGAGCATTACGAGACAGACCCCAAGCGCAAGGAAGAGCTTCTGCGCGTGGCCAAGACCTGCGAGAATGTACCGGCCAAGGCTCCCCAAACTTTCCAGGAGTCTTTGCAGTACGATCATTTTGTGCAGATGCTTGCCCGCCTTGAGGCCCACGAGGGCGCATGGCCGGCCCGGCCCGATTACTACCACTGGCCCATGTACGAAAAGGATGTCATCAAGGAAAAGAACATAACCCGCGAGGAGGCCCTTGATCTGGTGGGCGAGTTCATGATCCGGGCTTACGAGGTGGGCGGCTTTGGCCCCCGCTGGGCGCGGGAAGGCCTTCAGGGCATCACCGGAACCTGGGTGTGGACGCTGGGCGGAGTGAATAAGGACGGCTCGGACGCGTGCAATGATCTTACCCTGGCATTTCTCCAGGCAGCCCGTCTGGTGCGGGTGGCAAACCCCACCTTCGGCTTCCGCTGGCATCCCAAGGTCAGGGATGAAGTCATGCGCGAGGTTTTCGAGTGCATCCGCCACGGTCTGGGGTATCCTTCCATCCGTAACGATCCTCTTTTAATCCAGAACGCCATGCACTGGCACGGGCACCCCCTTGAGGAAGCCCGCACCTGGGTGCATCAGGCCTGCATGAGCCCCTGCCCCACAACAAAGCACGGGGTTCAGCCCATGCGTATGGCAAGCGCCACAGCCAACTGCGCCAAAATGGTGGAATATGCCCTGCACAGCGGCTACGACCATGTGGTGCAGATGCAGATGGGGCCAAAGACCGGAGACGCCCGCAAGTTCAAGACCTTTGACGAGCTTTTTGCGGCATGGACCCAGCAGATGAAGTGGATAATCAACACCCTTGTCCGCACCGTGAACCTGGGCCGCTACAAGGACCCGGAGTTCTACGGACGGCCCTTCCTCTCGGCCATTTCCGAGCGGGCCGTGGAATCGGGCCTGGATGTGGTAAGCCCTGTGGGAGATCGCGGCAACTGCTGGGTCACGGGCTTCACCTGGGTGGAAAATGTGGACAGCCTGGCTGCGGTAAAGAAGCTTGTGTTTGACGAAAAACGCTACACAATGGACGAGCTGCTCACGGCCCTGGAAAGCAACTGGAACGGCTATGAGCAGATGCGCCGCGACTTTGTCAGCGATGCTCCCAAGTGGGGCAATGATGATGATTTTGTGGATGAAATAATGGTGCGCTGCCTCCAGGAAGTTGCCAAGCACAGCAAGGAGATAAAGTGCCCAAGCGGCAACAACTGGCCGCTTCTGCCTGAAAATGTTTCGGGCAATATCCATTACTCATCCATTGTGGGCGCGCTGCCTAACGGCCGCCGCCTGGGAGACGCCCTCTATGACGGCGGCATCTCTCCGGGGCCAGGCCTTGATAAAAAAGGCCCAACAGCGGTTTTAAAATCCTGCGGCAAGATAGACCATGTGGGAGACGGCAGGGCATTTCTTTTGAACCAGCGCCTTTCCCCCACCCAGCTTGCAGGCGAAAAGGGCTATCAGCTCTGGAAGGCCTATATCCGCACCTGGGCGGATCTGGGGCTGGATCATGTTCAGTTCAACATGGTGAGCGATGAAACACTCCGGGCAGCCCAAAGGGACCCGGAAAAGTACCAGGAGGTCATCGTGCGCGTGGCCGGTTATTCCGCGCATTTTGTGGATATCTCAAGAAAGACCCAGGACAACATCATCCAAAGAACCGTTCAGGGCATTTAAGGAGCAAAAGTGTGCAGGGAGGCTTTTCCTGCTGTTAAAGGGGGATTTTTAACAAGGAAAAAATCTTTGATTTTTTCAAAGAGAGCTTCTTCTTCCGAAGGGGGAATTTATTGGAAAAGCCCTCCCTGCACGCACAAAATAAAAAGGCTCCGCTTTTTGCAGGTCCTGATTCGGTTTAATTTAAAACCAGGCGAAAAAGGCAATCAGGCCTGCGCCAAAACAAAGGAGGCAAAAGCCCATGAAGTGCACGGAATGCAGTTTTGAAGCCCCGGTGGAGAAGTTTAGATACCTGTACAACGCCAGGATTGACGCATCCATAAGCCTACGCCAGTGCCCCCAGTGCCAGGCATGGCTTGCAACAGATGAGCTTGCAGGCGAAGCAACCCAGAAGGTTGGCCCCGGCGAGGCCCCCTGGGGCAAGTCTGCGGGTATCGAAGGCCTGGCCGAGGATGCTGCTGCCAAGTAGCAGACCTTTGCCGTGTTGATTGCAACATCAGGCCAAAAGTTGCAGCATGGCTTATAATTGCGGTAGAATATTTCCGGGTGCCGGTGCAGTTTTAACCGGCATCCGGTTAGCCGCAAAAAATGCTTAAATTTTTTTGATGGCTGACATTAGCGCAGTTTGCCAAGCCCTTTTTTCCGGCTTAAATCCGGGCCTGGCAGCCCGACCGGCTCTTGTTGGCAGGTGCATAAGCTCCTTTTGTATTTCTATCCGGTTTTTTTTCTTCCTCTTCCAGCGCAGGGCTGCTTTAGCTGTCTGACGGTTTGTTGAAGAAGTTTTTTTTGGGCGGCTTGAAAGGCAAGGGATTTGTTGGGGCAAAAAACGGAATGATATGTCATTATTTTTCATTCCGCTTTCTTCTACAGGCAGGCAAAGCTTAAAGAGCAAAAGCTTTGACAAGCATTTTTCAAGGGGGGAAAAGCGCACCAAAAAGCCAAGGCATTGGGCGTCTTCACACAAAGGGCGTAAATTAAGGAGGTGGC
>JAGVAW010000093.1 GCA_020060085.1 Desulfobacterales bacterium
CTGCCAACAGTTTTGAACTTTTGCAAAAACCTTAAATGAATGAAAGGAAAAGCCGATGACCATAATGCCCAAGGGCGAAAACTTGAGAAAAGCCGTAAAGTGGATAAGCGAGCGCCGCAAAGAGGACGCCAGTGTGAATATTGCCCAGCTTCTTGATGAGGCCTGCGTTCAGTTCAACCTGTCGCCCAAGGACGCAGACTTTCTGGCCCGCAACATTAAAAACGAGTCTCTTGACGAATAATTATGCTGCAAGTGTGTTGAATTTCCGGCCCCCTGGCTGCCGTGGGCGCACAAGGCCAGGGGGCTGGTCTTGCTTTTGACGCTTTTGCAGGATTTTTCTCCTCTGCCGTACACAAGGCAGGTTTGCCGTGACCCGCATCCGCATTCTGCCAGATATTCTTGCCAACAAAATTGCTGCCGGAGAGGTGGTTGAGCGCCCGGCCTCCGTGGTCAAGGAGCTTTTGGAAAACTCCCTGGATGCAGGGGCTGATTCCATTCTTGTGGAGGTGGAAAAGGGCGGGCGCGAGCTTATCCGCGTTTCGGACAATGGTTGCGGCATGGACCGCGATGACGCCCTTTTGTCCATAGAAAGATTTGCCACCAGCAAGATAAGCACGGACAAGGACCTCTTTGAAGTTAACACCCTGGGCTTTAGGGGCGAGGCCCTGCCCAGCATGGCATCTGTTTCAAAGATGACTATCATTTCCCGCAGCGCCCAGGACATGGCCGGAACCTTAATTGAGCTGGATGGAGGCCGCATTGTGCGGGTGCAGGAAACAGGTGCGCCCGTGGGAACCCAGATATGTATTGAGCGCCTTTTTTTCAACACCCCTGCCCGCCGCAAGTTCTTAAAAGGCCAGGCAACGGAGTGGGGCCACATTGCAGACAGGGTCATCTCTCTTGCACTGGGCTTTGGCTCTGTTGGCTTTACCCTTGTTCACAACAACAGGACGGTTTTTGACTGGCCCAAAGTTTCCGATTCCGCAGACAGGGTCATGGCCGTGCTTGCCCCGCCGGATTCTGAAAAACTGATTCCCATATTCCACGAAGGCGGCTTTGTGGAAGTATTCGGCTGGCTTGCTCCGCCATCCCTTGCCAGAAGCAGCAGCAAAGGGTCGTATCTTTTTGTCAACAACAGGCTTGTGGCGGATCGCACGGTGGCCCATGCCCTTGTTCAGGGCTATTCCAACAGGCTCATGAAGGGGCGCTTTCCCTGCGCCGTCCTTTTTATAAAGGTGCCCCAAAGCGAGGTGGATGTGAATGTGCACCCTGCCAAGGCCCAGGTGCGTTTTGCCCGGCAGCAGGCTGTTCATGACACCATTGCCAATGCGGTGGCAAAGGCCCTGGAAGTCCTTGACCGCACCCCTTGGGCCACAGGCCATAAGGTTGAGGGCAGCATACAGGCTGTTGGGGAAAGCCTTCCGCCGGGGGAGACAATGGGCATTCCGGCAGAACAGGAAGAGTCCGGGGCCTTTACCCGGCCTATAATCTCTGCAAGCCCCGCAAGGGCGATTCTGCGCGAGACAACCCAATCTCACGCATTTACCAGAGTGTGGAGTGCGCCGCCTGTGGCAGAAAAGGGCCGGGAGACTGCCGGCCTGCTGTGGGAAGAGGATGGACAGACGCCTTTAATTCTGGTGGGCCAGATATACAACTCCTACATAATATGCCAGAAAAAGGGCGCGCTGATTATTATAGACCAGCACGCAGCCCACGAGCGCATACTCTTTGAGCAATACAGCAGGGCGCGCGCCCAGAATGCTGTTGAGGTGCAGACCCTGCTCTTTCCCCTCACAATAACCCTGGGCCATTCCGAGGCCCTTGTTCTTGAAGGCATGATTGAGGAGCTTAACCGGGCGGGCATGGAGGTGGAAAGGTTTTCGGGCACCACCTTTGCCATAAAGGCTGTGCCTGCCTTTTTGCCGGAAAAAAATATATTGGCCCTTATAAGGCAGATGGTGGATGCTGCGTCCCAGGCCCCCCGCGAGGCTGCTGTTGAAGAGGCACTTATGCTTATGGCCTGCCACGGGGCTGTGCGGGCCAACCAGCCGCTGACCAATAGGGAGATGGAGGCTCTGCTTGCAGATTTGGGCCGTTGCAGACAGCCATCCCAATGCCCGCATGGGAGGCCGGTGTGGTTTGAAATGACTGAAGATGAAATAAGAAGGCGGTTTAAAAGGCAATGACCTGGTTGCGGCCCGCTTCCTTGGCCCTGTAAAGGGCTTTGTCAGCGCATTCCACAAGGGTTTTGTGGTCAGGTATGTCTGGATGCGGGAAGGTTGCAACTCCAACGCTTATGGTTACTTTCAAAACCAGATCTTCATGCACAAACTCGTGGTTTTCCACGCTCTGACGCAGCCGGTCTGCCACCATGAAGGCCGCAGGCGCAGGGGTGTGATACAGCACAAGGGCGAATTCCTCGCCTCCGTAGCGCGCGGCCAGGTCCGTGTCCCGCAGGGAATCCTCAATTATTCCCCCCAGGGTTTTTAGCACAACATCCCCGGTCTGATGGCCGTAGGTGTCGTTGAATTTCTTGAAAAAGTCAATGTCCAGAAGCACGCATGACAGGCTCTCGTGGTAGCGCATGGCCCGCTGAAAATCCTTGGACAGGGCCTCCTGAAAATAGCGGTGGTTGAAAAGCCCGGTAAGGCCGTCCCTGTTGGCAAGCTCCTGAAGCTGGCGGTTCTTTTCCTGAAGGGTCTCGTAAAGCTCTTTCAAACGCAGGTGGGTGTTGACGCGGGCCACCAGCTCCCCTTCATCAAAGGGCTTGGTAACATAATCGGAAGCCCCAAGCTCCAGACCCCTCACCTTATCGGAGGATTCCGCCTTGCTTGTGAGCATGATGACGGGAATATCTTTTGTTTCAAAGGTGTTTTTAACCTTTTCGCACACAGCGTAGCCGTCCATGCCCGGCATGATGAGATCCAGCAGAATCAGATCCGGCTTGCTCTCATCCAGGGCCGCAAGGCCGGTGGGTCCATCCTGGGCCAGCACCACCTCGTGACCCTGCTTGATGAGGATGGTCTTGGCAACATGAGCTACAAGACGACTGTCGTCTATGACAAGAATTTTTGCCATCAGCCCTTGGTGCGGCGAAAAATCACTTCGCCCTGAATGTGTTGAATATTGTGGATGCAATGATGGATATGGGTGCCACCTTTGCAACAGCCTTTAGCTCCACTGCAGCCCTGGGCATACCAAAAACCACGCAGGAGGCCTCATCCTGGGCCAGGGTGAGGGAGCCTGCATTGCGCATATCCAAAAGTCCCCTGGCCCCGTCCTCCCCCATGCCTGTCAGCACCACGCCCACAGCCTCCCGGCCCGCCACCTTGGCCATTGATTCAAAGAGCACATCCACGGAAGGTTTCTGGTGGTTCACGGGCGGCCCGTCAAAAAGGCGCACAGAGTAGCCCTTGTCATCCCGCGCAAGGCGCATATGCCTGCCGCCGGGGGCAATGAGCACCAGGTCCTTTTCCAGGCGCTGGCGGTCTGTGGCCTCCACAACCTTCTGGGGCACAAGGCTGTCCAGCCGCTGGGCGAAATTGGCCGTGTACTTGGCGGGCATGTGCTGCACAACAAGTATTCCGCTTGTGTGAAAGTTCATGCTGGAGAGCAGCTTTTCCACGGCCAGGGTTCCGCCCGTGGAAGCGCCTATGCCTATAATTTTAAAAATCCGCATTGCCTGGGCTTCAACAAAGCTTTTGTCGGGCTTTTTGCGCACAAGCACCGGCGGCTTCACCTTGGCCCAGCCCGCAGCCCGCACCTTGGCCACAATCTCCTGCTTGAGATCGCTCAGGTTGGTTTCCAGATTGGTTACAGGCTTTGGCACAAAATCCACGGCCCCTGCCTCAAGGGCCTCCAGGGTGCGCATACTGTTTTCCTGGGTGTAGGAGCTTATCATGAGCACGGGAACAGGCTTGTAGGCCATTATGCGCTTTAAGAAGGTGATGCCGTCCATGCGGGGCATCTCCACATCAAGGGTGACCACATCCGGGTCTTCCTCAATTATCCAGCGCTTGGCCTCAAAGGGGTCGGATGCCTCGCCGATAACCTGGATGTCCTCCTGCTCTGAAAGGATGCGGGAGAGCACGGAGCGAACAAGGGGAGAATCGTCCACTATCAGTACGCGAATTTTTTTCATGAGTCTTTCCGGTCTGCGCCCTGGCTCCCGTTTTGGTCAGGCGCAGATAGTCTGAATTCGGCGGGCTTACCCCCAGGCAGCCAGCGCCTTTTTGTATTAAAACAGAATCACGGCAGGTTTGTCCACACGAGGATGAAATATCTTGCTTTTGTATGCGCTTTCCTCCTTAAGGGCCTGGGGCACGGTTTCAACATCAAACCTTTTTAGCAGGACCTTTGCGGAATCGGAAAAAAACAGAATTTTTCTGCCTTTGTTGCCTCCAACATCCTGTGAGCTTGGGGCAATGCCTTCAAGCTCCAGAAACTTTGTTGCAAAGCGCACATTGGACCCGGTTATGTCGCCATCCGATGCCCGGAACTTCAGCACATTGCCTCCGCCGAAAACCTTGGCCTCAAGCCGCTCGCGCCTGGCCCCGCTTTTTATCAGCTCGCCTATGAGAAGCTCCATGGCGTACATTCCGTAGCGGCCCACTTCGGATGTGAATATCTCGTCAGGGTGCACCATTCCCGGCAGCAGAAAGTGGTTCATGCCGCCAATTTTGCGCTCCCTGTCAAAAAGGCAGGTTGCCACGCAGGAGCCTAAAAGTGTGTAAATGATCTCCCCTTTTAGGGAGACATAGTACTCACCGGCACCCAGCATGACCACCTGCTTATCCAGCTTGCGGCTGTAAAATCGCCTCAAAAAATTTTATTCCTTCTTTTGGTATATGGCCTGGCCCACCAGTTGGAATCGTTCATCCACGCCCAACAGAGACTCCGAGCTTCCCAGGCAGAGATATCCCAAAGGGGCAAGCAGCCGGAAGAACTCCTCCAGAAGTCGCTTTTTGTCGGACATTTGAAAATAAATCATCACATTGCGGCAGAAAATAATGTCCATAGGCCCTTTAAGTGGATATGGAAATTCCAGCAGGTTGAGCTTGCGGAACAATATGCTATGCCTCACCTCGGTTTTGATGGCGTAGGCCCTTCCCGCCTTTGTGACGGCAACTGGGTTGAAGTATCTGAACAAATAGGGCTTGGGTACGCTTTTTAACATTTCTGCCGGGTAGGTGGCACGCCGGGCTGCCTTTAGCGAGTCCACATCCACATCCGTTGCGAGGATTTTCAAATCCCAGGCTCGCGAAACAGGGATTTTTTCCAGCAGCATCATGGACAGGGTGTAAGGCTCCTGACCCCTTGCGCACCCTGCGCACCAGATGCGAAGACGCCTTGGCTGGCGTCTTTTTTCCATCATTGCCGGAACAAGCTCCTCCACAAGCCAGGAGAGCTGTTTGTCTGCCCGGAAAAAATGGCTTTCGTCAATGGTTATTTCATTTATGAGCCAGACAAGCTCCTTTTCGCCTCTTTGGCTCTTGATGAAGCGGTAGTAAGCCATGTAGCCGGAAAAGCCAAGCCGGTCCGCTCTTTTGGCCAGCTTGCGCGACAGGCTCTCCCTACTGTCGTCCCGCAGGTGGACACCGATTTTTTTGCCCACAAGGTGCCTGAAAAGCAGAAATTCTTTTTCATTTAACAGTTTAAGCACTTAAGTGGCATCCACCATTTCAAGTTCCTCCACGGAAAGCAGGCGGTCCACATCCAGCAGTATGACCATGTTGTCATCCTGTCTGCCCACACCCCGCAGAAACTCCCTGGAGATGCCTGGAGGCAGATTGCCAGTGGTCTGGAAATCATCTGCCTGAATTTCCATGACATCGCTGATTTCATCGGCAATCACGCCCATCACCCGCCCGGCTATCTCCACCACTATTATTACATGGAAGGGTGTATAGGGAACCGGCGGCAGATGGAACTTTTCCCTCAAATCGAACACCGGCAGTATGACGCCCCGTAAGTTTATGATTCCCTTGACAAAGCCCTTTACATGGGGCAGGGGCGTGATCCGCCGGTAGGAAAAGACCTCCTTGATCTTGAAGATCTCAATTCCATAGCTCTGATTGTTCAAAGAGAAAACCACATACTGGGTTGCCATCAGAACTCCTCAAAGCCTTCTTCAAATTCCTTTTCCAACAGATCGTCGTTTAAATCCTCCATTGCCGATTTGTGGACCAGGTCATCCCGCAGGGGCCGGTTTACGGGCGTTGCCCGGCGGCGCTCGGATTTGGGTTTGGATTTGGCGCGTGCAGGTGCAGGCTCGGAGTCGGCAGCTTCCATGTTGCTTTCAAAAACATCCTTGCTGCCCAGAACAAAAACACTGGTTATCTCCTGAAGATGCTGGGCCTTTTCCTTGAGCTTGTGGGTCTCCTGGGTAAGCTCGTCAACAAAGGATGCGTTCTTTTCGTTGACCTCGCATACCTCCTGGGTGCCCTGGTTTATCTGCTCAATGCCCCTGGAGCTTTCCTCGCTGCCCATGGAGACTTCGCCCAAAGCGTCCGACACCTGGCCTGAAGTGCTGACAATGCGGCGGAAGCAGTCCTGCAATTCTCCCACCCACTGACGGCCCGTGGTAACCTTGTCCACGATTTCGCGCACAAGGGCCTGAATGTCTTTGGCAGCGGTGGAGCTCCTCTTGGCAAGGTTTCTCACCTCGTTGGCCACCACTGCAAAGCCCCGGCCCTGCTCGCCTGCGCGGGCCGCTTCCACAGCAGCGTTGATGGAAAGCAGGTTGGTCTGGAAGGTGATTTCATTGATAAGATCCATCATCTCCACAACCTTGTGGCTGGCCTCCTCCATCTGGGCCATGGCGCTGGCGGTTTTTTCCACCTGCTCTCCGCCCTCTCTGGCGACCTTCACGGCCTCTTTGGAAAGGGCATCTGCATGGCGGGTGTTGGAAAGGTTTTCCGTGGTGGTGGAAACAAGCTCCTCAAGGGTTGCAGAAATTTGCTCCATTGCCGCAGCCTGCTGCTCGGTGCGCTGGGCAAGGGACTGGTTTTCCCTTGAAATGCGCAGTACGCCGTTTATGACGGGCAGGATGGCGTGCTTGACCTGAAGCACAAGGGAGGCCATTGCCTCCAGGGTGGCGTTTATGCGCAGGGTGAGCAGATCCATTGCATCATTGTCGCCGCTGGGGGTGCCCCGCAGGGTGAAGTCGCCCTGGCTGACCTTTTCTAGCACCTCGGACAGCTCCACCACCTTCTTTTCCAGAAGCTTCTTGGCGTTTTCCTCCCTTGCGTAGGCTTCCCGCAGGCGCTTTTCGGATTCCACCTCCACAGAGAGATCCCGCATTATTTCAAAGGCGCCAAGAATTGTGCCGGCAGCATCCTTTAACAGGGCTGCGCTGCATATTATGGGCACTTCCCGTCCCCGGCGGCCCAGAAGGGCCGTCCTGTGGCCGCCAATGGCCTGGCCGGTTTCAATGGCCTTCTTCACGGGACAGTCATCCTCGTACTGGGGTGCAAGAAAGATTTCGCTACAGGCTTTGCCCATCACCTGGTCTTCGGGCTTGTTCACCAGCTTCAATGCCGACTCGTTTACAAAGGTCACCTTGCCAAGGGGGTCTGTCATGAAGAAGGGGTCTGAAATGCCAAGCTTAAGGCTGTTGGCAAACTCCATCCGATCGCGGATGCTCTTTATCATCACATTGAAGTTTTTGGAGAGCCTGCCTATGGAATCGACCCCGTCTTCAGGGAAGGCGACATGGACATTGCCCTCAGCCACAAGAGCGGTCTGCTCGTTTAGCCTGCTCAGGCGGCGGGTGACCATTCTGTTGAAAAGCAGGTTGACAAAAACCACCAGCAGCAGAAGAACCAGAGCCGACACGATGGCAAGCACATTGCGGGTGAAGTTGAATTGCGAGAAAACCGACTTCATGGGCTGGCCAAGAACAATGGCCCCCAATATCTTGCGGGATTTGCCGTGGCAGTGGAAGCAGGAGCCGTCCTCCCTGTTTTCAATGGGCTGAATCCATACCCAGTAGGGTGCGCCCCCAACATCCTCCCGAAAGGCCGAAACAGGTGCCTCTCCGGTTTTAAGCGCCAGGGCAAGCGCCTCGCGGGTATCTGCCTGGGTGATGAACTGGCTTACGCTCTTTTTCTCTGCGCTTTCTATGGATGAGAATGTGACTGTCTGATTCCCGTCCACAATGAAGATGCGCATGGCCCCCTGTTGGTAGGCCTGGGCTGTTTCAGGTTTATCCGCCTTGTCTGGAGTCTGGGTGCCAAGCTCGCCAAGCGCAACGCCGGCCTCGCGCAGCTCCCTTTTCACAGAGTCCGTATCCCCAAGGCTCATGGGGTAAATGAAGCCCGATTCGATCTTGCTCAAAAACCGCCCCGTGTAGTCTCTGGCAAGGCCAAAGGCAAGGTTCTCCTGAAGCTTTAAAACCCAGACAAGGTTTATGGTCATGAACAAAAACACGATGAGGCCCGTGGCCAGAAGCATTTTGCTGCGCAGCCTGGTCCGCTTGGCATAGGCTTTTATGATTCCTATCATTTGTTACCTCCGGCCCCCTTTTTCTGGAGCGGGTTTTTTCTTTGGGCTGTTTCCGGTGTCTGTTTACGCTGGCTGCCTGTCTGTTACAGAAAACCTGGCAGGAAACCTAGTGGGCACCCGCGTAAATAACCCTCCTGTAACGGAAGGAGCGGACCAGATCTTCGCCGTGGCATCGTTCGCACACATCAATTGTAACTGTCTTTACAATGTGGGCCATGTCCATTGTCTGGGTGTGCAGGGTTCCCGGACCGTGGCAGGCCTCGCAACCCACATCTGCAAGATGAGGCGTTTTTTCAATATTCACAAAGCCAGTGGGCCTTTGGTAGCCTGTTGTGTGGCAGGAAAAGCAGCTTTCCTTCTCCTGCTCGGTGAGGCCCTTGGCCATTTTTTCCACAGCCTTATAGGCCTTGCTCTTCAGGGAATAGGTCATGAACCGCTCGTACTGGCGGGGGTGGCATTCGCTGCACGCCTTGGAGCCTATGTAGCCCCCGCCCACAATGGGCGGCCCGCCCCGGCTGTCCAGATCCAAGGCCCCGGCCTGCCCGGCTATGGCAAACAGCGCCGCAGCCACAAGGCAGAAACCGGCCAGAGCCGCTGGCCAAATCGCCCTTGTTCCCCTGACCTGTTTTCTGCTGCCTTTCTCTTTCGTCATTGCACCTTGCTCCTTGAAGGCTGCTGATAAAACATCTCCTCCAATGCAAAAAGGTCCATGACCAGGGCAACCGAGCCATCACCCATTATGGTTGCCCCGGAAAGGCCTTTTACGCTTCTGAAATTGCTCTCCAGGCTTTTGACCACCACCTGATGGGGGTCAAGAACCTGATCCACCAGCATTCCAAAACGCTGGCGGGAGGTGTTCACAAAAACCAGGGTTTCGCTTTGGCGGTCTTTGCACGGCTCATCCATGCCGAATACGGAAACCAGATCCACAAGGGGTACATATTCTCCGCGAAAGCTGTAAACCCGCTGGCCTGCACCGAAAAATCTGGCCTGGGCCGGAAGGTATTTTTCCGTACCTGCCACCCCCCACAGGGGCACAAGAAAGCTGCGGTTGCAGACCTTTATGTGCAGGGCCTCCAGAAGGGCGAAGGTGAGCGGCAAGGACAGGGTGAATGTGGTGCCGCGCCCCTTTAGGGTTTCAATGGTCATGGTTCCGCCAAGGCGCTCGACTTCGGTTCTCACAACATCCATGCCCACGCCCCGGCCTGAAATGGAGCTGACCTGCTCTGCCGTGGAAAAGCCAGGCCTGCATATTATGTCAAGAAGGTTTGCATTATCCACAGCCTGGCCGGGCTTTATTATGCCAAGCTCATTGGCCTTGGCGCATATCTTTTCAACATCCATTCCCCTGCCGTCATCGGAAATCTGGATTAAAATCATGCCGCCTTTCTGAAAGGCTTTAAACTCGATGAGCCCTTCAGGAGGCTTGCCTGCCTTGTCGCGCTCGGCAGGGGTTTCAAGGCCATGATCCACGCTGTTTCGCACAAGATGCTTCAAGGGGTCTGTTATGTGCTCTATGACCTCCTTGTCCAGCTCCGTATCCAGGCCCACCAGATTTACCCTGATGCGCTTGTTCTGCTCGAATGCCGTGTCTCTGGCTATGCGCTGGAAGCGGCGGAAGGTCCCCTCCAGGGGGAACATTCTTATCTGGCTGACCCTTTCCTGGAACTCGCGGTTCACCTTGAGCAGGTTCTCCATCTCCTGCTCCATTTCCGAGCCAAGGGCCATTGTGGTTCTGGAAATCATGTCCCTTAACCGGGAAAGGGATATCC
>JAGVAW010000030.1 GCA_020060085.1 Desulfobacterales bacterium
CCAAGGGGGTTGGAGGACTTCCGGCAGCTTTTCAGCACAGACAGGGCGGATGTTGCAAGCCTGATACGCGGAGAGGCACAGGCAGTCCCCCCAATCCCTTCCGACCCGCAGCTAACCAGGGTTTCGCTTTTGTACCAGAGCTTTCTTGTGAGCCATGAGCCGGTTTTGTTCACCGATTCTTCAGGCAAAATTCTGGATGCAAACCGGGCATTTTTGGAGCTTGTGGGACTTGGCCTGGACAGGGCGGCGGGAAGCCTTGCAGCAGATCTTGGTTTGGACCTTGCGGACAGCAACGGCGCAGGCCAGACCAGGGAAATCACCTTTGCAAGGCCGGGCGGCCAGACCGTGGAGCTATTGGTTTCATCCCAGACAATAAAGGACATGGCAGGACAAAGCCTTGGCCGTATATGGCACATGAGCGACATTTCCGCGCGCAGGCAGATGGAGGAGGCACTCAAGGAAAAAAACCGCGCTCTGGCCGAGTTGAACCGCATGAAAAGCGATATGCTGGCCATAACCAGCCACGACATGAAGTCGCCGCTTGGCGGAATCATAGGCTATGCCAGCATGGTAAAGGAGCTTTTCAATGATCTGGCCCCGTCAGAGATTTTGCGCTACCTGGACCGCATAATCGCTTCGGGCAACCAGCTTGTCCGCTTCATAAACGACATTCTGGACGCCTCTCGCATTGAGTCGGGCAGCCTTGAGCTTTTCTTTGACAAGGTGGATCTGGACTCCATACTTCGGGCACTCACCGATGAGCAGCTTGCAGCCCATCACGGAAGAGAGATATCCATCCGTTATCTGGCCCCAAAGAATCTCAAACCCGCCTGGGCCGACAAGGCAAGAATCACCCAGGTTCTTGCAAACCTGTTGTCCAATGCGGCAAAGTTTTCCCCCACCCGTGGGGAGATAGCCATAGAATATGCAATTTCAGAAGGTGGACGCCACATTGTGAGCATTGCAGACCAGGGACCCGGCATACCCGAAGAAAGCAAAGAGAGTATCTTCGAGCGCTACTATCAGGTGAATGGAAACGGCGTTGCAAAATCCCAGGGAGCCGGGCTTGGCCTTTACATTGTGAAAAATCTGGCCCAGGCCCACGGGGGCGATGTGGCCTTTTGCAACCGGGAAGGCGGTGGCAGCATATTCACCCTCACCCTTCCAGGCTCACAGCCGGAAACCGGACAAAAGTGAGGGCGTTGGGAGACTTTAAATGGCGCAGATAGGCATTCTCATAATTGACGATGACCCTGCGGTGCACGAACTGCTCACGCAGTATCTCACCCTTTCCCATTACCAGGTGTTTGATGCCTATGATGGAAACCAGGGAATCCGCATGGTTGAAGAACTCCACCCTGATCTTGCGCTTCTGGATGTGCAGATGCCGGGCATGGATGGCTTTGCCACTCTTCTGGCCATCAGGGAAAAAGCCGCGCTTGCCGATATTCCCATACTCTTTCTCACCAGCCTGGACCGGCAGCACCTTAAAGTTAAAGGCCTTGAGCTTGGCGCAGACGACTACATAACAAAGCCTTTCAATATGTCCGAGCTTCTGGCCCGCATAAAGGCGGCTCTGCGAAGAACCGCCCGCTACCGCAGGACAGAGGGCATAATGGCTGGCAACCTTTCGGACATATCCCTGGCAGACCTTCTCCAGAGCATGGAGATGGGCGCAAAGACAGCCACGGTGAAAATGCCGGAAATGGACGGGGTCATCTACCTTTCCCAGGGCAGATTTGTTCATGCCCAACAGGGTGTTTTTGAAGGTGAGGAGGCCCTTGTACGCATCTTCCTGCTGGAAAAGGGGAGCTTCACAACCCGTTTCAACGAGCTTCCGCCCGATATTGACGGCCAGCCCCAGCCGCTTATGGGCCTTCTTATGAATGTCCTTGCTGCAAAGGACGAGATCATGGAGATAATTTCCAAACTGGCCCAGAAGGCCCCCTACATAAGGATAGAAGGAAGCACACCGGGCCTGGCCCTGCCGGAGAGTATATATCTGCCGGATGTTTTCCCTCTCAAGGAGTTGGTGGCAACAATGGAAGGAAGCCTCAAGGCCAATCTGAAATCTGTTGTGGATGCCGTGAAATCAGGCCGGGTTAAAGTGGCCCGTCAGGCAGGGTGATGCGGATTTTAAAGGCACCCGGCCAAATAAACCGGAGAGAACTAATATGTCAAAAGTGATAACAGTATCAAGCCTCAAGGGCGGAGTTGGGCAGACAGCCACAGTGCTCAACCTGGGTTACAGCATGAGCAGGCTTGGGCCAAAGGTGCTGGTAATTGATGCAGCCCCCCAGTCCGGAGCCGGCATGGCTTCCAATGCAAGGCAAAAAAACAGCGCCGGGCTGCTGGAGCTTTTGAAAGGCAAGGCCAAGGCTGCTGATGTGATTGTTTCCGCGCGGGAAGGAGGCCTGGATTTTCTTGGCTCCGGCCCGGTGGAGGCCGAGGAGGTAATCTTTTTTGAAAAGGAGGCCTTCAGGGGCAACCTCACCAAGGTCATCCGCTCTGTCACGGATAAATACGACTATGTTTTCATTGACACGGCCACCGGGCTTTCGGTCATAACCTATGTCTGCATGGCCCTGTCAAGCTCGGTCATAGTGCCGCTGGCCCCAAATGCGCTTGCAGTCAAGTCCCTGGCATCCATGCTCAAGTTTTTCCGGCGGGTGCGTATGCGGGCAAACCGCAATCTTGTGCTGGAAGGCCTGCTGTTCACCATGACCGACCACACAAGCCCTTATGAGGTTTCCCTCATAAACGATGTGCGCGAGGGCTTTCCCCCCCAGGTCTTTTTTGAAACCGTGATTCCCTATGACCCGGCTTTTGAGCAGGCCAATGCAAGGGCCACGGTGCTCGCCATGCTTCCCGAAGGGGAAAACGCAGGGCGTGCCTACCTGGACTTGGCTGTGGAAATGCGCTTACGGGAAATGGCCCAAACCAGAAAGGAAGTTGAAAATGGGCAAGATAACGGAATTTTCTGAATTTGCCGAGGCAGTAAAAATTGCCAATGAGCTTGTGGCCCAGTCTGCCGTGGCGATTAGCGCCCGCAAAATGGGGCATCGGGCGCTTACAGTTCATGCAAAGCCTTCGGCCAGCTTTGCGCCGGGGCCTTCCCAGGAAAAAATTGCAGCAGCACTTGCGCCAAACGCCAGCCTGCTCAAAGAAGATCCCCTGCCCGGCCCGGCCACGCCAATCCATGATGCTGTCCTCGCCCGGCCCTCCAGGCTTGCCACCCCTGCCCCAAAGGGGTCGCAGGCGGCAAAGGATGGCATTTACAGGGGCGACAAGCTGGCCAATGCCCTTTATGCCATGTGCCAGCGGGGAGGCTTTTCCGGCGCTCTGATTGTGGACGACAACGGCCTGCCCCTTGCCGTGCATCAAAGCCCTGTACCCGAAGAGGCCATTGGCGCTTTTGCAATAGTGCTCGGCACAGCCCTTGCCAAGGCCGGAAAGCTTTTGGGCCAGCACAATGCGGAAAACATCTCCATTGACATAAACTACACGGAAAAAATTGTGCTGCGCCGCTTCATGCTGGGCCAGTCGCCTGGATACCTTCTTGTGATATGCCCCCAGGAAGTGGACGAGCGCGGCGAGGTGGAGCTTTCCATTGAGCAGATAGCCCAGATTCTTAAAAGGGCCTGACAGAGCAGCATTAACAGAGCGGGTTAAGCCCTTCTATAAAAAGGAAAACAAACGGGGCAAAAGGCCTTTTACAACAAAGACCTTTGCCCCGGTTTTTTCCCGTTTTATATCAGCACCCGTACTCAGCCCGCTCCACAAGCTCAAGCTGCATCTGGCGGTTTAGGGTTACAAAGTAGGCGTTGTAGCCGGATATGCGAACCAGAAGCTGGCGGTATTCATCGGGTTTTGCCATTGCCCGGCGCAGGGTGGCAGAATCCACCACATTGAACTGCATCTGCATTCCGCCCATTTCAAAGTAGGCCTTCACATAGGCGCTCATGGCAGCAATGGTTTTTTCGGCAGGGTCTGCCATGCCAGGCGAAAGCTTCACATTGAAGGCTATGTTGTTGTCCAGATTCTGCGGGTTTAACCCGGCCACATCGCGTATGTTGTCCAGAAAATCCCGCGAGGCATGGGGCTGGGGGGTAAGCCCCGGTGTGAAGGCCTTGCCTGCCAGCCTGCCCGAAGGAAGAGCGCCGGAAAGGTTGCCGTAGGCCACATGCTGGCTCATGGACCAGAAGCCTGTGGTGTAAGGCCCGCCCCTAAAGTTTGTGTGCCTTGCCCAGGTTTCCCGCACCAGACCTGCCACGCGGTTTGCCATTGCCAAGGCATCCTGGTCGCCGGAGCCAAACAGGGGAACCTTGTTTTTGAGCATGGCGTTCAAGCCCGGCTCGGACTCAAAATTGCTGTCCAGGGCGCATTTAAGCCTTTCAAAGCTTATGGCCTTTTGCTCAAACACCAGGGTTTTTATGGCCAAAAGCGAATCAACAACATCTGCAAGCCCTATGTTTGCCGTGCCGGAGCTGTTGTAGCGCGCCCCGCCCACGGTCAGGTCCATTGCCTTTTCAACGCAGCCGTCTGTGAGCGCCGAAAGAAAGGGCGTGGCCCTGTATTGGGCATGGGCCTTTGCAAGCATGGCGTTGAGGGCAACTGCCTGACCAGCCAGAAAACTCAACTGGGCTGCATAGGCGGCAAAAAAATCTTCAAATGTTAAAAAAGCGCCCTTTTCCACAGAGCCTGTTCTCGGCCCCAAATCCCAGCGCATGAGCGGGTGGCGGCCATTGTTCAAAGCCATTTCCAGGGGGGCCACAAGGTTAAAGAGTATGCTGCCCGTGTGGGCCAGATGTCTGCCGCTTATGGAAGGCTCCACACAGCCTGTTGCAGACCAGTCCCTTGCGTGCTCCTGCGGGTAGCCGTGCTTGGCAAGGGCTGCAAGAACCGCCTTGTCGTTGTGCATGGAAGGGGTTGCCGTGGTGGCGTAATTCACCGAGCAAAGCCGTGTGAGATAGGCATCGGAATTTATGCCCGGATAAAAACGGGCGTTGACATTGGGGTCGCGGATGGCAAGCATTTGGGTGGCCTTGAGAAAGATGTAGGTCATGTCGCAGACCGCATCTTTTCCGTCAGGCGTCACGCCCCCAAGGGTTA
>JAGVAW010000251.1 GCA_020060085.1 Desulfobacterales bacterium
CCCGGACAGGCAAAATAGTGACCAAGCTCTTTGATGTTCTTGTGGAGCCTTCCCTTGTTGCCCCAACCTTCATAACAGGATATCCTGTGGAGGTTTCTCCTTTGTCCCGGCGCAGCTCCCAGGACCCGGAGCTTACCGAGCGCTTTGAGCTTTTCATTGCAGGCAGGGAGATAGCAAACGGCTTTTCAGAGTTAAATGACCCGGATGACCAGCGGGGGCGCTTTGAGCAGCAGATGTCAGACAAGGATGCCGGAGATGAGGAGGCCCACTCCATGGACGAGGACTACATAGAGGCCCTTGAGTACGGAATGCCCCCCACCGCAGGCCAGGGCGTGGGCATAGACCGGCTTGTGATGCTTCTTGCAGACTGCCCGTCCATAAGGGATGTCATCTTCTTTCCCCAAATGAGGCCCGGCTCATAAAACCACGGCAGAGGCCAGGCGGATTGCATGGGTTTTGAATCTTTTGTAAGCGGCCGTTACCTGCGCGCAAAACGCAGCGAGGCCTTTATCAGCATAAACACCTTCATCTCCACCTGCGGCGTGCTGGTGGGGGTGATGGCCCTTGTGGTGGTGGTGGCCGTAATGACCGGAGCGGAGCAGAAGATGCGCTCCATGATTCTGGGCATAAGCCCGCACCTTATGGTGCTTTCCCACACAGGCAATGTGGAGGATTACGGCTCCATTGTGGAGGCCCTTGAAAACACTCCCGGCATTGTGGGCGTTGCGCCCTTTATTCAGGAGCACGCACTTTTGCGGGGGCCTCGCACCAGCGCCGGAGCTGTTGTGCGGGGCATGGATCTTGCGCGCTCAAACCAGGTGGTGGACATTTCCCAATTCGTGAGCTGGGGTTCTGTGGAGAGCCTCAAAAAGCCTGCCTCTAACGGGCAGGAAGACGGGGAAGAAGCCTTCCGGCCCGGCATTCTGCTTGGAAGCGTTCTTGCCACAACCCTGGGGGTGAGGCCCGGCGACACAATCACCCTTGTAACCCCAAAAACAACCCTTACACCCTTCATGGCAATGCCGGGCATAAGGCGCATACAGGTGGCCGGAATTGTTGATTCGGGCTGGTACGAGTATGACACAGGCTTTGCCTGGATGGAGCTGTCAGACGCCCAGAGCCTTTTCCGCCTGGGGGACGCGGTTACCGGGGTTGAGGCCTCGGTTAACGACATCTACGCAGTGGGGGATGTGCGCCGCCACATCCAAAGGGTTTTGGGCCTGCCCTACTGGGTGCAGGACTGGATACAGCTCAACTCCGGGCTGTTCAAGGCCATTGAGCTTGAAAAGCTTGCCATGTTCGTGCTGCTTCTGTTCATTGTCATGGTGGCTGCCTTAAACATTGCCAGCACCCTTATTATGACGGTCATGGAAAAGAAAAAGGACATTGCCGTTTTAAAGGCAATGGGGGCCACCCGGCGCAGCATCCTTAAAATCTTCATCCATAACGGCATGACAATAGGGGTCATCGGGACAGCCCTGGGGGTATCGGCAGGCTCGATTCTCTGCTATATACAGGATCGTTACGGCGTGGTGCGCCTTGACCCCACTGTTTATCCCTTTGGCGAGCTGCCTGTGAGCATGGAGCTGTTGGATGTATCGGTGATAGCAGGCGCAGCCCTGCTCATTTGCTTCTTGGCCACCCTGTATCCTGCCTGGCAGGCATCGCGGCTGGACCCGGTGGAGACGATCCGCTATGGATGATTCCTCCTTGGTATGCAGCCACGGTCTTTGCGCCCAGAACCTTTGCAAGAGCTATTTCTTTGAAGGCGGGCGCATAGAGGTGCTGAAAAATCTGGATTTTACCGCCAGCCAGGGCGACTGCGTGGCCCTGCTTGGGGCTTCGGGCATCGGCAAGTCCACCCTGCTCCATATTCTTGGGGCTTTGGACAGGCCGGATTCCGGAAGCCTTTGGATAGGCAGAAACGAGATCACCGGGCTGGGCGACAAGGCGCTTTGTCATTTCCGCAACAGGTCTGTGGGCTTTGTTTTCCAGTTCCACCATCTGCTGCCAGAGTTTAGCGCCCTGGAAAACATTGCCATGCCCGGCATAATAGGCGGAATGCAAAAGGCAAAAGCTCTTGAGGAGGCTAAAATGCTCCTTGGCAGAGTGGGCCTGGAAAACCGCGCAAAACACAGGCCCGGAGAGCTTTCCGGCGGAGAGCAGCAGAGGGTTGCAGTTGCCCGTGCACTGATGAACAAGCCCCTGGTGCTTTTGGCAGACGAGCCAACCGGCAACCTGGATGCCAAAACCGGCCTTAAAATTCACGAGTTGCTGCTTGAGATGAATTCGGAGCAGGGCATGACCCTTGTGGTGGCCACCCACAACAGGGATCTGGCAAACGAGATGGCCCGTCAGGTAACGCTGGTGGATGGAAAAATTTCCGGCCTCTAGCCTTTCAAACAAAGGGGGGTAAGGCCTGGGAGCATACTGACACACAACCCCTGGCAGGGCAATTAGGAAGGTATCTATGACAAAGAAATTCGGGCTGTTGACGCTTTATACCCTTTTGGCCCTTTCCCTTTTCGGGCCTTTTGGCGTCCTGTCTCAAGATGTCCAGGCTCAAGAGATCCAAGTAAGAATACTGCCCTTTGAAGTGCATTCGTCAGAGGACATAAGTCATCTTGCAAAGGCCATTCCTGCACAGCTTGGCGAGCTGCTTGAAAAAGAAGGCGCTGTTGCTGGCCTTGTTGATGAACTGCCGGAAGACATGAGCATGGTCGCCCTGCGGCGCATGGGCCGCGACACCGGAGCCGGCTGGCTGGTATGGGGCAGCTTTTCAATGCTTGGCCAGGCCTGGAGCCTTGACGCAAAGCTCCTTTCCGTTGACAAGCCCCTGCCTGTTGCCAGCTATTTTGCAGAAGGCTCCGGAGTGGATGCCATTGCCCTTAAGCTCCAAAACCTTGCGGCAGAGATGGCCGTGACCGTGCTTGGCCGCCAGAAGATTGCAGCCATCCGGGTGGAAGGCAGCCAGTCAATAGACCCTGAAGCCATAAAGAGGGTCATGCGTACAAAGGCGGGCGACATCTACAATGCAAGGGCGCTTTCAGACGACATGAGCGCCATTTTCGCCATGGGTTTTTTTGAGGACATAGCCATTGAGGCAAGCGATGTTCCCGGAGGCAAGGAAGTTGTTGTCTTTGTGAAGATTAAGCCCAGGGTGCGCGCCGTTTCGGTGGAAGGGGCATCCTCCATAAAAACCAGTGATGTGGAGGCTGTTCTGGACATTTCCAGAGGCTCCATCCTAAACCCCTTCCGGGTGGAGGAAAACATCCGCCGCATAGAGGCCCTTTACAACGAAAAAAGCTATTACAACGCCGAAATCACATACCGCACTGAGCAGATAAGCGAAAACGAGGCGGATCTCATCTTTGCCATTGACGAGGGCGAAAAGGTGCGCATCCGCGAAATCCGCTTTGAAGGCAACAGCGCCTTTGCCGACAGAAAGCTCAAAGGCGTGATGAAAACCAAGGAAAGGAGCTTTTTCTCCTTTGTCACGGGCCGTGGAACCATGAAGCCCGAACAGCTCATCCAGGACACCAGCCGCATAGCAGCCTTTTACCACAACAACGGCTATGTGAGGGCCAAAGTGGGCCAGCCCGAAGAGCTTATTGAAGGGAGATGGATATACATCACAATTCCCGTGGAGGAGGGCGAGCGCTACAAGGTTGGAACAGTTGACATTGAAGGCGACATGATACTTGAGCGCGAGGAATTGCTTGCCAAAACAAAGATAGGTGGTCAGACCTACTACAACCAGGAAATTGTCCGCCAGGACATGATTGTGCTTACAGACATATACTCTGATTCCGGGTACGCCTGGGCAGACATTGTGCCAAGAACCAAGGTTTCCGATGAGGACCTCACCGTTGACATCCTGTATGCGGTCCAAAAAGGCGAGCAGGTATATTACGAGGAGATTTTAATCGGCGGCAACACCAAAACAAGGGACTATGTCATTCGCCGGGCGCTTCCCATTCAGGAGCAGAGCCTTTACTCCGGTTCCGGGCTTAAATACGGGTTGAGAAACCTTCAATCCCTGGACTTTTTCGAGGATGTTCAGGTGGATACCCTTGAGGGAAGCGCACCCGACAAGATGATTGTGCGCATAAATGTGGAGGAGAAGCCCACCGGTGCCTTCACTTTCGGCGGCGGTTACAGCAGCCTGGACAACTTCTTCTTTGTCTCCAAAATAAACCAGAGAAACCTTTTGGGCCGGGGCCAGACCCTTGGCCTGGAAGCCCGCATAGGCTCGGCCACAAGCCTTTACAACCTGGCCTTCACAGAGCCCTACCTTTTTGGCAGCAACCTTTCCTTTGGAACAGACATTTACCGCTGGGAGCGCGATTACGACACCTACACCAAGCTTGCCAACGGCGGGCGCATCCGCCTGGGCTACCAGATATGGCGCTACACAAGAATTTTTGTGACCTACGGCTACGAGGCCTCGGATGTAAGGGATGTGACCCGTTTTGCGCCTTATGCCGTGCAGTCAATAATCGGCCAGACCGTGGAAAGCTCTCTTTCCACCAGCCTTGTCTATGACTCCCGCAATCACCCCTTTCAGCCCACAAAGGGCTGGAAAAGCTCGGCCACAATCCAGTATGCAGGCGCTTTTCTGGGGGGCGATGTGGCCTTTACCAAGTACACGGCTGAAGCAGGCTATTACTTCCCCATCTTC
>JAGVAW010000031.1 GCA_020060085.1 Desulfobacterales bacterium
GCTTCCAGGGCCGGTAAGAAGCGCCGGAACCGGAAAGGGCAGTACCACTGCGGTTACTTTCAATGCCTTGTGAAAGGCCCTGTAAGAAGCTTTCTGCATTGTCCAGATCATGGTTTTCTCCTGTTAGAATTTTTCTGGTTGCCGTTGGGCCTTGCACAGTCCGACCACCCTGCCGAGCGCCGCCCGAAAACGAAAATATGGTTTCCCATCCTGGTAAAGGCTGTTTTTTGAATTGGTTTTCAACCCCTTAAAGTGCGGCAAGTTGTTTATTATAAAGTAATTTGGGGGTTCGTCAAGCAGATTTGCGTAGCCAAAAAACCCTCTATTTTATTGGGCTGGTTCAGGTTTTGGGGCTGAATCTCTTTTTTGGGAATTTTTTTAGGCAAAACAGAAGGTGGAGCCTTACCCGCCACTTCCCGCACCAACCAAACCCCAAAAGCTATCCCTTTACCACAACAAGGGGGCGAATCCGGGCGACCTTTGTGGAAAGGCCCGCATTGTGAACCACATGAACCACATCCGCCACATTTTTGTAAGCTTCGGGAATTTCCTCATGCAGCGTTCCCCTGCCTGTCCAGCGCACGGTGATGCCTTTTGCTGCCAGCTCCTTTTGTATTGCCCTGCCCTGGCTCGCCTTTTTGGCGGCTGTTCGCGAGAGAAGGCGACCCGCCCCGTGACAGGTGGAGCCAAAGCTTGCTTCCATTGCTGCGGCAGTTCCCTTGAGCACCCAGGATTCCCGGCCCATGTCGCCGGGAACAAGCACCGGCTGGCCCACAGCCCTGTAAGGGGCAGGCGCCTCGCTGCGGCCCGGCCCAAAGGCCCTTGTGGCCCCTTTGCGGTGCACGCAAAGCAGGCGCTCCTTATTTTTTACGGTGTGCTTTTCCATTTTGGCTATGTTGTGGCACACATCGTAAACTTGGTGCATGGACAAATCCCTTGGGCTTATGGAAAGCGCCCTTAAAAAGGTTTCGCGCACCTGATGCAGAAGAATCTGCCGGTTGGCCCAGGCATAATTTGCAGCGCAGGCCATTGCGGCAAAATACTGCCTGCCCTCCCGGCTGTTGATGTATGCGCAGGAAAGCTGGCGATCCGGCAGGGCAAAATCAAGCTTTGGGGCGTTTTTCCGCATTATGGCAAGGTTGTCGTCACACACCTGATAACCCAGCCCCCGCGAGCCGCTGTGCAGCATTACCGTCACCTGGCCGACAAAAAGGCCGAAAACCCTGGCCGTTGTCTCGTCAAAAATCTCGTCAACAAGGCCCACCTCCACAAAGTGGTTTCCGCTGCCCAAAGTGCCAAGCTGTTTAAGGCCCCTTTCCAGCGCGCGGTCGCTTAACGCAGAAGCATCGGCAGCGGCCATGCACCCGTTTTCCTCGGTGCGCTCAATATCCTCCCCAAAACCCATGCTGTTTTCAACAGCCCATTTTGCGCCTTTTTCCAGCACCTTTTTAAGCTCTTTTTGTTTGAGCTTCACAAAGCCTGTGGACCCCACCCCTGAAGGCAGGTTTGCAAAAAGGGCGTCTGCAAGGGTATCCTCCTTCCCTTGCAAATCCTTTGCTTCAAGGCCAGTGCCTGCCAGACGCACGCCGCAGTTAATGTCGTAGCCCACCCCACCGGGGGAGATGACGCCTTCTTCTGCATCAAAGGCCGCCACACCGCCAATGGGAAAGCCGTATCCCCAGTGAATATCTGGCATGGCCAGCGAGGCTGTTACAATACCGGGCAGATGAGCCACATTGGCAACCTGCTCCAGGGCCTTTTCCTGCTCAAGAATCTGCATCAGACCTTCATCTGCAAAAATCCGGCCCGGCACGCGCATATTGCCAAAAGGTTCTATCTCCCAGCAGAAAGGGGCGATTTTTATTGCCTGCACCGCCATTTGCACTCCTTTTTTCTCACACATCCATTATGAATCTGGCCTGCCACAAGCCGTCCTTATGCTCCACTGCGGCATCATGGTAGGTAACAGCCTTTATCTCCTGAATCATGCCCTGTTGTGCAAGGCCTGTTTCATCCACTCCCACCTTTGCCTCAAATTTTGTATGCAGCAGACGCTCAATTTTTATCCGACAAGGGGCAAGGCCCTTTCCATTGATGAGATATAAGATTTCCCGAAGAAAGTTTACCATAACATCGGTGATATCCTCGCCGGACACAGTCACATCCATAGTCCGCGAAGGCTTAAGTCCTTCCACAGGTATAATGAGATCAACAAGGGCAATGGCCGAATTTTCAAAAAGGACCTCAAGGCTTTTGCCGGTGACTTTAAGGCAAAGGTCGGCTGTGTGCCCCTCAAGGCTGTAAAAATCAAAGGCCGCCAATGCCAATGCCTCCATTAAGGTTTGCGCCTGTCTGCTGCAACCGCTGAAAGTGCTTTTTAACCCATCCCACATTAACATTTGGGCCTTTTCTTGCAATGCCAAAATCGTTCGCTTCTCAAAAGAATTGGATTTTGCCTTATAAGTCTTGCTTTTGAGGCCCAGGTTCTTTATAATTGAATAATACATTTTATGCAGAAGCCACCAAGACAAGCAGTTTCATGCCGGTCTGGAACAATTACCGGCTGGTGATGGTTTTTTGGGTAAGGCCTGCAAATTTCGGCATAACAGCTTCGTCTTATTCAGCCAGCATCATTGTGTGACTGAACCCGCAAAGCTCTGGGGCAGCCCGGCATCTTGCGGGTGGAAAATGTCTTGAAGCCAGCAGCCTCTTATATAAGGAGGCAAACGGCTTTTTTTGAAAAAAAAGTTTGTTTTTTTGCAGTCATCTGCCAACAAATTTGTTTGTCGCAACTTTTTTGCAACCTTATTTCAAGGGGGAGGTTTTCATGAAAGGCTTTTTCCGCTTAACAGCCCTTTTATTTGCCGGGCTTTTTGTTTTCCTTTCCGTAATTCCAGCCCATGCACAGCAGCGCCAGCTTGCAAGCCACCGCTGGAAGTTTGCCACCCTTGCTCCGGATGGAGTGGGCTGGGCCAGGCATATCAAGGGAATAGTGCTTCCAGCAGTTAGAGAGGCAATGGAAGGCGACATGGCAATCCAGGTGTATTGGGGCGGCGTGATGGGTGATGAGCCTGAATACATCCAGAAAATGAGAATCAACCAGCTTCAGGGAGCAGGCTTCACCGGCAGCGGCGCAGCCCTTGTCTGCCCGGAAATAACAATCCTGGAGCTTCCCTTTCTTTTCAACAACTACAATGAGGTGGACTTCATCAAGTCCCGCATGAGTAGCACCTTTGACGGCCTCTTCCGCGAGCGGGGCTTTTTCATGCTGGCCCTTGTGGATCAGGACTTTGACCAGATCTATGGGATAAACAAGCCCATTGCAAAGCTTGAAGACTTCCAGGGCGTTCGTTTTGTGGAGTGGTACGGCGTGCTGGAAGCCGAGATGCTCAAGATGCTCGGCGCACGGCCCATCACCGTAGGCGTTCCGGAAATCTCGTCAGCAACCCGCCAGGGCGTTGTGGATGCAGCCATCGGCCCTGGCCTCTGGGTTGTGGGCGCGCAGCTTTACACGGTCATAAAGTACATCAACCCCATCAAGATTCGCTATTCTCCATCGGTCATAGCGGTTACCTCCAGCGCATGGGATGCACTTCCCGGCCAATATCAGCAGGCCTATTTCGACATACGCGAAAAGGTTATGGACGAGTACAGCCGCCTGCTGCGCGATGACAACGAAAGAGGCCTTGAGGCCATGTACAACTATGGCCTTACAAAGGTGGAGACAAGCCCCAGGGATTTGGAAATTCTCAAGGCCAAAACGCGCCCCCTGTGGGATGCAATGGTTGACAGGCTTTACCCGCGGGAGCTTCTTGAAGAGATGCTTGGCTACCTGGATGAGCACCGTGGAACCGGCAGGCAGGTCCGGGGAACATGGTCCGCCGCCCGGCCAGCCGCCCCGGCTGTACCAACTGTTGAAACGCCCGCTCCGGCTGCAAGGCCTGCAACACCGCCGCCTGCTGTTTCAAGCCCTGCACCTGCTCCGGCCCAGTCCGTAGCACAACCTGCCCAGGAGCGCCGCACCTGGGATCGCAAGGAGTTGATCCTGGCCGTGCAAAACAAGCTCAAGGAAGGCGGCTATTACGAACTTGCCGTTGACGGTCTATTCGGCCCGCGCACTTTCTGGGGAATCAAGCGCTACCAGAAGGATCACGGCATGGCGGAAACAGGAGCCATTGATTCGGCCCTTTTGCAGTCAATGGGCCTGGAGTAAGGGCTTATAAGTCTCCCCCAAAGCCTTTTGCAGGGTTGCCCGACACAAAGCCCTTCAAAAAGGATGTTTGCCCGGCAGATTGCCTTGCCTGCCGGTTGATTTGTCATAAAAGCTTCTAAAAATAAGACAGCGCGGTTTTGGCTTGTTCCTCCGGCCAGACCGCGCTGTTTGGTTTTTTCCTGTCTTTTTTCAGGCACGGTGTTGTCCAATTGTGATAAATCAAATACATTGAGATTCGTAAGCGCCTTAAAATTTTATTTGCAAATTCCTTACACAGTAAAAAGCCGATGGATCCAATTTTTTCCAAAAAAACCGTTGAGGTTGAAAAGGACGGCAACAAGCCATCCCGGCCCCTGCCCAATGCCCTGCTGCGGCCCCTGGGAGAGCTGGTTTCCATGGGCCCTGTGGCCCTTGGCAGCACCCCCGTATCCATAGGGCGCAGCGAAAAAAACCGCATTGTCATCCCCTTTTCCACCATATCATTCCGCCATGCCCTGCTTTACTTTGAAAAAGGCTCCTTTTTGATTGTTGATGAAAAAAGCACCAACCACACCTTTGTAAACGGCTCGGCCATTGATCCCAAAAAGCCGGTCAAGCTGCGTAACGGCGACCACATTGCCTTTGACCGCTTTGGTTTTCTGCTCATGATGGATTTTCCGGCCATTGCCGCGGAGCATACAGAGGAAAAAAAAGGCAAGGTGCTTCGCCCCATAATGTGCGCAGCCCACCCTGCCTGGAAATCTGACGGGCGCTGCCAGATATGCGGCCTGGCGGTCTGCCGCTTCTGCATATCCAGCACTGGCGAGCGCGAAATATGCGCCCTTTGTGCCAGAATTCGTCCAAGCAACCAGGAGTAATTTCAGGAGTAATCGTTTTGGTCAATAAACCCCGCAAAGCATCATGGGCAAAAATCTGGCCCTTTTCCTCAAAGGATTCAAAAGCACAAACTCCGGAGGCCGAAGATGCACACGAGCCGCCGGAAACAGTGCTTTCAGATGACGGCTCCTTTGATACGGCCCAGGCCAGGCCCTTTGCTCCGGGTGAATACATTGCCGGACTTTACGAGGTGAAAAAGGTAATTCCCGGAGGCATGGGCTTTGTTTACATTGCAAGGGACAAAGGCCAGAACCTCGATTTTGCCATAAAGCAGCCCAAAGCCAGAGTGCTGGAGAACCCGGAGTTTCTTGTACGCGTTATCCGCGAGGCCGATGCCTGGACCCGCCTGGGCATGCACCCCAACATTGCCTACTGCTACTTTGTACGCCTCATCAACGGCGTGCCCTTTATCTTTGTGGAGTTTGTAGAAGACGGCACTCTGCGCGGCTGGATAATGGACAAACGGGCCGCAGACTTCAGAAACGGCCTGCGCCTTGCCATAGAAGTCTGCCACGGCATGGAAAAAGCCCATGCAAAAGGCATGATCCACAGGGACATAAAGCCCGAAAACATCCTCATGACCTCAAAGGGCAGCCCCAAGATATGCGATTTCGGGCTTGTGGGGTCTTCAACAAAAAATCCGGCAGTCACCGGCCAAAACGAGGAAGGCAGCGAAGGGGGAACCCTTTCCGGCGCCCACATGGGCACACCGCCCTACATGAGCCCGGAGCAGTGGGAAGACCCCCGCCAAAGGGATGGTCGGGCACCCCAGGGTGTATGGAGAGAGTCAGATGTTTTTTCCTTTGGTGTGTGCCTGTGGGAAATGTTTCTGGGCAGAAGGCCATATGCGCCCGTGAAGCGCCAGCCGTCCGATAGGCCGCCGGACCCGGCGCATCTGCGGCCAGGCCTTTCTCCAGGCCTGCGCACTATTCTGCTTGACAGCATTGCCCTTGACCGCACAAAGCGAATTGCCGATTTTGCGGCCCTGCGGGAACAACTGAACCTTGTTTATCACTCGCTTTACGGCGCTGATTCCCCAACTTATCGCCTTAATCTTGTTGATACAGCGGCAGATGAACTCAATAACCAGGGCTACTCGCTTATTGAACTTGGCCAGCCAAAGGAAGGCCGTAAATCTATTGAGCAGGCCCTTGAGGCAGATCCGGGCAATCCCCATGCAGTCTATAACCTTGGCCTTATCCAGTATGACCAAGGGGAGATTGACGACAGAGAAGTCTTTAAAAGGCTTAACCTTTGCCGTGGAAACCCCAAGAACCAGGCCGTGGTGGGCGAACTGACCGCACACTTTCTTGCCCATATAGGCGATCCGGATGCAGCAAGGGCGGTTCTGCGCGGCTCGCCAGGGCGCTTTGAAGAGCTTTTCGGCGATGAGGTGATAAACCGCAATGGCTTTGTGCGCGAGCTTTCCGGCCACGATCAGGCCGTGGCGTCCGTGGCTGTTTCGCCGGATGGCAGGTACGGCCTTTCTGCGGGAATTGACGGCAGGCTGGCCTGCTGGCAACTTGCCACCGGCGAGCTGTTAGGATCATGGCAGGCCCATGCCGGCGGCGCTTTGTGCGCAGCCATTTCAGGCAACGGGCGCATGGGCATTTCCGGCGGGGCCGACAGAACAGTCAAGCTGTGGGAGCTTTCCAAAGGATCATGCCTTGCAACTTTAAAGGAGCACGGTCATTCCATCACCAGCGTGGCCATTTCCGCAGACGGGCGCTTTGCCCTTTCGGGAAGCACGGACATGACCCTGTGCTACTGGGATCTTTCCAGCCAGAAGCTTCTGGCCCGCTTTCTGGAGCACACCTTCCGCATACATCAGGTGGCCATGTCCGCAGACGGCCACTTTGCCTTAAGCCTTTCCCTGGACAACACCCTCTACTACTGGGGGCTTTTAAGCGGCAAAAATATCTCCGCCCTTCCCTTACACAGCCCAATTCACTGCATGACCATGCAGCCGGACGGCAAAAAGGCCCTGCTGGGTGACTCCAGGGGAGAGCTTGGTCTATGGGACTTGACATCAGGGCGTTGCGAGAGCCGCTTTCTGGCCCATGAAGGACCGGTGCAGGCTGTTGCAATCAGCGCAAACAGCCGTTTTGCCGTGAGCCTGGGCAGAGAAGGTGCTTTCAAAATGTGGCAGCTTGAAGAAGGCCGCTGCCTACGCACCCTTGCCTGCCACAAGTCCCAGATTATGAATATTTCCATCTGCACGGACGGTCACATAGGAATGCTAACCGGCCCGGCAAACAAGGCCTCGGTTTTCGAGGCAGCATGGGAGCCGTCCTACCGCGCCCCCCTCTCCCTTTCCCGGCTCATGCGCTATGAGTTCAAGCTGCTGGAAAAAAATCTCTTTGAACAAAAGCTTTCCCAGGCCCAGCTTCTGGCAGACAGGGGCCACAACCGTCAGGCCCATGATCTTTTGCTTTTGGCCTGGCGGCAGGCCAATTTTTCGGAAAACGAAAAAGTGATGGAACTCTACCGGAAAATCGTACCCCAGGGCCGCATCAAAAAGCTTGTTTCCAGCAATATGCTCTTTGAACTCAAGGGTCACAGGGACAGAATCCGGGGCATTGCCATTTCCCAGGCCAGCTCTTCGTGGGCCATATCCGCCAGTTACGACATGACAGCCCGACGCTGGGACCTTGCCACAGGCCGCTGCCTCAACACGCTCCGGGGGCATACGGACGGCGTTTCCTGCGTTGCAATAACTCCTGACGACGAAAAAGTTCTCACCGGCGGGCTGGACAAAACCGTGCGCGTTTGGAGTACGGTGAGCGGCCAGGCCCTTGCCGAGTTTGTGGTGGATCGCTACGCAATTACAGCCCTGGCCATTGTGGGAAACTCCGGCCAGTTTTTGAGCGGCAGCGAAAAGTTTGTGCACTCATGCCGCCTGGATTCCGGCAAAAAAATAGCTTCCTACCCGGCAGAGCAGGTCACCTGCATAAGGGTATCTGCTGACGGAATCCACGCATTATGGCCCGGAGAATCCCTCACAGCAGGCTGGTGGAACCTTTCCTCCGGCTCCAAGGAGTTCATGCTCACCGGGCACCGCGCGCCTGTGCTGGCTCTGGAAATTACCAGCCAGGGCCGCTTTGGGGTAAGCGCAGATGCAGACGGGGTAATTAAATACTGGCATTTTCCTTCAGGCAAATGCCTTGCAACCCTCACAGGACACAAGGGTGCGGTCAATGCCCTTGCCCTTTCCCACTGCGGCACGGCCCTTGTTTCCGGCGGAGAGGACAAAACCCTGCGAATATGGGACCTTGTAAGCAGCCAGCAGACCGCCCAGCTCCACGGAAAGACAGGACGCATCGGCTCCCTTGCCCTTTCACCGGACGGGCTTTGCCTGCTTGCAGGAGATGCAGACGGCGGGCTGGTGGCCCACAGGCTGATTTGGGAGTTGGAGTTTGCCAGTGCAAAGGGGAGGACCAGCGCCTTTGGTAGAACATAGGGCATTCCCAGGAAAACGATAGGAGGGCGGCCCCAGGAAAACGATAGCTGCGTTGCGCTTCGCCGGACAAGGAGCTCAATGTACCAACAGTACACCTCGTCCTTGTCCGGCTTGCGCGCCTTGCTCTCCTTTCCCTGGAACCGCCCTTTAGGATTGTGCTTGAAGGGCAAAAACCCCGGCCTGTCATTCCAGCGAAGGCTGGAATCAAGAATAAAATAGGGCTGTTATCCTTATTGGAAAAGGGGCAAAACCCAAGCACCGCCTGGGCAGACTTAAAATCGCCGGTTAAGGGTTGCGAGGTAAAAACTCGCAACCGTATTGCGATTTTTTCGACTAGAAAAGCTGGTTGCTGAACTGGTTTGCATAATACAAGGTTGGGCTAGCAAATCCGGCAAATGGAGGATGTTAGAAGGCAAAGGCCTATTCCCGGATTTGCGTGGCCCAACGACAATCCATTTTTATTTTTTCTTTTGACTGCCTTGCCGCCCTGCACCTGTTTTTGTTGGGGTACAAATGCCCGGAAAATTTTTTGTACCCAAAAACAGCCTTCAAGGGCCGGGCTTTCTAGCCCAACCTACCCCTTGCCGCGCCCTGCATGGATTCCGGCAAGCTGCTTCATTGGTTTAACTTGGCATGAAACTGCCAGGGGCTTATATAGATCGCCATGACCAACTCATTCAAATCTTTGGTAAAGCTCCTTGGAACTATCGTGTATTTTGTTTGACAAGATTTAAGATATAAGCTTATACTACACACTATTCCACCCTTGCTCTGGTGGATTGGCCACCCAAACAACTTAATATTTATCAACAAAAGGAGGAAGTCATGAAAAAGGCTTTTTTGTTTGCTCTGGTTTTGCTTCTTACAGCCCTGCTGGCTTCGCCTGCAATTGCCGGCGACTATGTGAAAAGAGGGACAATTCATCTGCCAACTATGAACTATGGGTGCAATGGATGGTGGGCGCTGGGAATTTCAGAATACACCCCCGTTATAATAGCTCCAAACAATCGCGGAAATAGACCAATCGACTTTTTTATTGATTTTTATGATGCGTCTGGCACCAAGGTGGGAAGATATCCCCAAACTGCCGGAGAATGGGATCAACTTCCTCCATATTCCGGGAAAGTCCTAATCAACTGCGATGTTGTGCTAAATCATTTACCATCAATACTTATGACGGGAGTTTTGACATGGCGTGGAAAAGTTGATGTTACCCCCTATTGTGCAGTACAGATTATGTACACAAAGATTGAAGGCGGTTTTGTCGGGGCTTCAACAAATATTTTTTATGATGATTCTGTAAGATAATCTCAAAGTTGTAATTACAGATTGGATCAGCCCGACCCGGAATAACCCCTTGGATTCCTGTTTTTTCGGGAATGACGGGCATAGTGGGAGGTTCTCCCCTATCCAACCACCGACAAGCGGTTCCAGGATACGGTGTTTTTTCAACCACAAACGCACAGGGCGGGTCCAGGGCGTTGTGGTTTTTCCATCCAACCACCAGCGCGTACAGGGCGGGTCCAGGGAAAGGAGGGCAAGGCGCACAAGCGAGGAATGAGGGAGTGCACAGTTGGTACATGACCTAAATTCCAAGCGAAGCGCAACGCAGCCATCGTTTTCCTGGGCCGCTTCTCCATACCTACAGGGCGGGTCCAGAGGCTCATGGACAAGGCTTGCGAGTTTGGCAAGGTCGAAGGTGTACTTGTTGTACATCGAGACCTTGCCAAACGAGCGTAACGCCGCCCACGGCTCCCTGGGCACGCCCTTGATCATTTAATTTTGTTCCACAGAAATGCAAATCCAGGCGTCAGGTTCTCATCCAGATGCATGGCAAGCATGCTTTTGGCCGGGTATCCTATATTCATGTGGCCGCCGGTTTTGAACAGGTTTTCAAGTGTGTAGAAAACCAGATCAGCGGGCATTCCTATGGCAAGCTCGTGATCCTGAATGCCTGCAAAGGAGCGGTCGCCCATGCCGGGGATGACAACCTGGGGAATGCCGGTCACAAAAGGCAGAAGCCCGCCCTTGACGCAGGATTCCTCAAAACCCTCGAAGCGGGATTCCGGCACATGAAGATGCTCGTATGAAAGCGCCTGTATGATGTGGGTTATCTGAACCCCGTTGCAATAAACCAGCACACTGTGAGGCAGTACGGGGGTTTTTTCCAGCGGCGCACACACAAGACCATTTGCCCCCTTCATTTTTTCAGCACCCTTTTCCATAAGCTCGTTGGCTGCTGCAAAACGGCGTCTTTCCGCATCCTCGTTTTTGTGCCAGCCCTGTAAAACCTGGCTTTGGATGAGGTCCTTCTGGGTTAGGCCCGCCCACTGGTGCATAGCCGAAGACGGCACGCAGAAATTGTCAGCAGCGGTCATAGCAACGGTTGACCCCCATTGCCGGGCCTGGGTGAATGCCTGGCACAGGGCCATTTTTTTGCCGAAAAGGCTTGGCCGCATTGCTCCCTGGGGAATTTCCTGATCATCCTTTATGTAACGGATGGCAACAGGCCAGGTGGAAAGGTGCAGCCTTTCAAACAGTTCTTTTCCGGCTTTTTGGAAATCCTCAAGAGTTTTCATGCGCCTGCCCTTTTATTAAGTGGTTTACAGAGGGTGAGTTTTACAATTTAAAGTTTGGCCTTTTTTTCAAGGGGTGTAAAGTCCAGCCCTGCAACCTTCACCAAAAAGCCGGAGCTGCCGGAATTCGCCAAAAGCACGGCTGTTTCAGGGCTGTTGCCGGACAGGGCCGGATGCCTTGCCCGCAGATCGCCAAAATCCACACTTTCCAGAAAGTTTTTAAGCAGCTCAATGTGCTCCTCAAGAAGCGGCCTGTTTTCCGGCCCGGCCTTGAAATAGAGGCCAAGCTTCTGTTCGTAAACCTTTTTGGCCTGGGTTTCTATGCAATGGCGGGAAAGATCCAGCAGGATTTCCATGTATTTTATCCGTAGCGCAAAACCGGCACTATCACCGGTGCAGAAGATTTGACTCTCCTTTGGGCCTGCCCAGGATGCTCATCATTCCGGGCTACAGCTTTAGTCAAAAGCTTTGCCGGTGCAGGCCAGAATCAATGTGCAGAGCCATCAAGAACAATTTCCCTTTGTGTTTCCCTAACAATAAAGTCAAATTTTTTGCCCTTGTTTCTTATATTTATAGCAAGTAATATAGCAAAAATGTTGATTTTTCACAATGTAGAAAAACCAGCAGCTTTCTTTGGATAAGGAGAAAACAGCATGGCTTACAAGGACTGCTCTGACTGGAGCAAGTGCGACCTGTGCGGAGACTGCCTGGTGCAGTGCCCTGTGATGCAGATGGACAGGGGCGCGGCATCTGCCTCTGTGCGCGACCTTATTAACGGAGTGCCTGTGGAAGATGTTTTCTCCCGCTGCACCCTTTGCTTTAACTGCAACAACTATTGTCCCAAGGGTCTGCGACCCCACGAGCTTATTCTCCAGCGGGTTCTGGAAAACCGCAAGAAGCCGGTTACCGCAATTCTTCCCTACCTTATGAACGGTATGCCCGGCCCCAACCTGTTTATGGACCTGTATTCAGCATTGGATGACAAAGAAAAGGAGATTCTGGATGCCTGGGCTGCGCCGCCTGCA
>JAGVAW010000018.1 GCA_020060085.1 Desulfobacterales bacterium
ACGCCCACAAAAAAGCCAAGTTCAGGGCGCAAACGGAAAAGGGCATGAAGCAGGACAACAGAATCCACACCGCCGGAGATAGCGCAAAGGACGCCTTTTTGAGGGCCTGAAAGGCCGCAGCGCAACAGGGCTTCGCGCACGCAGGCAAGCACCTTCAAAACAGCCCTGTCAGCAATTTGACGCCCCATAGCGCGGCTTTGCCCTTTTTGCCCGGATTATTTTGCGAAAAATTGCGCAAAAAACAGCAGCACCCTCATACCGGTTAAAGACGCTGGGCAATATATCCGTGGATGGCCTCGGCCCGCTCCCTGTCCCAAAGGCCCACATGGCCCACCCGCACACCGACCTTGGTAACTTCCGGGCCAAGTGTGCTCACGCGGATTCGCACAGGCGTACCCTGCTGGTTATGGCCCTCAAACCATGTTTCCATGCCGCCGCGGGATGTTTCGGTTATCACAATTTCAAGCTGGGCGATAACCTGCTCCGCGCGGGTAACAACCTTTGCATAGGGCGCAGGGTAATCCCGCTGGACCTCGCCTGCAACATAAGCAACAGCCCCTGCCCCGGCCCCCACAACCACAGCCGCGCAACCGCTGCAAAAAAGCGCCGCCAACCCCAGCAAAGAAATCAGCATTCCAATTTTTTTCATCATTTTGTCCTTATTTTGGGTGAATTTGCCACAACCTTGACCCTATCATTAAAATAGAAAATCTCCGGCAAGGCGTCAAGAAGAAGGCAGAACTGAAAGGAATGGATGCATACGCCACAATGCCCCAAATGATAGGGACTTTTCTTGCAAAGCTATGCCAGGCAGGGCTGTCGGGGCAAAAGCATTGACATAAGCTCAGAAATACTAATTATTATTAATATAAAAGCAGTTGGGAGGGAAGGGACAGATCATGGTTAGACCTGAAATAAAGCCCATGGACCTTGTAGAGTTCAAATATGTCAAGTGTCCTGTGCTAAAAAAAGAGATCCGCTTGAAGCGTCTTTATACCTTTTACGGGATTGGAGAAGAAGGCCCCCGACACATTGTGGACTGCGTTGGAGCAGCCCAGTGCGGGGCTTTGAGCGTTAAGGATTCCAAGGTGAAGCACGATTTTAGCCGCTGTCCCTTTCAGGGCGTGCGCTTTCTGGCTGACAAGGGATAAGGGCAATTTAAAATATGGCTTTTTTTCAGCCGCATTCCTTACTTATCAGGATTGCGGCTGATTTTTTTGAAAAGCTTTTTGCAGTTTGGGTCATAGCCCAAGCCCCTACGGTTTTCACCAAAACAAAAGTGTAGGCCCTTACTTTTCTTGACAGGGAACGGTTTTTGCCATTACGGTTTTAGGCTAAAAGAAATTTGTCGATTGATTTTTTCATTAATGGAGATTGCATGAGCGAGCCGCAGCCGGAAAAAGGGCCTTTAACCGGGCATTTTTTGATTGCCATGCCAAGCCTGGATGACCCCAATTTTTCGCAGACCATTACATATATGTGCGTTCACAACCAGGAAGGAGCCTTTGGCCTTGTGGTCAACCGACCCCTTTCCGGAGGCCGGGCAAAGACCCTGTTCAAGGAGCTTGGTCTGGAGCACGAGCCTTCCATTGGCGAGGTCCCCATCCACATCGGCGGGCCTGTGCATCCTGGCCATGTGTTTATTCTGCACGGTCCTCCGTTTGACTGGAATGCAACCCTCATGGTTTCCGACACAGTGGGCATGACCAACTCCTTGGACATTCTTGAAGCCATTTGCAAGGGCAAAGGCCCAGAGCAGTTCTTGCTGATTTTGGGCTGCGCGGGCTGGGCGCCCGGCCAGTTGGAAGATGAGATACTCGAAAACTCCTGGCTGCACTGCCCGGCAGATGATGAAATTCTTTTTGAAGAGGATGATGACAAAAAGTGGGACAAAGCCACACGCAGTTTAGGCATTGACCCTGCCCTGCTCTCCCATTCCCCCGGCCACGCTTAAATTTGCCGGACGATTCCTGCTGCCATGCCCAGATTTTCTTTAACCATTGAATATGACGGCTCAAATTATTTCGGCTGGCAGCGCCAGCCCGGCGTGCCCACCATTCAGGAAATCATAGAGGACGCCCTTGCCCACATAGTAAGGCAGCCGGTTGTTCTCCACGGATCCGGCCGCACGGACAGCGGGGTTCACGCAACAGGCCAGAGCGCCCATTTTGATGCAGACACCTCCCTTGCCCCGGAAGTTTTGGAAAAAGCCCTGAACAGTCTGCTCCCCCAGGACATTGTGATCCGAACCTGCCAGGAAGCAGCCAGCGACTTCCACGCGCGCAAAAGCGCAAAAAGAAAGCTCTATTCCTATTCCATTTTAAATCATCGCCAGCGCTCGCCCGTGGGCCGCTTCTACTGCTGGCACATTGTGAAACCGCTGGATATTGCTGCAATGGAAAAGGCAGCCGCCCATTTTATTGGCACCCACGATTTTAGCGCATTCGAGGCAAAGGGCAGCCCCAGAAGCTCAAGCATACGCACCGTAAGCCTTGCCCGGTGGGAGATGCAGGGGGAGTATCTCACCTTTTATATTGAGGCAAACGGCTTTTTGCGACACATGGTGAGAAACATTGTGGGAACCCTTGTAGAAGTTGGTCGCAAGCGCCTTGCGCCGGATGACATTCCAAGAATTCTGGAATCCGGGGACAGGGGCCAGGCCGGGCCGACAGCCCCAGCCAAGGGCCTTTTTTTAAGGCGGGTGAGTTATTGAAATTGGCAGCCATTTTTTTGCTTTGACCAAAAAATGACCGTTTTGCAGGAATCAAAAATTCAATTTGTTAAAAGCAAACAAGGGGGGCTTGCCCATCAAACTTTAAAAGCGTATGAGATATCGCTTTCAATTTTATTATCAAGGCCCTGCAGGAGTTGCCCTGCGGGGTCTTTTGGGTTGTCCGGCAGATTTTTTTTGCAAAGGGATAAGGCAATGCGGATTTTGCCCATAGTGCTTCTTTTCGGGTCCAACATTTTCATGACTTATGCCTGGTACGGCCACCTGAAGGATTTAAAAACCTCGCCGCTTTTTCTTGTAATAATGATAAGCTGGGGTGTGGCCTTTTTTGAATACTGCCTTCAGGTACCGGCAAACCGGATAGGTTTTTCCTTTTACAGTCTGCCCCAACTCAAGGTGATGCAGGAAATAATAACCATGACCGTGTTTGCGGGCTTTTGCATGTTTTATATGCGAGAAAAACTTACGCTTGACTACCTTTGGGCAAGCCTTTGCCTTGCAGGAGCAGCTTACTTTATGTTCCGCAAGGTGGGCCTTCCATAAAAAAGGCCAATCCTTCCGGTTTATCCCTTTTTATCCTGGGGCGGCCCAAAGCCTGCCGGCAAATTGCCTGCCGGACCTTCATTTACGATTCAGGGCCTTAACTCGTACTCTGCTGGCAGCCTGCCGGGCGGCCATGCGGATGGCGGCCTCAAGGCTTAAGCAATCCGCCTTGCCTGTCCAGGCAATGTCGTAGGCTGTGCCGTGATCCACAGATGTGCGGATAACAGGCAGCCCCAGGGTGGTGTTCACACCATCCTGAAAATGAATCAGCTTGAAGGGAATAAGCCCCTGGTCATGGTACATACAGACAACAGCATCGCAGCCGCCCTTTACTGCATGAAAGAAAAGGGTGTCTGCCGGGTGGGGGCCTGTGGCATTGATTCCCGCCTCCTTTGCATCCTTTATAGCAGGGGCGATGATTGTGGCTTCCTCATCCCCGAAAAGTCCGTCCTCCCCTGCATGGGGGTTTAAGCCCGCCACAAATATGCGGGGCCGGTCTATGCCAAAGCGCCTTTTAAGGGCATCATGGGTAATCTCTATGGTGGTGAGCACCTTTTCCCTTGTAAGTGCCGCAGGGACCCGGCTTATGGCCATGTGAATGGTCACAAGGGTAACCTTAAGGCGATCTCCGGCAAGCATCATGACGAATTTTTTTGTGTTGGTCCTTTCTGCAAAAATCTCCGTATGGCCCTGGTAGTCAAAACCCGCCGCATTCATGGCTCCCTTGTGGATAGGCCCGGTGACAACCGCCAAAACCTCGCCGGACATGGCCCAGTCAATGGCTTTAAAAATGTATTCCACCATTGCCCGCCCAGTTTTTTTTGTGGGCGCACCAGGAACAAGGGCAGAAGCATCCAGGCGGCTCTCTGGAACAATATCCATTGTGCCTGGGCGGTAAATACCCTGTCCAGGAGTTGCAATCTCCTCAAATTGAAAGCTCTTGCCCACAATTGCAGAAGCGCTCTTCAGTACCCCTGCATCCCCTATGACCAGCGGGCGGCATTCCCGGTAAATTGAAGGATTGGAAAGGGCTTGGCACACAATTTCCGGGCCTACACCCACCGGGTCGCCCATGGTGATGGCTATGATGGGCCTCAATTCGCTGGTCGGATTGCTTTTTAGGGCAGACATGGCTCGTTTTCTTTAAAATAAGGTGATTGGCAACCAAACTTAAAGGCAAGGCCCTTGGGACAAAACCAGGCACCCGGATTATGCATTGGGCCCGTGCGGTTGTTCAGACCGGACCGGCAAAGGCCCCGGGCCTAAAACAAGATCAATGCTTCTGGTTACAAAATTTTTGCCATCTTCTCAAGAGGCAAAATTGCATAACAGCGCAAGGCAAGCGGCTCTTTTGCCTCTAAATAATAATGATTGCTGTTTTCATGGGGTGCCATACAAAAGTTTTTTCAAAAATTAAAGCTTTTTGCCGAAAAATAAAGAAAACCAAAGAAACGATTTTTTGTAAATAACTTGGCCCATGTCACGGATGTACCCCAAAACACTTGGCAAAACCCTTTGTGGCAAAATAAGGTGTGTTTTGACATATTTAAGGAATTTGCAATTAATATATTAAGTTATTACAATTAGTTAAATTATATGAAAGTTATGTTTCGATATTGTTTGGAGGCCTTGGACAAGTGGCCCACATCGCTGTTGACCCCAAAGCCATGAGCTGCTTAATATGACCTTCAACAGCGAGGACATTCCAGCCTCATTCTGGAAGAAATAACGAAAACATCCAAATTTTCCGCATTTACCGGGTCAAGCCCGGTTCAGGAGTTCTGTTTCGTTTGTAAATTGCAGGTCAGGAACTAACACACCCTGGTCTGCGTCACAAGCAGGATTGTCTGTCTTGAGGGGGGGACGACAGACTATTTGTCCCATGCGCCTTGCGCGCCCCCCTCCCGTATTTTCTTTTAAGCTTTAAGTTTTGCTGTTTCCCCATTTTTATTTTCGGTGCGTTACTATTCTTTAAAGACCTTTTCTCTTTTTGCATGGGGCGTTCTATGCTTTTGGATTCTGTTTGCTCGGCGTGGTCAACAGCCAAGGAAATGCTTCGCAGTCAAATTCCTGACCACGGTTTTCTGCTATGGATTGAACCCCTAAAACCCCTTTGTCTGCGTGATAATTCGGTGGTGCTGCAATGCCCTAACGATTTTTCCCGCAAATGGCTTTTGGAGCATCACAGGGATTTGCTGGAAAAGGCGCTCCAGCAGGCATTCAGTAAGCCTGTCTCCCTTGCACTTGAAGTTCTGCAACGCTCCGGAGGCCCGGAGTCGGCCCAGCAGGAGCATCAGCAGGAGACATCCCCGACACATGACAACAGCCGGACGCCAAAACAGCTTCACCTGCCAGGTTTTGGCGGGCCAAGGCCTGTTGGACGGCTTCTGCGCCGGGACTTCACCTTTGACCGCTTTGTGGTGGGGTCCTGCAATGACTTGGCCTATTCAGCAGCCCTTTCCCTTGCCAGCCGCAAAAGCGATACCTGGCTGCCCCTTTTTGTGCTGTCCAAAACAGGACTTGGCAAGAGCCATCTTTCCCAGGCCGTGGGCCATCATATACTTAACAGAGATCCGTCTTTCAGGGTGCTTTATGTCACTGCCGAAGACTTCACCAGCGAGATGGTGGACTCCCTCCAGGGCAACACCCTAAACCGCTTCAAGGACAAATATCGGGCCTCCTGCGATGTGCTAATTTTAGAGGATGTGCAGTTCCTTTCCGGCAAAGAACGCACCCAGAAAGAGCTTTCCTATGTTCTGGACTCTCTTATGGAATCGGGCAAACGCCTGGTTTTTACAAGTGATCACCGCCCCTGCGAGATTCCCAAACTTCACGACACAGTTCGCTCCCGCCTTGCCCAGGGTCTTGTGGCAACAATGGAAACTCCGGATTTCAAAACAAGGGTGCGCATACTCAAGAAAAAAGCAAACGGAAACCAGGTTCCCCAGGAGGTCCTGGAAATGCTTGCTTCCGAAATTGTTACCAATGTGCGTGAGCTTGAATCCGGATTAAACGGAGTGCTGGCCCGCTCAAGGCTTCTGGGAACCCCCATTGATGAAGCCTTGGCAATGGAGGTGCTCAAAAACCTTCAGGTGGCAGGCAAACAGCTCACCATCGGATCCATCAAAAAGCTTATATGCAAGTTCTACCAGGTCACTGAAGCCGATTTGCTGTCCAAGAGCCGCAAACAGACCATTGTCCTACCCAGACAGGTGGCCATGTACCTGGGACGGCGTTACACAGATCAGTCTTTCCAGGCCATAGGCCGCAGCTTCAACCGTTACCACGCCACGGCCCTGCACTCTGTCAATGCTGTGGAAAAGCATATAAAGGCAAAGAACGAAATTTCAAAACAGGTATTCTTTTTGTGCGAAAAGATAGAAGCCCGCGACTTCTGATTTGCCCTGCCAGCCCCGCCATGACAAGGCCCCCTTTTTTAGGGGGCCTTGTTTCTATTGGAACCCGTTTCAAAAATAGTTTTCGAGATTGAGCGAAAAATTCAAGGGCAGCGATTAAAGCGCCAAAAGGCTCAACCCTTATATCTTTGCAGCCAATCGCAGAAGAAACCTTTTTTTGAGATAGGTCCCATATGCATGGCAGTTGATGGTGCCGCACCATTTGCCTCTTGCCTTTTAAACAATCCGCCCAAAGTTTTACTAGCTGCTTTACTATCTTTTCTCTTTTATTTTTTGTTGGCAAAAAGAAAAAATGCCTTTAGAATGACGCCATAATTTCGGCAAATTTTTCTTGTCTTAACTGCCAGGCTTGAGGTGTATGATGGCTCAACAAAAAATGAAGCCCCAACGGAAAAAGCAGTTGAAAAAACTTGCCCGCCTGATGAACCGGCAAAATGAAATTCCCATTCCTGTCACTGATCCGCTTTTGTGGTGCTTTGACATGTCCATGACTGATCAGGAGGCAGACAGGCTCATAGCCTTGGGAACCGATGCCCATTCTTTGGAGTCTGTTGCAAGGGTCTGGGGAATTTCCGTTGAGGAAGCTTCACCCCTGCTTGACACCCTTTGCCGCAAGGGCCTTGTGTGGACAAGAAAGGAGCCAGGGCTGCCGGTTGTTTTTGTGCTGGCAAGCATACTTGTGGGCTGGTTTGAACTACAGCTTGCCCGCGCCCAGGAAAATCCCCAGGAACAGGAGTTTGCCAATCGCTTGAACGAGCTGTTCGCCTCCTGGAAGCAGCTCAATGTGCTTCCCTTGAGGGCTGCCGGAAACCTTATGATGCGCCTTTTCAGCCGTCCATTCCAAAGCGTTGTGCCTGCGCTGGACAGGCAGGCGGCAACCAGCCTCTCCACAATAGTTGTGAACAGGGATGTGCCGGTCACAGCAGGCAGCGTAAGGCCCACAGCCAGCGTTTACGAGCTTATTGAAGAGAATGCGGCTGCAGGAAACCTTGCCGTTATGCACTGCTTTTGCCGCCAGTGGCGCAAAATGGTGGACGAGCCATGCTCATTTGGCGTTCCGGTGGAGGCCTGCATTGTAATAGGCCATTTTGGACGCTTTGTGGCAGATTATGGCTTTGGCCGCGAAATAACAAAGGATGAGGCATTGGACATTGTTGCAAAATGCCAGAAAAAAGGCGCTGTGCATGTGGTATTCCACGACAGGGATGACACTGCGCTTCCCCAGATAGCCATCTGCAACTGCTGCTGGGACTGCTGCGGTGTCATAAGCTCCTATAACCGGGGCATTCTGCCTCTTCACTTCACCTGCTACTGCCATGCAAAAACCGATGAAATGGCCTGCACCGGCTGCGGAATCTGCGAAAAGTTCTGTCCATCCCTGGCTGTGAAGGTAAAGGACAAGGTCGCGGTGGTTGACGCAAAGCTCTGCATAGGTTGCGGGCAATGCGCCGTGCGCTGCCCGGCTGATGCCATGAGCCTTATCCCCGGCAAGCGCGATGTGGTTCTTCCCTTTCTCAAGCCCAACCAGGTACGGGTGGATATGTGAAACAGGTTTTTTCCCGGACAAAAGCAATTTCATCCTGTTTGGGTATCAAACTGAATGCAAGGTCAAGATGACGCATTGCTACATTGCGTCATAACTAAATGATTTCACCTGAATAGCTCTCCAAATTCAGGTTTTTTCTCTTTACAATCCGCCAAAAAACTGGTTTCATATTACCTGGGGCTTAAATTTTCCGGCAATTTTTATGCCCCAGGAAACTTTAATACCATCCGAACTGTCTATCAACTGTCTTGTTCATTCAATTTTTTTGCGCCTGGTTTCTGCTTCCAAATTCTCTTTGCTCTGCGGGCGCTTGTTGGCAGTCAATAGGCAAAAGATATTCCTTCTGAAGCAGCGTGTCCCAAAAAATGTTGGAGGAAAATCGGCTTTTTTTAAGGTAACAGCTCAAAGGGGGATAAGGCATGATTTTTTCAAAAAAGCGTCTTTGTTTATTGCTGGCCGTATTTTTTCTGGCATCGGCCATTTTTGCCCAAACAGCAACGGCTGAAGAAAAAATTCTCTGGAGAACCGCCTCCCTTGCGCCCAAGGATATGGGATATGCTGTTTATGTGCGGGATATTCTTTTTCCTGCACTTGTGGATGCCTGTGACGGCAACCTTGTGTGGAAGGCCTACTGGGGCGGGGTCATGGGCAACGACACCCAGGCCATCCAGAACATACGCATAGGAAGGCTTCATGCTTCGGGCCTTTCTGGTGAGGGAACCTTTCTTGTGGCCCCGGAAGCAACCGTGCTTGGGCTGCCCTTTCTTCTCAACGATTATGACGAGACAGATTACCTGAAAGAAAAAATGATTGACAGCTTTGATGCTGTTATCGCCCCCAGGGGCTTTAAAATCCTGGCCTGGCTTGATCAGGGCTTTGACGAGACATATTCGGTGCATCGCCCCTTAAAAACCCTGGCAGATTTTCAGGGAGTCCGTTTTGCAACATGGTTTGGCCCGCTGGAAGGCAAGCTCCTCCAGAGGCTTGGGGCAAGCCCCACACCTCTCCAGGCACTTGAGATTCCCCCATCCCTGCGCTCCGGCGTTGTGGAGGCTGTCATAGCCCCATCCATCTGGGTGGTGGGCACACAGCTTTATACGCGCCTCCGCTACATGAACAACCTGAAGATGCGCTATTCGCCGGGCTTCTGGCTGCTCTCCCTGGAGGCCTTCCAGTCCATTCCAGAGCAATACCAGAAAAACATTGAGGGCGTGCGCCTGCAAATGGCTTTAGATTTCAACGAGCTGGCCCGCCTGGATCTGGTTTCTTTCCAGGATGCCATGATTCAGTATGGTCTGGTCAAGGTGGAGTCGTCCCAGGCAGATATCCGGGAAATTCGTCGCAGGGCAACACCCATCTGGTATGAACTGTCCGGGGATCTTTTCCCTTCCGCACTTCTTGATGAAGTGCTCGGACACCTTGCCGACTACCGCTCTACACAAATGGTTGCAACTGCACCTGCGCCGGAGCCTGCCGCACCTGCCGCCCAGCCCCAAGCCCTTGAAACAGCACAAATTAAGGAAGCTGTTGTCCAACAGGAGAAGCCTGCTGCTCCGGCCCCGGTTGAAGAATCCGCTGACACGGACCAGGAGCTTGAAGCAACCCGATATGAGGATACCCCTGTTGATGTGGAGACGGCCCAGGGTCTTTCATGGACAGATGATGCCCGCACCATAGGTCGTGTGCAGCTTATGCTTCAGGCCCTGGACTTTTATAAAATGGGCGTGGATGGTATAATGGGGCCGATCACCTACCAGGCCATCCAGCGCTTCCGCTCTGAGTTTTCCCTTGGGCCCGGCATGGTGGATGAAGCGCTTGTCCGGACACTGGAAAACACCATCAAGGCGGCCCAGCAAAGGCTTGCGGCTCTTGGGTTCTATAGGCTTGCAGTTGACGGCGTTCCTGGGCCGGCAACCTATCGGGCAGTGACGCAGTTCCAGCAGCAGAACAATCTTCCTGCTTCAGGCAGGCTGGACCGCCCTACCCTTGAGGCTTTAGGCGTTTTGTAGGAAGGCAAGAAAAACAGGCCAAAAGCTCCGACAACTCCGGAGCTTTTGGCCCTTAAATTCCCTCCATAAGATAGGCATTAAGACTTAATACCGGCAAATATTAACCCCCAGACAAAAAGCAGGGTGCCTGCATGAGTTCATCTTCGGAAAAAGATCTTGCGCTGGACATTGATGTCGAGCGGCTCATCACCGTCACCGAAGGAGGCAGCCTTGCCGAAACAGCAAGGGGCTTTTCCGTGTCTGGGCTTTCCGAGCGCCTTCGCCAGGAGCAGAAAAGGGCTGATGCTAGAAACGCCATTCTTATAAAAATAATGGTCAGCCTCTCCCAAATTTTCAGGCAGGCCGGTTCCGGCAACCTTAACCAGGCGCTCAACGCAGCGCAGATTCTTGAAACACAACTGGCAAATGCCTTCCAGATGCCTGAAAAAGCACCCTCCATTCTCATAAGGCTTCGGGGCAGAACGCTGCCCGGTCAGGGAAAAACCACAGCCCGGCATGATTTTGTTATCTGCTTTGGACAACTTGTTGTGGATCTTGCCCTGATTCAATTCATGGCAACGCGGGACGATAAAGCTTTAGACCTTGAAAGCCAGTTTGTTTCCGCGGCACAGGCCCTTGCAGCAAATAGCATCAACACTCTGCGCGTTGAGCTTTTAGACCCGGATGGCGACAGGGGAAGAGTCATGTCCCGCTCACTTGAAGCCCTGTGCCGCTACGCCAGAAGCCGTGGAGTTGAGCAGGGTACCTGCGATGACCAGGGCCAGGCCTGCCTGCCCCTTATCCACGGGCCGGACAATGAAACGGACGCAAACCTCTCCATACTGGCTGCGGTCAACCGCCTTAACCAAAGGGCAATGGAGGCCATTGTTTCAAAAGTTCTCCCCCTGTGGATCAATGCACCGGGAAACAGCTCTCTGGGTGCCTGCGTGACCCTTTTTGATGCGGTTTTCACCTTTGAAAAACTTCGTCAGCAGCTTGCGCGGCCTGCCGTGGAAATCAACAACCTGCGCTGGCTTATAACCACAAGGGCAGATGAAGCCCTCACCGGGTCAAAGGCCAGCATGGCAAGGGTGGCCTCCAAGGCCCTGGGTTCAGACTCGCCCAAAACCGCCCGCACCCTTGTCTGTCTTTACGACACGGATTACGGAAAGATTGACGGCTACCAGCTTGTGGAGCGCATAAAGCTTTTTTCGGATCTTCTTGACGGCCTTGAAAAGCACGCCCTGCCGGAAGAGCGGGATGCCCTGCTCGGCCACCTTTTCACGGTTTTACGGGACAGCCTGGAGCATGTGCCGGATATTGTGTTTGATGACCTTGCCACCCCGCCCGGCAGCATGGAAAGCAGAAATTCCAAAGGCGAGGTCATAAAAAGGCCTGTTGACGAGCGGCTCTGGGAAATGGTGGTCTTTTTCCGCAAGCGCTCCATCACACGCAGCAAAATAAAGGCCATGCTCACCCAGGACATCTACCTGGATGAAATGGATTACGAAGTCCTGGGCGAAGATTTCGGCTTTTCGGAGCATCAGGCCAAAAGGCTTGTGAATATCCTTGTCACCTGCTTTGACAAACAGGGCCATTTTTTGCGCCCGCTTTTTGAAAAAAATCTGGCAGCCTTTGCAGCCCACGAAAAAATATTCGAGTTTCTGTGGCATTACCTAAAGGAGCACCTGCACAAAAGCGAGCGGGTGGCCTTTTTAAACTCCCTTCAACTGCTCATAGACAAGCTTAAAAACCCCCGCAATGCCATAAGGGTTCTGTTAAACGATTTTGCCTTTGACCCGAATGTGGTTCAGTTTTTCGACCGCAACGGCCTTATGCTGGTTAACCTGCTCATGCGAAAATATTCCAAGGAGCTGCACCAGACAACGGAAACCACCCCTGAAGAAGTGCTGCTTGTAAAGGAGGGCCTTGACGAGGAAAGGGTGCTTTATGCCCGCCAGATTATGGACGAGGAAAGGGAGCGATTTTTCGGCAAGGTGCGCACTGTGCGCCTTGAGCTTAAAAAAACTCTGGACCCATACGCAGTGGAATGGACCATGCCCGCAAGCTTCATGTTCACCCTGGAGCGGGAGGTTTTTATGCTTTTTGCCCTGGTGGGCGGCGTGGTGGGCGTGGCAGCCCTGCGAAGCGGATTAAGGGAATACGGCAACCCCAACTCCGAAATCTGGGCAATGGCTGCAAGGGCCAATGCCTTGGGCCAGGCCCTTGGCACACTTCAGATAATAATCCGCGGAATCAAGCGCGTGGGCGAGCGCAGCGACATTGTTGCCCTAAGCGAGCTGGAAGCCACAAAAACCGATTTCTACAGGCTCCACAGCTCCATTGAACATAGGGAGCAGGTGAGGCAAGTGCTGAAGTGGGCGAGGAATCCGTAAGGGCATAGTTATAACTGTTCAGAGGTATTTTTAATAAAACCGAAGAGATTTACAGAAAGCAAAGCAGTTATCCCCACAAAACAACACATTGGGCACAACCAGCCGCCGATCAGCTTTTTATGCTGACCGGCGGTGTCTTTTCCAGGGTCTTGCGAAAGTCTGCGGCCTTTTGGCGTTTCTTTTGGGAATGCTCCACAATGATTTGGGTTGCCTCGCTGGCAAATTTGGGGTTATCCTGGCTCGCATAGACCTCTATTGCGCCTTCGTCCCTGGCGTGGGCAAGGCAGGCCCTGCCCAAGGGCGAGCGGGAAACCACGGTGGTCCAGCCCTCTTCTGCCCCTATGCCTCCAAAGGAGACATCCGCGTATTCTGCTGAATAGTCATCACAGAAGCGGCAGGCAAATCGCTTCATAAAGTCCAGCTCTTCAAGGGGTATGGCCCGGATATCGCCATTATCCAGATGAATCATAAGATGATCCTTGACATTTATCTTGCGCACCCAACTCCACTCGAACTTGCCCAGCTTTTCCAGGCGCTCGCGCTCCTTTGCCCCAAAGGAAAAGTTGCCGGAGCAGAACAGCCCGAAAACATAACGGATTGCGTCTGTGGGTACTATATGCAATGTTTCCATCTTGCGGATGGTCTTTATCTGGCATGGGGTACCCACAAAGGCAATTCTGCCTTTTCCGCTCTTGCGCCGGGCCAGCGGCCCCAAGGCCTGGACAGATGGCGCAAAGGTGGAATACTTTTCGCTGTACATACTCATTCCGTGGGATGAGTCAAAGAAGAAACCAGCAGCCTCGGCAATCTCCCGGCGGGTGGTGGCAAGCCAGGGCTCCCGCACAAAAAGCCCTGTCTGTCTTGTCACAATGGCCCCGTCTATCCGGCCTGTGTCAAAAAGATGAAGCAAAAGGGCCGTGACCGCGCCGCCGTCTGTGGCTCTTGCCCGCACAAGGGGGTCTGCGCAGCGCACAACCGTGGTTTCCAGCATCCGGCCCATGGGAAGCTCCCATTTCACAAGCTCCGCAGCTTCCTTGTCAAGCTCGTCAATCTCAGGGCAGATCATGTAGCAGATGCCGCACTCAATGCATTTTTCCATGTCTGCAAAAACAGGTTTGCCGTCCTCATCCTGGCCCAATGCCCCGAAATTTATGGCTGTGCAGAAGGTTACACATCCCCCGCAGCGATGGCACAGGCCGGGCTTTTGAACTTGCTGCACCAGGTCAAAAAAAGTTTTCATGGCTTTTCTCCCGTCCTGCTCGGTCAGGATACCTGCGGCCTGGGATACAGACCCGCCCTCTCCACTATTTCCGGCACTTTTTCTTCCCATTCAATGGCCATGATGTGAAAACCGGAAATGCCTTTCACTTCCTTTAGCCTTTCAATGGTTTCAACGCAGATGTCTATTCCCTCCTGGGGCTGGTTTTCCTTGGGAACACCGGCCATGCGCTTGACCACATCATCAGGCACATCCATGCCCGGAACCCGGTTTTTCATGTAACGGGCCATGCCCGCAGACTTTAGCGGCGTGACCCCTGCAAGGATGAAAACCTTTTCGTGAAGGCCCCGGTCGCAGACCTTGCCCATCCAGTCAATGAACTTTTCCACATTGTAGATGCACTGGGTCTGGATGAACTGCGCACCGCAGGCAACCTTCTTGGCCAGACGAGGCACGCGGATTTTGTAAGGGTCTGCAAAGGGGTTGGCCGCAGCCCCGCTAAACATTTTGGGCGGAGAATCAATATCCCCGCCACCAAGGAATTTTCCTTCATCGCACATGAGCCGCACAGTTTGCAGAAGCTGCATGGAATCCAGATCATGAACATTCTGGCCCGTGGGGCAGTCGCCAAAGCTCTGGTGGTCCCCGGAAAGGCACAGGATGTTGCTGATGCCATAAGAGGCGGCCCCCAGAATATCGCTTTGCAGTGCAATGCGGTTTCTATCCCTTGTCACCATCTGCAATACCGGCTCAAGCCCCATGAGCTTTAGGCGGATGCACACGGCAAGGCTGCACATGCGGGTGACGGATGTCTGGTTATCGGTTATGTTTATGGCATCCACATGGTTGCGGATAAGGTTGGCCTTTTCCTCAATGTGGGAGGGATCGCCTCCCCTTGGCGGGCCGCACTCGCTTGTAACGGCCTTGTGCCCGGCAACAAGAATCTTTTCCAGCCTGCTGTTGGTTTTGGCGTTCATGAGGCCTCCTTGTCCATCACCAGTTTGCGCGGGCCGCCCGCCCTTTCCGTGGACCAGTCCTTGACCGGAATAACCCTCTCGTACTCATCAAGCCGCCCTAATGCTTCCAGACGGTCGAGTATGAGCTGCCAGGCGCAGTCAAGCTCCTTGTTTATCTCGCACTTGCCCTTTGTGGAGCCTCCGCAGGGGCCGTTCATTATGCGCTTGGCGCAGCGGGATATGGGGCAGATTCCGGCAGTAAGATGGAGAATGCACTTGCCGCAGCCCTGGCAGGACTCGGTGAGAAGGCCAGGAGCCTGCACATCCCCCATGAAAAGGGTGTCCAGGCCGGGCAGAGCCACCTTGGCCGGGTACTTGCCTGCAATGAACTGAACCCCCACTCCGCAGGCCAGGCTCAAAACCGCATCAGCCCATTGGATGGAGCCTTTGGCGGATTCAAAGAATTCGTGCTCGCACTGGCGCTCGATTCCGCCGTCCTTTATCTGGATATCCGCACCTTCCTGGGTTGCACGCATTCGCAGCAAAGAGGCAAGAATCTCGGCCTCCTTGTTACCTCCCTGGTGACACACGGCCACACAGGTGTTGCAGCCGAAAACCAGGATTTTTTGATAGCCGGAAATCATTTCCCAAATGTCGTCAATGGGTTTTTGCTTGCCCACAATCATGGAGTCGCCTCTCCTTTCCGGTTTGCCCCGCGCAAAGCTGCGGCAATGGGGGAAGGTCCAAGCATTTTGATTTTTTCGGTGAATTGGGTGCAGATTTCCGCCCATCGCGGCCCCATAGCCGCAGAAAGGTTGAACATCTCCACCCTGGCAGGATCAATGCGGATGCTTTCAAGCAGTTTGGCAATACGGTTTACGCGATTTTTGGCTTGTGTATTTCCGTCCAGGAAATGACATTCGCCCTCCAGTCAGCCAGCCACAAAAACGCCGTCCACTCCCCTTTCAAAGGCCCGCAGAACAAAGGAATGATCCAGCTTGCCCGTGCACGGCAGCCTTATGACCGAAACATTGGGGGAATAGGAAAGACGCATGACCCCTGCCAGATCCGCTGCTCCGAACGCGCAGTAATGACAGGCAAAGGCCAGAATCAACGGCTCCCAGTTTTCCGGGTATGGCCTGGGCGCCTCCACGGCAATGGCCTCCTGAACTGCCTGGCTCATGGGCCGTCCTTTCTATAAAAGGGTTCGTAACAATGTTTTTTTTGCGCCGACAAAGCTCAGCGCACTAACTGGTCGGCGCATTTTCCCAAAGCTCTTTGGTGTAAGAATCAACCATTGCCAGTATCTGATCGTCCCGGTAATTTTCCACCTGAAAGGCTTTGGCCGGGCAAACACCGGCGCAGATTCCGCAGCCTGTGCACTTCACCTCGTTGTGGCTCACCCTGCCGTCCTTGTCTATAAAGGGTGAATCGTAGGGGCAGGCCCTAAAACAGGCCAGGCAAGACATACAGATATCGCGGTTGTGCTTGGAGATTTTGCCTGAAAGCAGCAATGTTTTTTTGGAGAGCACAACAGCCGCCCGGCTTGCAGCAGCCTGGGCCTGGGCTATTGATTCCTCCACCGGCTTGGGATAATGGCACAGGCCTGCAATGAAAAGGCCCTCAACGCTCATGTCCACAGGCCGCAGCTTGGGGTGGGCCTCGTTTAAAAAGCCGTCTGCATTGAGGCCGCATTTGTAAAGGTCAACAAGCCCCTGGTTTTCCTGCCTGGGAACAATGGCCGCAGCAAGCACAAGGTGATCCAGCTCAATTTGTATGGGCATCTGCAAGACATGATCCATTGCCTTTATGTAAAGAGAGCCCTCCTCCACAAAAACTTCCGGCTTGTTATCCAATGAATAGCGCACAAAGATGACACCAAGGTTGCGCGCCTCTGTGTAGAGATCCTCGCGCTCGCCGTAGGTGCGGATGTCTCGGTAAAAGACAAACACACTAGCATCCGGGTTCTTTTTTCTTACAGCAATGGCGCTCTTTACGGTGTGGGTGCAGCAAACCCGGCTGCAATAGGGCCTTTGGGGTTCACGGGACCCAACGCATTG
>JAGVAW010000078.1 GCA_020060085.1 Desulfobacterales bacterium
AATTTCCTCAATCACCCGGCGCACATCGTAGCTCTTGTTGGGGCTTATGGGCACAATGTCGTGAAGCGCCTCGCAGGAGCGCTTGGGGTCATCGCCCGTTTTTTTGACAGGCGGCAATTCATCACAATTAAGCGGCAGAAAGCTCAAAAGCCTGCGCATATCCATAAGGCAGGTTTTTTCGTCCGGGCAGCGGAAGTCGCAGTTGCCCGAAACCTGGGCATGAACCTTGGCCCCGCCAAGATCCTCCATGGAAATGTCCTCGCCGGTGGTCATCTTAACCACAAAGGGGCCGGTGATGAACATATGGCTGGTCTTGTCTATCATGTAGATAAAGTCATTTAATGCCGGGCTGTAAACCGAAATGCCGCCGCAGGTTCCCATTATGCCCGAAATTTGGGGAATGATGCCCGAAGCAAGGGTGTTGGGAAAGAAAACGCTGCCCCCGTGCTCTTTGCTTATGTTGCCGAAAATGGAGCGCTTGAGCATGGACAGCCAGCCAAGCTCCTCGGTGTTGGGAAGGCGCGCGCCCGGCGAATCGTGCAGGCCGATTAAAGGAACCCGCATTTCAAGCGCCCGCTCCACAGTACGGTACATTTTTATGCCGTGCTCTATGCCCACAGAGCCGCCGCGAACCGTGCGGTCCTGGGAATAGACAAAGACCGGCCTCCCATCAATGGCACCCGACCCGCACACAATGGCGTCTCCGGGCTGATTCATGGCATGGCCTGCCAGCATATTGATTTCAAAAAAACTGCCAGGGTCCAAAAGCAGGTCCAGCCGCTCGCGGGCGGTGAGCATACCTTTGGCATGGTGCTTTGCTATCTTGTCTTCTCCGCCGCCCAGCTTTGCCTTCTGCCGGGCCTCATCCAACTCCTTTAGCCGTTTTTCCAGAAAAGGATCCATTCTCTTTTTTTCTCCTGTAATTTTCCCGGTTGCCAGATGGAACAACAATTTGCCTTTTTCAACAGGCAAAAAGCGCGGCAAAGCCCCCTTTGCGCTTTCCGACTGTTTTTCCTGCAATCAAAGCAGGGTTGTAAAAAAAACTTTCTTGCCTTTGCTCAACGGGAGGCCAAAGACTTCTCCGCATCAGCAAGGTCCTCGTAACCCAGCGCCCTTACCATTGCCGCATAGACCTGCTCGGCCATATTGGTGTTTGCTTTAAGGTGTGCCTCCATGTCCTGCCACAAAAGGGCAAGTGTGCGCTCCGAATAGGTTTCCAGTTCGCCTGCCAGATACCGGGCAAAGGAAGTGCCAGAGCTTGTCTGCCCGTCTGTTACCCCCCTGCCCCGGCCCAGAACAAGGGGAAAGCGCCCGGCAAGCTCCTGCTGCCAGCGGGTCTGAACTTCAACAATCCGCTCCACCAAAGGGCTGGGGTTAAGGCGCGGCACATGGCCGTCCATGCGGGCGTATTTTAAGGTCATGAGATTTTTGCCCTGGCCGGCAGCCTGGGTAAGGTCGGAAAGATAGCTTTCAAGGGTTGCTTCCGACCATGTGGCAAACTGCGCCCCGCGCATCACGGCAAAGGAGTCAGGGTCATCCTGGCAGGATGCCCGGCTCACGGCATTGACAGTCTGGAACATTTCCCATTCCGCCTTGAGCACCTGCATCAAAAGCGCCTGCCGGTCCGGGGTTGCCTTGCTCATGGGGCCTCCTTCGCGCTTTTGTACCATTTCCAGGTTTTGTCCATTGCCCTGTCAAAGGGGGTGTAGGAAAAATTGAGTTCCCCGGCAAAGGCTTCCCCCGAATAAACAAGGTGGCTGTCCAAAGGAAAGGGTAGTGGAAGGCGCATGGCGTCAATGCGCTCCACAGGCAGATATTGCACGCCTATTTTTCTGCCCAAAACCTTTTCCAGCACCTGGACATAGCGCCCGTAGGAAACAAGCTCCGGCCCTGCCAGATTATAGGCCCTGTTGAGGCAGGCCTTGCTGTTCGTGCAGGCAGCAATCGCCTCTGCCACATCCTCCACAAAAGCAAAGGAAAAAAGGGGCAGATCCCCGGCAGGAAGAACAAGTGGCCGCCCGCTCAAAACGGTTTCAAAAAACCAGGATTCGCGGGGCGCATAGTTGTAGGGGCCAAAAACAATGGTGGGGCGCAGAATTGTAACCGGCACGCCGTGGCGCATTCCCCAGGCGCTGGCCGCATATTCGGCAAGCCATTTGTTGAAGCCGTAATCCGCTGCCGGGCCAAGCTCCGGCTGGGGGCCGGAGAGCTTTCTGGCATCTTCAGCAACAGGAAGCTCTTTTGTGGGCGCATAAACAGAGCAGGAGGAAATCTGGATGTAATGGGCGGCCCGTTTTGGGCCAAGGGCTTCCAAAAGGGGATTTACATCTTCTTTGGAATAGGCGCAAAAATCTACCACTGCATCAAAACGCAGCGGGGCAAGGGCCTCTGCCAGACGCTGGGTGTCGCGCCTGTCGCAGGGAATCTCGTGGATGGCGGGCCGGTTAAAGGGCCGTGTTCCCCGGTTAAGCACGAAAACCTTGATGCCGCGCCGCTCCAGAAGCTCCACAAAAACCCGGCCCACAAAATAACTGCCGCCAACTGCAAGTATGGCCCGGTCCACAATACTCTCAAAAAAAATGCCCGG
>JAGVAW010000326.1 GCA_020060085.1 Desulfobacterales bacterium
TGAACATCAATGTTTGGCTCGCGCGAGCGGATGATGCGGGAAATTTCTACCCGTTGGGCATTATCTTCCACCCGGAGAACCTGGTTTACCGGGCGGTTGTCTTTCTTTTTTTCCGTTCTGCCAATTCTCCGCAAAGCCCGGCACCAGGGCATAGCGCACCTCCTCATCTAACGGCAGATGCACAAAACCCCTGCCCACGCTTTAAGCAGCCGCTAAAGCACACGGAAGCCTTGTTACTGTTTTACGGGCAGAACAATGCGGAAGGTGGCACCCTGGTCCGGCTGGGATTCCACCTCTATGGTTCCGTTTAAGCTTGCCACCATGTTGCGGGCCAGAAAAAGGCCTAGCCCCGTGCCCTGGCGGCCCTTTGACGAGAAAAAGAGGGTGAAGAGCTTTTCTTTGGTGGAGGCATCCATTCCTGGGCCGTTATCGGAAACACTAAAAACAATGCTGCTGTTTCGCGGATAAACGGCAAAGGTGACTTGGCAGGCGCGCTCTTTGCGGCGGGATGCAATGCAGGCATCAACAGCATTGTGTAAAATGTTGACCAAAGCGGAATGGAGCATGGTGCTGTCTGTGACAAGGCTTTTGGGGGCCTTTTCAAAGTCTGTCTTGAACTCTATGCCCTGGGCCTGGCAGCGAAGCTCCACAGCAGCGGCAGCATCCCTGCAAAAGGCCTCTGTTTCAAGAGGCTCCATCTGGGGTTCGCGCTTTTTGGCGTGGAAAAGAATGTCCAGCACCATTTCCTTTATGCGGGCCACGCTTGTGCCCAAAATTGCCATAGCATCCCGGACCTGCTTATCATCCTTGTCCGTTATCCCCTCTTCCATAAGGTAGATGCCTGCATCCAGGCGCGTAAGCAGGCCTTTTATGCCGTGGGAAACCGAGCCGACAAAAAGGCCGAGTGTGGCAAGGTGATCCTGAAGGCGGCGGATGGTGGTTATATCCGTGGACATTTCCATGACCATTTCAACATTGCCGTCCGCATCCCTCAAGGGTGCCGTCCACACCAGCACATTGTATTCCTCCCCGGTTTTGGAGCGGACAACTGTTTCGCTGGAATGGCTTTTTCCATCTGCAAAGGTGCGGGCAACAGGGCAGTCCGTGCACGGCCCCATTCGGTCCTTGTAAACCTCGTAGCAAAAGGCCCCGGTTGCAAAGTCAAAATGCTCCTTGAAAAGGGCATTGGCGTCCACCATGCGCAGGGACTTGTCCTGAACGCTTATGAAGCAGGGAACCTTGTCAAAAAGCTCGCGGTACCGCGCCCTTGCTGTGGCAAGCTCCATCTGCAGGCGCTTTATTTCGGAAACATCGGCAGCAATCTCCACAACCAGGCTCACCGAGCCGTTGGCCGCCTTTATGGGGGCCGTATAAACCGTTGCGGGCATTTTTTCGCCCGAAGGGTAAATAAGGGTGCGCTGCTGCCTCAAACCCGCCTTTGCTTCAACCGTGGCAAGGGCCGGGCAGTTTTTTGGCCCGGAGTTTTCGTAAGCGTCCCAACTGTTTGCACCCTCTGCAATTCCTAGCTTTTCGCGCATGGGGGCATTCACGGCCATTATTTTTCCGTGGGCATTGTGAACGCTTATGAAGCAGGGCATTTCGTGAAAGTATTTCATGCCCCCTTCCAGGCTTCCGGAAAGGCCGTTGACCGCACTTATAAGCCCCTCCACAGCCTGACCCACTGCTGCCAGACGCTCGGCCTCCACAAGCTGCTGGCTCTTTTCCTCCACAAGGTTTTCAAGGTTTCTGGTGTAGGCGTCAATCTGCTCCCGATGGCTGATTCGCTCGTCCGCGCGGGCAAGGGCTATTTCTAAAATGGCGTTGTTGATGGGCTTGGTGATAAAGTCAATGGCGTCAAGCTGTATGCTTTTTATGGCCAGATCCATGTCGCCGTGGCCGGTTATCATTATGACTTCCACAAGGGGGTGGGCGCTTTTTATGCGGGAGAGCACCTCAATGCCGTCCATGCCGGGCAGCTTAATGTCCAGAAGAACAATGTGGGGGGGATTTGACCGGCAGGCCGCCAGGGCGGACTCTCCGTCATTGGCAGTGCTTACCTCATAGCCCATGTCCGCAAGGGTCATGCCCAGCACCTTGCGGATGCCCGGCTCGTCATCCACCAGAAGGATGGATCTTTTTTGGGGAAGGTATTCTATGGCCGGATTTGCCACGGCCTGCCCTCTTTAAAGAATTTTGGGGGAAAAAGCCTTTGCCCGCAGACTTTTTAGCTGCAAGCTGTTCTGATTTTCATACCTTATTGGTCTTGTTTTTTGCAAGGGGCAGCAAGCGCTTTTTTTTGGAAGGAAATTTAAACGGCTGCTTTTTTGCCGTGAGCAGCCTCTTTGTTTTGAATAAACAGTTAGCCCGGCCCTATGGCGCTGTATGGTAGAAAACAAGCTCCCACAGGCTGTTTTGGGCGTCATGGCGGATTATGTAAACTTCGCTTCCGGCCTTCAGCTTGAAATACCGGTGATCAGGGGCAAGCCACTGGTCAAGAATTTCTTCCACAAAGATGGTATTATCCCCGAATATAAAACTTTGGGGGGTCTGCTCGCCCTTGTGGCCTTCATAGCAAAAAACGGTAATTTCAAAAGGCCTTTTCATGGCATAATGCTCTTTGCTGCCGGGGTTTTGGAGCAATTTACCTTGTTGTGCGGCCCGGCGCTCTTTCATGGTATCATAAAATTTTTGCCCTGGTTGTAGGCTTTTTCCTGCCCCTGTCTTTTGTCCTTGACCAGCGGCCTCTTTCCATATAGGGAAAGCCCCACGGATTTTTTCCGCCCTTATTTAAGGGAGACCAAAGAACCCGGCCCTGCAAAGCTTTGGTGCTGCGCAGGCCGCTTTCAAAGAGGAAACTGCCATGGATTACGGAAGAATTTTCAATTTCAATGCAGGCCCTGCAGCATTGCCCCAGCCTGTTCTGGAGCGCATCCGGGACGAGTTTTTGAACTTCAAGGGTTCGGGAATGTCCATTCTGGAAGTGAGCCACCGCTCCAAGTGGTTCGATGAGGTTATTGAGCAGGCAAAGGCCTCCATTAAAAGGCTTCTTACCGTGCCCGACAACTTTTCCATTCTTTTTCTCCAGGGCGGCGCCAGTATGCAGTTTTGCATGGTCCCCATGAATCTGCTGCCCGCAGATCAGTCCGCCGACTATGTGAACACAGGCACCTGGTCCACCAAGGCAATCAAGGAAGCCAAAATTCTTGGCAGGCAGGTGAAGGTCATCGCCAGCTCCGAGGACCGCAACTTCTGCTACATCCCAAAAGATATCCCGGTGAGCAAGGATGCGGCCTATGTGCACATCACCTCCAACAACACCATCAAGGGAACCCAATGGGCCAAGTTTCCCGATACAGGCGCTGTTCCAATTATTTCAGACATGAGCAGCGACATCTTGAGCCGCCCTGTTCCTGTGGAGCGCTTTGGCCTTATTTATGCCGGGGCGCAGAAGAACCTGGGGCCTGCGGGCGTGACTTTAGTCATCATCCGCAATGATATGCTTGAAAGGGTGCCTGCCTCCCTGCCTTCAATGCTCAAATACACCACCTTTTCCGAGTCCAACTCCATGTACAACACGCCGCCCTGCTTTGCCATTTACACCGTTGCCAAGGTGTGCCAGTGGCTTGAAGAGGATATCGGCGGCCTGGCCAAAATGGAGGAGATAAACAGGAAAAAGGCTGATCTTCTCTACGGCTTTTTTGACAGCAGCAGCTTTTACAAGGGTACGGCAGATACAGACAGCCGCTCCCTTATGAATGTGACCTTCCGCCTTCCTTCCGAGGACCTGGAAAAGGAATTTGTGGCCCAGGCAACCAAGGCAGGCCTTGGAGGGCTTAAGGGCCACCGCAGCGTTGGCGGATGCCGGGCCTCCATTTACAACCCCACAGGCATTGAAGGGGTGCAGGCCCTGGTTGACTTTATGAAGGAATTTGAGAAAAAGGCTTAAGATGCGGCATTTTGGCCGGTCATTCATCTTGACAGAGCCTTTTGTTGGGACTACAAAGGTGCCTGCTGATGGTGGGCCTTGCCTGCCGCAGGCCTTAAAAGTTGAAAGTCGGGGCGTAGCGCAGCCTGGTAGCGCACTTGAATGGGGTTCAAGGGGTCGGAGGTTCAAATCCTCTCGCCCCGACCAGAAAAATCCAGGAAACGGGCAGGCCGCAAAAAAAGGGCCTGCCTGTTCTGTTTTTTAATCCGGATTAAGGGCTGGCCCTTTGGGCTTGGCAAGGCGGCCCTCTCCGCCTGCCGGAAGCTCCATTTTTGCCCTAAAAAAACAACGGTCTTTTTAAGGTTGTCTTTTTTCGGGTTGACAAGCCCGATTTGGTTTTATATGAGATGACGCTGATTGTCTGACAGGGATTCAGGGCCGAGGGCCACAGCATAGAAATCTATTCAAGGAGGGACATTCAATGGCAGAAGTGGAATTCATGGGCAAAACCTTTAATGTGGACGAAGACGGTTTCATCGACTCCTTTGAGAACTGGTGCACCGAGTGGGTGCAGTATGTCAAGAAGACCGAAGGCATCGACGAGCTTTCCGAAGAGCATTGGAAGGTCATCAATGTGCTCCAGGACTACTACCAGAAGAACGGTATTGCTCCTATGGTGCGCGTGCTTTCCAAAGTCACCGGCTTCAAACTCAAGCACATTTACGAGCTGTTCCCGTCTGGACCCGGCAAGGGAGCCTGCAAGATGGCTGGCCTGCCCAAGCCCACCGGCTGCGTCTAATCCGGCGGAAAAGCATTTTGGGGAAAAAGCCTTGCCAAAACGGCAGGGCTTTTTCTTTTTTAATGCCCGGCCTTTTTTCAACAAGGCTCAAAAGCCAAAATGGCCATGCGCCAACCCTTTGCCAAAGGGGCAGGCATGAAAGTATCTGTCAAAACCACCCAGCAAAACCAGTTGGTAAATGTAAGCCCCCTTGTTTTATCGGCTGTTGCACAAATGGGGATAAAAGACGGCGCAGTGCTTGTCTATGTTCCCCATACGACAGCAGGCATAACCATAAACGAGGCGGCAGACCCTGATGTGGCAGACGATATTCTAAAGGCGCTGGATTCCATTGTGCCTTCGGATGCCCCATACAAGCACGCTGAAGGCAATTCCCCGGCCCATGTTAAGGCAAGCCTTATGGGGTCAAGCGCCATTGTTGCCGTGGAAAACTCCAGCCTTGTGCTTGGAGTGTGGCAGGGGCTGTTTTTCTGCGAGTTTGACGGCCCAAGAAATCGCACCATGCACATTTTTCCCTTGTAAGAAGAGGGAAAGACAAGGCCAGGCAGAAAGCTCTTCTGCCGGATTTTTCCGCCTTTAAGCAAAGCCAAGGATGATTTCAACCATGAGCAAAAAGGCCGCATCCCAGGAAATGGATCATCTTGACAGGGCGATCTTGAACTGCATCCAGTCCAATTTCCCGATTACAGAAAGGCCTTATCAAGAAATTGCCCAACAGGTAAGCGCAGATGAAGAAACCGTGATTGAGCGGGTGGCGGCCTTGAAGGAAAAGGGCATAATCCGGCGCATGGGCGGAAACTTCTCCCCGGAAAAACTGGGCTTTGTGAGCACCCTGTGTGCGGCCCGCGTGCCGGAGGAAAAAATCGCCCTTTTCGCCAAAACAGTAAACCGCTTCCAGGGCGTGACCCACAACTACCTGCGCAAAAACGACTATAATGTGTGGTTCACCTTTATTGCGCCCTCTGCTGATGAAATTGCATCCAACCTCAAGACCATAGCCAGAGAAACCGGCGTGGACGATATTTTAAACCTTCCGGCAACCCGCGTGTTTAAAATCCGTGCGCTGTTCCATGTGTGAATCCGGCCCTTATAAGGCCTTGCCCCAACAGCCTGCAAGCCTTTACAAAACCTCTTATTCTGCTATTGTTGTTTAAAATCAGCCAGGCCAAAGGGCAATGGCGGGCAGGCAATAATCCGCTTGTCCGGTACTGTGTGTTTTCGGCCTAAAAAAGCGCAAAGAATTCAACGGACATTTTCATGAAAAAAATAAAAAGACCGGAATGGGCCCCAAAAGAAGGCGGGGAAGGCTTTGCCACCCAGGTGCTGGATCCGGCAACCCAGGGCTGCAAAATAAAAAAAAGCGCCCCGCCGCCAAAGCGCAGGGAGTTGAGCCTGGATGAATATGTGAAAGGCGTGAAGGAATGCGACCGCACAATTCTTGGCCGGGCCATAACCCTTGTGGAAAGCAATTCCCAAAAGCATATCGGCCTTGCCCAGGAAATGCTAAACCGCCTCATGCCCTTTGTGGGCAATTCCATACGCATAGGCATAACCGGCATACCTGGGGCAGGCAAAAGCACATTTATCGAGGCCTTTGGCAGCCTGCTTGTGGAAAAAGGCCACAAGGTGGCTGTGCTTGCCGTTGACCCCACATCATCTGTCACCCGCGGCAGCATACTGGGCGACAAGACAAGGATGCAGAACCTGGCCTCAAGCCCCTGCGCCTTTATACGGCCATCGCCTTCTGGCGGCATACTTGGCGGGGTGGCCAGAAAAAGCAGGGAAACAATCTTTGTGTGCGAGGCCGCAGGTTTTGATGTGATACTTGTGGAAACCGTGGGTGTGGGCCAGAGCGAGGTGACTGTCCGGTCCATGGTGGATTTTTTCCTGCTCATGCTCATTGCCGGAGGAGGGGACGAGATCCAGGGCATGAAGCGCGGGGTCATGGAGCTTTGCGATGCCATTGCCGTGAACAAGGCAGACGGCGACAACCTTGTCCGCGCACGCACGGCAGCAGCGGAGTTTGCCCGCATCCTGCACTATCTCAGCCCTGCCACAAAGGGCTGGCAAACCCCTGCGGTTGCCCTTTCCGCAAAAACCGGAGAAGGAATAAGCGAGCTTTGGGAAACCATTTTGGACTTTGTGGGCAACACAAAAAAATCGGGCGTTTTTGAAAAACGCCGCCAGGAGCAGACCGTGGGCTGGGTCCACACCCTTGTGGAGCAGATTTTACGGGATCGCTTTTTCTTGCACGAGGGAGTTTGCCAGGCCCTTGCTGCAATGGAAGATGCCGTGGCTTTGGGGCATATTCCCCCCACTTTGGCTGTCACCCGCCTGATGGAGGTTTTCGAGGGCTGCCGCAAACCGCAGGATATTCTCTGATATGCCGCAAAAATGGGGCAAGGGTGTCAGGTTTATTGCTCAAAAATCGCCTCAAAAATAAGAGGTTATTCCGATTCGGATTTTGATGCCTTCTTTTTTTCAGCAGGCTTTGTCTTTTTTGAGGACAGCTTTTTTGGGGGAGCCTTGTCCGTCTTTTTTGCTGCCTTGGCCCTGGCTGGTTTTTTGGCAGAGGCAGGTTTTTGGGCAGGGGCGGATTTTTCCCTTGCGGGCGGGGCGTCTGTTTGCGGAGCATTGGCGAAAGCCGGAGCAAAGCCAAGAATTTGGGCGGCTTCCAAAGACTGGTAGAAGGGCAGCAGCCGCGCGCGGATGCGATCTTCCAGAAGCCCGGTTTTTGTTATCTTTTTCATGGCCGGCTTTATAAGCTCCACAATCTCGCGGGTTGCCATTTTCTCATCAACACCCACATCATCAAGCAGCACATCCAGGCCGGAATTCCCGTATTTTTCAAAAAAATACTCCACAAGCTCCTTGCAGATGCCTGCAAAAAACTCTGTGGTGCGGAAATGGAGCCAGAAATCCAGGCCAATGACAATAAGGTCGTCCAGATCAACAGGGTCTATGGCGGAAAAGTGCTCGGCAAGAGTTTTGCAGCCCACATGCTCCCATGTGGCGTCTGCAACCTCCACCATGCGATCCTCGTCCACAAACTCCCTTAAAAGCTCTTCGCTTGAGGCCGCCACGCTGCCCAGTCCCTTTTCAACGGTATGCCGCAGGGTCTCCTCAACGGTTTCAAGCAAACTTGGCATGGCTATGGAGGAAAGAAGACTGCCCAGATCCGAAACCCTGCCCATGCCCGGAATTTTTTTTGCCAGATTTTTGGGGGTCTGCACCCATTCCTGGACAGTGGTGAAAACAGCATCTGAAATAAGCCGGTAATAAGCCTGGTTATGAACAGCCCTGTGGATGATCCGGTGGCGGACATTTTCCAAAGATGCAACCTTGTCCACAAA
>JAGVAW010000252.1 GCA_020060085.1 Desulfobacterales bacterium
ACCTTCTGTGTAAATAATAGGCAAAGTGCCTTCCCGCAATATCAAATCATAATAATAAAGGAGTAGCGTATGGGATACATTCTTTGGTGGAAGGTTATTAATTTTTCTATAACCTTTTATTCTTTCTCTATATTTTTCTGATTTTGGGTTTAAAACCATTGATATAAATGATATTTTACCAAGAACAACTTCTTTGAATTTCATGTTCTTATTGCTAGCTTTATCAAAACAATATTTTGAATAATATTCTTTTTCAGCAGCTTCTAATCCAAACTTTTTCCACGCATATAACATAGAAAACACTTGCCGGATAGTTTTTCTCCTAGCGTTGGCAAAATCATTAACGATTAATCCAGTCACCTCTTGTCGCATAGTATTAGGTTGCAATCTTATTTTATTCGCATTTATTCTAAAACCATTTGATTTAATTATATTAATCAATTCAATTCCTGCTGAAATTATTTCTCTATATTCAGAGCAGATACTGGCAGGAAAAGCTTTAAGATTCGTCGAAAATGTTATATCATCAGCATACCTAGTATAAAAACATTTTTCTTTTTTTGCTAATTCTTGCAGACATTTGTCCATTGCCGAACAAATCATATTTGATATTATTGGCGAACAAGGTGACCCTTGAGGCAGCATATTTTTGTAACACGCAATTTGAGCTATTACTGTAGCAGCATTAGGGTGCAAACAGTATGGTCTCGCTATAAAAAGTCCTCTTACCCTACCAAAATTGATAGACGGAAAGAAATCTTCCAAATCTACATTGAAAACATAGCGCTTGTTAATATGTTGATTAGCGTTTGAAACTATTGATCGATTTTTAATAAAACCGTGAACACTATGTTTTTTCCAATAAATAGTCTGAAGTAATAAGTTTAATTCTTTTTGAATTTCTTTCAAAGGCGCACTAGGTGCCGATATTACACGAAAACCTCCATTACGTTTTTTTATTTCAAAATCAACATATTGTTTTTCTCGCCCTCCATCAAGCTGATATAATATATAACTAAGTTTTTTAGGTTTCAACCCGAGAAGGTTGGCGATGTCAGTTATTGATTTTACTGCCCTAAATTTATCAATTAATTGTTGTTTTTTAGTTTCCCGAAACATAGATTCTATACTCCCAATTCGAAAGGGGCGCTTGCGAGGAAGAGAAGTTCTATCTTTCGCGATAATCGCATCCTCTATAAAGCACAAAGAATATTGTTAAGGCTACCGCCCAACAATTCAAGAATCGCCGCAGAAGTGTCAGCGAAAATCAAATCCTCTATCGCAAGCGCCCACATTACAAAAACTCAAAAAATAGCAATTGTCAACCTTCATTTGGAGCAGACGGCAGGATCGTTTTTAAGAGGTTTTCCGAAGCCTTCGGGCTTAATTGGCAAAGCAGGTTGGGCTAGTTTAGCCCAACAATAAAGCTATTCTTCCGATTATTGTCTCTGCTGCCGGTTGCGTTTTTTTGTGGGATAGGCTTGCCTTGGGTTACGATATCCCAACCTAGCTTGCTGGAGCAACCGTTCGGCTGGTGGTGAAGGGAAAACGACAATCATTAACCACGAAATACACGGAAAAAAGCCGTCATTCCATCGCAGACTTTGAATCCAGAATAAAACCTGTTATCTTTATTGAATCTGGCCCTTGCCTTAATGGAGAAGGCGCTGCCTTTGACAGCGGCATAAGGCTTAAATGACGGCAACCTCACTCCATTGGTTGCAGCTTTAATATTAGGCAGCATTTCATCTCATTTTGCAGTATAATGGATTGAACTTTTATAATTCTTCCGGAAACGGTGCAGGGAAGGCGTCTTTAAAGGCTTTTACCTGCAAACAAGAGGTGATAAGCAACCGGCTCCTTTTTTTGCGAGGTGCAAATGGCAAGCAGCCTGGGCAGAGATTTGGAAGGGATAGCAGGCGCGGGAAGCGTTTTGGTGAATCAGGCGGATTTGTACGCCTATCGCAGTGATGCCACCTATGATTATGCAACCGGAAAGCCAGATGCCGTGGTGCTGCCCCAAAGCACGGAGCAGGTTGCTGCAATTTTGCGCTATGCCTCTGCCAGGGGTATTTTTGTTACGCCCCGCGGGGCCGGGTCAGGCCTTTCGGGCGGGTGCACGCCCATATTGGGCGGAATTGTGGTGGATCTAAAGCGCATGAACCGCATTCTGGGGGTAAACCCCGGCAATATGACCGCAACTGTTGAAGCCGGGGTGGTGCTGGACAAATTCAAGGCAGCCATCGGCCCAAAAGGCCTGTTCTACCCGCCGGACCCACAATCCGCCTCGGTCTGCACCATAGGCGGCAATGTGGCCACCCGTGCCGGCGGGCCGCGCGGGGTAAAATACGGCACAACACCACATTATGTTTTGGGCCTCACCGCTGCCCTGGCAGACGGCACAGTCATCCGCCCTGGCAGCCTATGCGTGAAGCAGTCTGTTGGCTACGACATAACCCACCTCTTTGCAGGCTCGGAGGGGACTCTTGGCATAATCACCCAGGTTCACCTGCGGCTTCTGCCAAAACCCAAGGCCAGCGCCACGGCTGTTGTGACCTGCAACAGCGCAGAGCAGGCCGCATCCGTGGTGAGCGCCATCATTTCCGCAGGCACAATTCCGGCCATGCTGGAGTTTCTTACGGCAATGGCCGTCATGGTGATGAACAGCATCATCTCCCCGCCGCTTGCCGGTGACGGCCAGGCATACCTGCTCATGGAGATTGACGGCTCGCCGGAGCAGGTGGCCGCAGATGTGAAAAACCTTTCGGCCCTGTGCAAAGATATGGGCGTGATGGATGTGCGCGTAATTGAGGACAAAAAGGAGGCGGCAAGCTACTGGAAAGCCAGGGCAAGCCTTTATCCATTTATACTTACAATGGCAAAAAAGATGGTGATTGAAGATGTTACCGTGCCGCGAAACCAGCTTCCTGAATTTGTGAAGCGGCTGGGAGAGCTTTCCGCGCGGCTTGGCATACTCATAGGCCTTGGAGGCCATGCAGGGGATGGCAATATGCACCCTTCCCTGCTTTTTTCCGAGGTGGATGAAAACACCCGGCACAAGGCGGAGCAGGCTGTGGAGCAGATTGTGCGAATGGGCCTTGCCCTGGGGGGGACCATTTCCGGCGAACATGGCATAGGCCTTCACAAAAGCGCCTTTGTGGAATGGGAGCTTGGCAGGGAGCAGATTGAGCTTATGAAGCGCATCAAGGCGGCCTTTGATCCTGACGGCATAATGAATCCGGGGAAAATATGGCCTTTTGAGGCAGGCAGGGAGGACCAAGAGGCATGAGCGACATCACCATTTACAAGGAGCAGATGGAAAAATGCTCTCACTGCGCCTTTTGCCAGGCTTTTTGCCCGGTTTTTGAGGCAGAGCTTTTGGAAACCTTCATGCCCCGTGCACGCATGGAGATTGCCCGTGCCTGCCTTGTGGAAAACACCCTGCCGCACTCTGCCCGCGTGTCTGAAGTCATTGACCGCTGCCTGCTTTGCGGCCGCTGCACCAAAGGCTGCCCAGGTGGCGTGCCTGTGGAGGCAATCACCGCGGCTGCCCGCAGCGCCCTTTACCCGCATGGCAAGGGCGGGCCTCTGCGCCGCCATATGTTGAGGCATTTCTGCCAAAACCGGGGCTTGTTGGGCCTGCACCGTCAGGCTGCAAACCTTGCCTCCCGCAAAGGATGGTCGCCCCTGCCCCAGGCAGGCGAAAAGCTTTTTGCAGATCAATACGCAGGCAACTGGCCCAGCAAAAACGGCACTCCACGGGCCAGGGCCGTATATTTTGCTGGATGTGCGGCCAACAGCCTTTACACGGATACGGCAGATGCCACCTTGAAGGTGCTCACCAGAAACGGAATTGAGGTCAATGTCATAAAGGAAATGGTCTGCTGCGGAATGCCTGCCTATGCTTCCGGAGACAGCGATCTTTTGATGGAGTGCATCCGCAAAAATGTGGAGGCACTTGCCAATGCAGATGCAGATGTGATTTTGACCGAATGCAGCACCTGCGGAATGTTTTTAAAGCAGAAGGCCCCCATGCTGCTGCCCCAGGATGACCCCCTGGCCCAGAAGGCAAAGGATTTGGCCCCAAAGATTTTTGAGGTGACCGACTATCTTGCCCAGGTTGGGCTTATTGCAGCGCCTGGCCGCCTGGAAGCCACGGTCACTTACCACATTCCCTGCCACAGCGCCTGGACACCCACCTTTGATGATGCGCCCAACAAGCTTCTGGCCCAGATTCCCGGCGTGGAAATGGTGCAGATGGCAGACCCCAATGCCTGCTGCGGGGCTGGCGGCAGCTTTTTTGCAGATTTTGCCGATACTGCCCAAAAAATACTCGACAAGAAAATGGCGGACATAAAAGGAACAAAGGCCAGCCTTTGCGTGACCCAGTGCCCTGCCTGCCGGACTTATATTCAAAGCGGGGCGGATGCGCCGGAGACCATGCATCCCATAAGGTTATTAGCAAAATCTTATGAATGAGGGCGGCCCCAGGAAATAAAGAGGGGGGCGGCCCCAGGAAAACGATAGCTGTGTTGCGCTTCGCTCGGAATTTCGGTCACATACAAAAAGTATGCTCCCTCATTCCTCGCTCACGCGCCTTGCTATCCTTTCCCTGGAACCGCCCTTTTGTATCAGGGCGCTCCCAGAACGCTGTGGGCTGTGTTGCACATCGCATCGAAGGTCGGTCATGTACCTTGGGTACACTCCCTCCCTTCTCGCTCGTGCGCCTTGCCCAAAGCGCCCTGGAACTGCCCTGTGCGCCTGCGGTTGAAAAGAAAAACCTCCAGGCCGTCATCCCCGCGAAAGCGGGGATCCAGAATAAAACGGTTTCGTGTTTTTCGTGGTTGATATTGCTGTTTTTGGTCTTTTGCCGCGCTTAAAATGCCGGGAAGAAGGAAAATGCCTTGTTGTTGGGCTACGCAAATCCCGGAAAAACGCCCTTGCCTTCCAACAGCTTTGAATTACCGTGACTAGCCCAACCTACTGATTTCGCACGCCTTTCCACCTTCAACCATAAGCGTACAGGGCGGGTCCAGGGTACCAGAACCCGTCATTCCGGCCCCGGTTAGCTCTCGAAGCCCTTGCCGCTGTCAGCCGGAATCCATGTAGGGCGCAGTCGAAGGCTTTTGGCCCTGTTTCAATAAGGATAACAGCCCTATTTTATGCTGGATTCCCGCCTTAGCGGGAATGACGGCCTGGGGGGGTCCCTCACAAACGCAAAGGGCGTGTCCGGGGCTTTTGCGGTTTTCCCCTTCAACCACAAGCGTACAGGGCGGGTCCAACGCGAGGTTTTTCAACCATAAAAGCCCCTGGCTGCTTCAGGCGAGGCGGATGCAAGGCGCGCGAACGAGAAGCGAGGGAGCATACTTTTTGTATGTGACCGAGCTTTGATGCGAAGCGCAACACAGCAGGCGTCCGCCTGGAGCAGCCAGGCAAAATAACACAGGGCCGCCAGGATACTCCCGGCGGCCCTGCTATATGAAAACGGGCACTTATCGCGGCCCGGTCGAGCTGAAATCCGCCCCGCATGACCCGTAAATGCGGGTCATGCGGGGGAAGGCCAGGCGGAACAACTTTAGGGGGGGAGGCCGCCGCAGCCTGTATCCGGTTATAAGACCTTATTTAGCCTGTTTTGGCCTCTGCCACGCCGATTCCCCGAAAGAACATATCCACAAGCGGGTCGGCAAGCTTCACCAGGTCGTATTTTCCGCCAGACACCACCCAGGTGGTTATCACCTCGTCCACAGAGGCGAAAATCATGCGCTTTACAAGCCCAAGCTGCAAATCGTGGCGGATGCTGCCCTGCTGCTGCCCTTCCTCCACGATGCTGCCCACCAGGTCGTGATACATCTTCAAGGCTTCTTTTATCTCCTGCTTCATCAGCCGTGGGCTGCGCCGCATTTCCACCTGATAAACCAGGGCCTTGTGCCGGTCTGTCTGGGAGACCTCAAAATGCAGGCGCACAAGAAGCCGCATTTTCTCCAAGGCGTTTTTCTGGCGGTCCTCCAGGTTTGCAAAAGCGTCAAAGAACCGCGCAGACTGCTGGCGCACAAAGGTGGCCAGAATATCTTCCTTGTTTTTGTAGTACAGGTAGATTGTGCCGTCCGCCACACCCGCCTCGCGGGCTATCTGGCTTATGGTGGACTGAAAGTACCCCTGATTGGCAAAAACCCTTATGGCTGCTTCGAGAATGATCTCGTGTTTTCCGTTGGTTTTTGCCTTGGCCACTGCACAACACCCGCTTCCTCTTACCTGTTCAACCTGTTTTTCTTGTGGACAAAGGCCGTTGTTTGCACACAAATGGATAAAATTCCCCTCGGCCCGCCACAAATGAATGTTGATTCATTTTTTAAAATAACATGACGCAGCTTGTCAAGGAAAATCCGAACTATCGCTCATTATTTTTTTATCCCATAAAGCCAGGCCGTTAAAGCGTTTAATGAAAATTTTTCCGGTAAAGCACTAAAAAATTTCCGTGAGGCTGACGCAAGGCGCTCACAGATAAGTATGAATGTGTATTCATAACTCCCTTCCCTTAATGCTTTACGGCGCATGGCTTTAGGCTGACAGGCCAAGCCAGAACGATAAAGCGCCCCCTTCTCCCTGCGCTGAAAAGCTCTTCACAGGCTGCCAAGCAGCCCGGCCTTCCCGCAACAGGCGGCTGCTTTATCACAGGCGTTGAATAAGCTTTGCCCAAAAAAAAGCCCCCGGAGCATTTGAAAGCTCCGGGGGCCGAAACCTTGATCAGCAAATTTTTGGGCAATGCCTTTGGGCGCGGCAAGGCCGCCCCAAAGCCTTTCCCGCTCTGCTACTTCATTTTTCTGGCTGCTTCCATTGCCTGCATGGCTGCAACAGTATTGTAGGCCTCAAGTATAGAACTGGCTGCTGCGTTGGTGTCTATGGAATAGGTCCCTGAAACCTGCTCAAAAAAGCCGGTCCTCCGGTCTGTGACCTTAACTTCCGTGGATAAGGGCTTTTTGAGGCCAAGATCCTGCATGGCGAAAAACTCGTAGATGAACTCGCCGGGAACCGGCCCCTTGAAGGGAATCATCTTCTCGCGCTTGCGCAGGTCATCGGATATCTTCACATCCGCTGTCTTTATGAAAAAGGTGTCGGTCTTCTTGTCAAAATCCACATAAAGGGTCACGGCCATAATGGCGTCTGCACCAAGCTTGCCAGCAACATCGTTGAACTTTGAGCCCTGGAAGGCGGCAGAGATGCCCTGAACCACCATGCCCGAAGGCGCGTAAGTGACTGTTTCCGCGCCCTTGTCGCCGGTTTTTACATTGCCGCCCCGCCGGGCGGAAAGAAAATGACTCTTGGTGTCGTCCTTTTCCTTGCCGCTGATTTCCTGGTAAACCGGCTCTGCTGTCATAACTTCCCTGGCAATTGCCTCAAGGCCTGTGTATTGGGCCATTGCGCTCACAAAGGAGTCATAAAGGGCGTCTGTGAGCCTTTTATATGTCTCCTCATCCAGCTCAAGGGTCTGGTAGCTGTCGGTCAAGGCTGTCTTTGTGATGTTGCCTGTCTTGCTCTCCTCGCCAACACGGGCGGAATACCGCTGGTAGGTGTATTCCACATTGAAGGTGGGCACCATAAACTTTGTGGCCTTGGCCAGGTTCTTAAAGTTGCCGCTGCTGGAGACAAACTGCTTTATGGCCTTCTGGGTGTCGGCATCCATCTGCAACTCATTATCCTGCGCCCAAACAGAGCAGGTGCAGAACAAAAAAGCCCCAACACACAGAAAAAACAGCATAAACCTTGCCCAACCAGGTGCAGACCTCATGGCGCTTTCCTTTCAAATTAAATTGTTTGTGTTGATTTTGTGCAGGTCCTGCCTTGAAGAAAAACATGACTGTGTTGCCTGCGAGGCGCTTTCTTCAGGGCTTTAAGGAGATGCAGGGCAAATCCTTTTCCCAAAAAAGAGGGTATAACGACATATTATTACAAGGTGTCTTTGCTTTTAACTCCATTGCCATTAAGTTTTCAAGCTTTTTTTTGCCCGGATGCTCCTGATTTTTTTAGTTTTTGAAGCCTGCCTGCTCCTTGGGGCGCTGTTACGGATGTCGGCTGTTTTTGGGCCTGATTTGCTTTTGGATGTGCCTTGGCCTATTGACAGATTGGCCGATTTTTCGTAAAAAGCCGCCACGGAGTTGTGTAGCGTTTTTTTGGGCAGAGGATCATGCACTGCGCCATGCCCACTGCTTTCTTTTAATGGCCCCTTAAAGATTCCTTAAAGATTTTTCCGTTAAGGGGCGCAAAATCAGGGGCCTTACCTTTTGCCAAGGCCGCGAAATGGAGCTGTTATGGCAGAAGCTTTATTCTTCATGCTGGCTATGGGTGCTGCTTGCGGCGTTTTGCTTTCCATTGCATCCCGCGTTTTCTATGTTTATGAAGACCCCCGCATAGGCCAGGTGGAATCCGTTTTGGCCGGGGCCAACTGCGGCGGGTGCGGATACACAGGCTGCGGAGCAGCAGCAGCGGCTGTTGTCAAGGGCGATGCCCCGCTTACCCTGTGCATTGTGGGCGGGCCGGATACCGCAGCAGCAGTAGCCGCCGTGCTTGGCATGGAGGCAGGGGCCGCAGAAGCTCTTATCTCCTACAACCAGTGCACAGGCGGCGACCGCGCCGAAAACCGCTACCTCTACCAGGGCGTGCCTTCCTGCTCGGCCCTTGCAAGCCTTTACGGCGGCCAGAGGGATTGCGCCATCGGCTGCCTGGGTTTGGGAGACTGCGTAAGGGCCTGCCAGTTTGGCGCCATTGCAATTGGAGAAAATGGCTATCCAGTTGTTTTTGATGACAAATGCGTTGGCTGCGGGGCCTGCGAAAAAGCCTGCCCCAAGGGCGTTCTCAAGGTCAAAACCCTTTCCAGAAGGCTTCTGGAATTCAACGAGACAGACCAGTGTCTGGCCCCCTGCCGCCAGACCTGCCCGGCCCAGATAGACATCCCCCGCTACATAGACAACATAAGGGAGGGCGACTACGAGGCAGCCGTGGAAACAATCCGCGAGAGAAACCCGCTTCTGCTTTCCTGCGGAAGGGTTTGCCCCCACCCCTGCGAAACCAACTGCCGCCGCGCCCTGGAGGACGAGGCTGTCTCCATTAACCAGCTCAAGCGCTTTGTGGCAGATTACGAGATGAACTCCGGCAGGCGCTTTCCCATTTCCAAGCTGCCTGATACGGGCAAGAGGGTTGCAGTTGTGGGCGGCGGGCCGGCAGGCCTTTCCTGCGCCTTCTTCCTGCGCAGGCTTGGCCACAGCGTTACCATTTACGAGGCCATGCCCAAGCTTGGCGGCATGATCCGCTACGGCATCCCTGAATACCGCCTTCCCAAGGCTGTTCTGGACTGGGAGATTGAAGGCATTTTAAACCTGGGCATAGAGGCCCACACAAATGTGGCCTTTGGCGAGGACTTTGATCTGGCAAGCCTTGTGGGCGCTGGCTATGACGCCATCTTCTTTGGCATAGGCGCATGGAAGGATATGCTTTTAGGTGCCAAGGGCGAGGAGTTGAAGGGCGTTTACACGGGCATCAAATTTTTGGCCCAGATGGCCCTGTGGCAGGCAGGCAAGGGCGAAAAACCCTTTATCGGCCAGCACCCTGTTGTTGTGGGCGGAGGCAACACCGCCATTGACTGCGTGCGCACCCTCATCCGCTCCGGGGCCAAGAAAGTCACCCTGGCCTACCGCCGCACACGCAAGGAAATGCCTGCAAACGAGGTGGAGATCGTGGCTGCCGAGCACGAAGGCTGCGACTTTTTGTTTCTTGTGGCCCCAACCCAGGTTGTGGGCGATGAAAACGGTCAGGCCGTGGGCCTGGAATACAAGCGCATGGAGCTTGGCGAGCCGGATGCTTCCGGGCGCAGGCGGCCTGTTCCTGTTGAAGGCAGTGAAACCGTGCTGCCAACCGACATGATCGTCTCGGCAATCGGTCAGCGGCCCGACATCGGCTTTTTGCAGAAGGCTGCCGACCGCATCAGCCAGATAAAGACCACCCGCTGGGACACCTTTGATGTCAACGAAAAGACCTGTCAGTCCAGCATTCCCTATATCTTTGCCGCAGGCGATTCGGCCACAGGCCCGGATCTTGTGGTTTCCGCCATTGGCGGCGGAAGGCGGGCTGCCCGCTCCATCCACCAGTTCATCACCGGCCAGCCCATAACCCCTGCGCCAAAGGAGCACAACAAAGGCCTTATCCCGGTATCCAAGCTCAAAAACCTTAAGGGCATAGTCAAAATCGCCCGTCAGCCCATGCCGGAGCTGCCGGTGGATGCCCGCATTGTCACCTTTGAGGAGGTGGACCTGGTTCTGCCGGAAAACAAGGCCCTGGAAGAGGCCAACCGCTGCCTGCGCTGCGGAGTTGTGTGCTACAACCCGGACATAAAGGCAGAAAAAGCCGCATAGTTTTAAGGCGACTGCAAAACCAAAAAAGAGCTGATTGCAAAGTTAAAAATTTATTGCGGGGAGGGGGTTTTTGTAAAGAAAGCCCCTCCCCCGCATTCCCTCCCCTTAAAGCTTTTAAATAATAACAGGCAGATATATTGAAAAGTGAAGCCGGGAAGGCAAAAGAGCCAGTCATTGACGCACAGGGGCGCAACAGGCGGGCCGCAAGGCAACAGAATCCGTCATTCCCGCGTATGCTTTGAATCCAGAATAAAATTGAATTGTTATCATTATTGAAAAAGGCCCTTGCCCCTACCAAAAAGGCCTGCCATGAAAAACCCTGCAAATAAAACTCACGAGCATTTCATGGAGATGGCCATAAAACAGGCGGCCCAGGCCCTTGTTGCCGGGGAGTTCCCTGTGGGCTGCGTGCTTGTGCAAAACAACAGGGTCCTGGCAGACGGCGCACGCAGGGGCACAGCAGCAGGCCGCATAAACGAGACGGATCATGCTGAAATGGCGGCACTAAAGCGCCTGGAGGAAATGGAAAGCACCCTGGACAAGCCCTTTGATCGCACAACAATCACCTGCTACTGCACCCTTGAGCCATGCCTCATGTGCTTTGGTGCCCTGCTCATAAACGGCATCCGCAACATTGTTTTTGCCTATGAGGATGTAATGGGCGGCGGCACCCAAACCCCCCTTGAAGTTCTAAAACCCCTCTACCGCGAAAAACCTGTCAGCATAACCGGCGGCGTGATGCGCAGCCAAAGCCTTTCCCTTTTCCGCCAGTTCTTTTCAAACCCCAAAAATACCTACCTGGCGGGGAGTATGTTGGCCCACCACACTTTAGAAAGTTAAGGGCGGTCCCAGGAAAACGATAGCTGCGTTGCGCTTCGCCGGGCAGGAACTCAATGTACAGCAAGTACACCTCGTTCCTGCCCGGCTCGCGCGCCTTGCTATCCTTTCCCTGGAACCGCCCTGTATGTGTTGAGGGGTGGTCCCAGGCTTTGCGTCTGCGGCGTTGCACATCGCTCGCAATTTCGGTCACATACAAAAAGTATGCTCCCTCATTCCTCGCTCGCGCGCCTTGCATACGCACCACCTGGAACCGCCCTGTACGCTTGTGGGGGAAAAGAAAAAACAACAACTTCCTGGAACCACCCTGTACGCTTGTGGTTGGGGGGAAAAGGGCTGAAAAATCGGTTGGGCTAGCTTGAGCGAAGCGAAAGCGTAGCCCAACAAAAACAAACGGATTGCAGGGTTATTACATTGGGTGGCTGGGTGGCACTGGCAACTCGTTGCCAGTGTGCGATAAGCACAAGAGGCCAGGCCAACAGGCTGCCGTAGCGACTAGCGCAGCGAAAAGCTCGCAGCCCAACCCAGGCCTCCGCAAAACGCCAGGGCGGCCCCAGGGAGCCGTGGGCAAGGCGCACAAGCGAGGAATGAGGGAGTGTACATTAAGTACATGACCGAATTCCGATGCGAAGTGCAACACAGCCCACGGCTTCCTGGGGCCGCCCTGGTTCGTAAAAGAATTGTAAAAGACTTGCCTCTCTCTTACCTCTACAGGCGGTAAATGATATAAAAACATGGCTTGCCGGGGTTGCAGCCTGCATTTTTGGCTGTTGGGCTTTTGCTTTTTGGCTTTCTTTTTTGGGAAGGGAAAATAGATGTTAAGCTTTCTGCCTGCCACAGTGCGGGGTTGCATTGTGGTTTTTCTTTATTTTATCAACACCTTTGTCTGCTTTTTACTTATCATGCTCATATCGCTTTTCAAATTTGTTATCCCTTTTGAGCCTTTTACAAACCTGTGCAGCATTGTGTTAAAAAAAATCGCATCCGCCTGGGTGGGGGCCAACAGCTTTTTCATGCGCCTTGTCAACAAGGTGGAGTGGGATGTTGAGGGCCTTGACGATCTGGACATGGACGGCTGGTATCTGGTGGTGTCAAACCATCAGTCATGGACAGACATTCTTGTTTTGCAGACCGTGTTTTTCCGCAAAATCCCCTTTTTGAAGTTCTTCCTCAAAAAGGAGCTTATCTGGGTTCCCCTTCTGGGCCTTGCATGGTGGGCTTTGGACTTTCCCTTCATGCAGCGCCATTCAAAGGAATTTCTTGAAAAAAACCCCCACTTGCGGGGCAAGGACCTTGAGACCACAAAAAAAGCCTGCGAAAAGTTTGTAAAGCATCCTGTGTCTGTGATGAATTTTGTGGAAGGGACAAGGCTTACCCCCCAAAAGCACGAGCGCCAAAATTCGCCCTATGCAAACCTGTTAAGGCCAAAGGCGGGTGGCGTGGCATTTGTGCTTGGCGCAATGGGTACAACCTTAAAAAAGATAGTCAATGTGACCATTGCCTACCCCAACGGCCAAAAAAGCTTCTGGGATTTTGTTTGCGGCCGCGTTGGGCGCATCTGCGTGCGGGTTGACACCCTGCCCATAACTGCCGATATGCGGGGGGACTACTTTGGCGACCCTGCCTATGCAGCAAGCTTTCAGGAGTTTTTGAACAGGCTTTGGGAAGAAAAGGACAAGCTGCTGGGCCAGATGTGCAGCAAGACGCCCCCGGTTAAAGAAAGCAAACGGAAGGTGGCTGCGTAGGTTTTTTTGCTCCCCGGCAGCAGGGCAAAAAACGCTTATGGACGATAGACAAAGTCAGGGGCCTTAAAAACTCCAATATTTCCCTGCCCATGCAGGACGACTATACCAGGATTGCAGCTTAAGCTTCAATATTCCACCCAACTAATTGTTATAATTATCTAAAAGTTTTTTGAGAAGGGGGTGCGGGAAGGAGGCTCTTTTACAAAAAAGCCCCTTCCCCCGCAATAGATTTTTAAGTTTTTGGTTTTTTGCCCGCTTTACTTGCGGAAAAGGGCTATCTGGCGGCTGATGGCCACAAGGGTATCCCCGTCCCAGACCTGGCCGTCCTCCTCCACCATTCCGCCATCCACAAAGCGGCTTGTAAAAATGCACTTCAAGCGCCTTGATTTAGGCAGATTTCGCACATTGACCGACATTTCGATTGTGGGAACCCAGGTGAGTATGCCCTGGCTCACCATCACGGCAGGGGGAAGGCTGTCTGCAACAAGCAGCACGGCAGGCAGGTCCAGCTCCCTTTCCTGGCGGAATGCACCCCATCCTTTCTGAATTGAGTGCCCGGCAAGGTTTCCTGCAAACCAGCCGGAGCATTCCGGGTCCAGCCTTACATCCATGTGCCCGTAAAGGGAATAATCGTCCATCTTGGGCATCTGTATGCAGTCCTCAAAGGCAGCCACCTGTGGCGGAGAATCCTCGTAAAGCCGAAGGCCTCCCTTTTCAGGGGCCTGGGCAAAGGTTCCAAGGGCGCGGGCCTTTTCCTTGCCATCCTGGCTCAAGACAGCGCAAAAGCGGTCAAAGCGGCCTGATTGGGCGATCTTCTCCACCTTGATAATGGCAGGCCCCGGCTCGCATCTGCCCATGTAATTTACGGTCAGAATGGGTGTGGCCTGCTTGTCTGTTTCGCGGGTCATGGCCAGCGCCAAAAGTGCCATTATGTAGCCGCCGTTGGCTGTGCGGTTTATGGACCAGGCATCGGAGATGGTCAGCCCGTAAAGCCCAGGGCCTGTCAGCTCAATGGCCGTATCTTGGTCAAAGGGGTGCATTTTTTCCAAAAGCTCCTTTTGCAGGGTATTTTTCTGTTTCAATTTATCGGCCCAAGGGTTAACCTAATCGCAAATTTATGGCAATATCCTGCTGGCTTTAATCTGCTTTTGATGGAGGTGTTTTTATGGCGCAGGTTTCTCTCCAAAAATGTGACAGCTACGACCCTGAAAGGCTCTATGAGCTTATTTGCAGCAGCCTGGCCGGGATTGGCTTTGATGTGAGAAATTTTTCCGGAAAAACCGTGCTCATAAAGCCCAACCTGCTTGTGGGTGTGGGGCCGGAAAAGGCTGTCACCACTCATCCGGAATTTTTCAGGGCAGCAGCCCGCGTTGTGGTTGAAAACAGGGGCAGGGCTGTTGTGTGCGAGTCTCCGGCCATAACAAGCCTTTCAAAAGCCCTTAAAAAAACGGGCATGGCCGACATTGTTGAGGAGTTTGGCCTTGAAACGGCTGATGAAAACGACTCCACAGTGCTTTTGCATGAGGGGGAAAACCAGTTTAAAAGATTTGAGATAAGCCGTGCGGCTGCCCAAGCTGATATAATATTGAGCCTGCCCAAGCTCAAAACTCACGGAATAACCTATATTACAGGTGCAACAAAAAACCTTTTCGGGCTTATTCCGGGTCTGCAAAAATCCCGCTGGCACATGAAGGCCCCCACGCCGGAGAGCTTTGCAGACTTTCTGCTGGATTTCAACGAGGCCCTGCATACGGCTTTTGAGCCGCCCAAAACCTTTATTCACCTTATGGATGCTGTTGTGGGCATGGAGGGGGAAGGGCCTGGGCCTTCCGGCACGCCGCGGCACATAGGGGCAATTCTTGCGGGTACAGATGCGCTTGCTGTTGACTGGGTTGCCGTTAAAGTTCTCGGCCTGCCCCTTGAAAAGGTCAGAACCATTACAGAAGGCTTTGCCAGGCCCTGCTTTGTGAGTTCGGAAAAGGAAATTGAAGTTGTGGGCCAAAGGCCGGAGAGCTTTGGCATAAAAGATTTCAGGCCGTCAAAGAATACATTTTTCTCCAATATGTGGCGAGGGCCGCTTGCCACCCGCACGGTGCGGAACCTTTTTACGGAAAAGCCCGTACCCCAGGAGGAAAAGTGCGTTCTCTGCTACGAGTGCCTTAAAATATGCCCGGCCCATGCCATAGACAAAAAGCGGGGCAAGGCAAAAACCCCTTCCTTTGACCACAAAATATGCATCCGCTGCTACTGCTGCGCGGAAATATGCCCGGAGGCGGCCATCAGCCTTAAAAAAGGATCCTTGCAGTGGCTGTTACCTAGATAAGGGCGGTCCCAAGCATTGAGGGGCGGTTCCAGGGCGCTTTGGGCAAGGCGCTGTTTTTTCCCCGCCACAAGAGTACAGGGCGGTTCCAGGTAAAGGATAGCAAGGCGCGCAAGCGAGCAATGAGGGAGCATACTCAAAGTATGTGACCGAAATTGCGAGCGAAGCGCAACGCAGCTATCGTTTTCCTGGGACCGCCCTTTTCAAAGCTCTGGGGGGCCTGGGGGGATCAGGCATACCACTGCCAGGGTTTTATCGCCCGTATTTTTTATCTGGTGGGTGGTGTTGCCCGGCACAAACACGGCTGTTCCGGGGGCAACCTTGCTCCATGTTTCGCTGATTAGCACCTCTCCGGCGCCCTCGTGGATGAAAAGCTCATGCTCCCACTGGTGGCTGTGGCAGGGGGTGTGGCCGTTTGGCTCAATTAAAAAAAGGCGCATACAGAAGTTTTTTGCCCCGTCTGCTGCGCCTATCATCACGCGGCCTTCCACGCCTGCTGCCGGGCCGCTGTCAAAGCGCTTTGCCGGAACGGCCTTGTAATGGGCTATTTTCATTATTTTTCCTCGCATAAAAAGGTGTCCTGGTGAGAGTAGGCCGGGGCGCACACGCACAGAAAAACCAAATCTTCCGTGCCTGAGTTGGTAACGCTGTGGGCCTGGCCCGGCGCAATGAGCACCGTGTCGCCGCTTTTCACCATAAAGTTTTCATCGGCCAGGGTCATTTTGCCTTTGCCGGAGAGAAAAAAATACATCTCCTCGCTTTGGGCGTGGCTGTGAAAAAAGGTTGATCTGCCCGGAGGCACAACAGCTTTGGCCAGGCTGGCGTTTTTGTTGCCATGCACTACCGGGTGCATAAGCTCCTGGATAATTGAGCCGTCCTTTGTTACAAAGGGCTTTACGGTATCTGCTGATGAGCGGATCATGTTTCAGGCCTTTTTTGCCTTGACCGCTTAAGGCCCTGCCTTTTAAAAGGCCAAAGCGATTGAAATAAAAGAAAGGGTTTTGCTTAAAAATGCTTGATACCACTCCATTAAAGGAACACCTGCCGGAGACGGAAAAGCTTGTGGCCCTGCCACGGATTGAGGGCCTTAACTGCTTTGCCTGCGGCTCGGCCAACCCCATTGGCCTTAAAATGACCTTTTCAACAGATGGCGAAAAGGTATTCTCCTTTTTGGCGCTGACCCAACACCATGTGGGATGGGGGCACATTGCCCACGGCGGGATTGTATCCACCCTGCTTGATGAGGCAATGGGCTGGGCTGTTCTGGCCTTTATACGAAAGTTCGGGGTCACGCGCAATCTGTCGGTTCGCTATCTGCGGCCCGTGCAGGTGGGCAGAAAGCTCACCGTCACGGCAAAAATAAGCTGCCAGGATGAAAAAAGCTGCCAGGCGGTTGCAGAGCTTTTTGATGAGGATTCAAAGCGCTCGGCAACTGCAAGCGCGCAGATTGCCTTTCTGTCCCAAAAGCGCCTTGCCGCCATACCCGAACCCCTGCTTTCCGGAACCCTTAACGCCTTTGCACAGATGGAGGCCTTCATGGCCCGGTTTGGCAAGTAGCAGGCAAGCCCTATTTCTCCGGCTTTGCCTGCTCTGCAATTATCTGCTTTAGCTCATTTAGGTAAGAGCCGCCCTCCTGCCACAGATGGCAGGAGTTTATGAGGTATTCCAGGCCTTCCACCTCCTCAAGGCTTTTGGGCGCGGGCCGGGGGCTTTGGGCATAAAGGGTCCAGAAGCCGTGCAGGGCAGGCGGCCCCATTACCACCACAAGGTGGGTCAGGTGCGTGCAGCCGCTTGTGCCACCTATAAGATCGCGGATGTGCTCGGAATATCCGGCGCGTATCTGGGTGCCTATAACCTTTTTCACGCTTGTGTCCGCATCCCGGCACAGATCGTTTGGCACTGTGGGCATCTGGGCTTCGGCATCGAGTATGGTTATGGGGTAGCTTCCCACCAGAAGCCGCACAATAAGCCCGTGAACAGGCCCTATAGAGCGCGGCTTGCTGTCCCAGTGCCGGTAAATCTCCACAAGGCGCTCGTCAAGCAGCTCACCTTCCACCACAACCCTGTGATCCGTAACCGGATAGGTGGTAACGGTTATTCTGCGCCTGTGAAGCGGTGTTGCATTTTCTATCATGGCCTTTAAGGGCATGGGCTTGTCAGTCATAAAAAAATCTCCCCTTTTATTTGGCAAAAAACCTTTCAAATGCAGCCCAACAAGGACCAAAGCTTTGTTGAAGGCAGCAGTCTTGCAAAAAAACAGGCGATTGGCAAATCCCCTTTCAAAAAACCTCTCCCTGGAGCCGCCCTGGGGCAACACCCTCCGCAAGCGCCGCAAGGATTGTCAAAGGCAACAGAAAGCATGGCAGCATTTCTGTTTCAGGTTTCTGCAAATTATTTTTCAGGGTTTTGCAATCAGCTCATCCAGGTGAAAAGTTTCACACCCTTTCCTATTAAAAAACACGATTTATTCTTGACTTTGTCGCCATATTTACTGTAAAAAAATAAATAGGCAGGCATTGTCCATAAAGGGCCTTGGGCGCAATTTCAACAATAACATATTATTTTACTTTGACTTTAGCCTTTATCATGCTCCTGGCCCCCCTTGCCGGTTATTATTGTTTTTCAATAACAAGTTGGGCGCAACGCAAAACCAAAACCTTGTTTGCCAGGCAGGCACCCGGGAAGAGGCGCAAAGCCTTTTGTGCCTGTCGCAGGCATGGGGAGTTTAAAAGTGGTGGGGCACGGGCCTGTCGCGCACGGTGCCGGAACCCGCAACCAGGAGGAACGCAATGAAATTGGCCAATGCAGCAAAAAGACCTTTGTTTCCGCAGGGGGGGCGCGACAAAGGCGTGGTTCTGGTGGTGGGGCTGATGTTCATCATGGTTCTGGCAGCCGTGGGATCCGTGGCCTACCTCACAACTTCAGGCGATTTGATGGTGGCAAGCAATTACCGCCAGCACACGGAAGCCGGGTTTGCCGCAGAAGCGGGCTTAAACGAAGCAAAGGCCCGCCTGGGCCTGGATTCGTCTGATACATTTCTCATCAGCAACACTGTTTCGCCGGGGGTGAATCCTGCCACCTGGTCCGCCTATATTGTGAGAGGGGCTTTTTCCATAACCGATGATCCGACCTATAACGCCTTTTTTACCAACAGCACGCTTACAAGCTCCCAGAGCGATCATGATTACCTGGTGCGCATCCGCTACAAAAGAGAGCGCGATGCAGAACTTTACGGGCACAGCACCGCCAACCCCCATTACACTGACAATGACGGCACGCTTTCAAGCGCACCCAACACCATCAAGCCTGCAAACAATCCCGGCAATGTGCTTCATATTGGCGGCAATGGTCAGGAGACCCTTCCGGCAGGCGCTTTTAACCCCACAACCGCCGTTTATCTCATAACCGCTTACAGCCGCTCCGGGCCAAACGGAGCAATTGTCTCCCGCGAGATTGAAGTGGCCCAGGCACCCGGCGGCACTATTGATCTGTTAGGCGCCTTTTACAATGAAGCAGACATGTCCTTTGGCAAAGGCAAGGTTTACATAAGCTCTGTTGACGGAGCCAAGGCATCAACAGGCGCGCCTGACACCCGCGGCAGGGGAAAATGGTGCGCAAATCCTAATCCTGTAACCATTCCGGCCCTTTACACCCACGGGGCATACACCCAGTCCGGTGCAGCAGCCACAATCCAGGCCCCTGCGGGCCAGCAGGCCGTAGTCCAGTTCGGAACAGAGGATTTGGGCGTGGTCGCCCTGTTCAACAAATGGGCACCCAAGGCAACGGTACTAGGGGGCAGCCATCCCAATCCAATGGGCACCCAAGCCAATCCAGGCGTGTGGCTTAAAAATGGCGATTTCAACCAAACCGGGGGCACCGGCAACGGGGTGCTGCTTGTTTCAGGAGATTTGATAACAGGCGGCAACTTTTACTTCCACGGCCTTGTAGTTGTTCTTGGCAAGGTGCGTATGCAGGGAACATCCCGAATTCATGGCGCGGTGATATCGTTAAGCGAGCAAGACGATGCCAACATGGGCGGAACACCGGGCATTTTCTACAACAGTTGCGATGTGCAGATGGCCCTGGATGCCCTTGGATCTGACGGGAATGTCACCCTTGCATGGCGGGATCTGGATTTGATATTTGAAGATTATTAGGCTTGGTATGCAAGGCCAAGCTTAATGAGGATTTTTGCGGCCAGCGCCCAAAAAAATGCACCGGGCGCTGGCCCTTTTCAATCTGCAAACAAAAAGGCAGGGCTGCCAAAAACCCTGCCTTTTTTCCTTATGCCCCTTCCCTTGTATGCCCGTTTTTTTTTCAGCCGGTTTTGCCGGAAAGCAAAAACACCTGTAACCAAGAAGGGCAATTATGCCTTTTGCCCAAAGCGTTTTAACTGTGTGGGCTTTTCTGCTAAAGTGGAAAAAATTTCTCCATTCACCAGATAAGGTTTTTTCCGTAATTTTATCCGGCTTTGCTGACAGGACTGTTTATGGAATCACAAAAACGATTTCTTGAGACATTTGTTTACTTTCTTTTTGTTGTTTCCGGGGCCTGCTCCTTAATTTATCAGCTTGTGTGGGTTCGCATTTTTTCCCTGGAATTCGGGTCCACAACCCTGGGTGTGGCCACTGTGGTGGCTGTTTTTTTGGGGGGGCTGGCAGCAGGTGCATTGGCA
>JAGVAW010000060.1 GCA_020060085.1 Desulfobacterales bacterium
CCTGCGCTGATTGCTCCCAGAAGATTCTGTGCAAAAATGGCCCAGGTGGGTTTGCTCTTGAAATGCCGTGGGTTTAGGGTGGCAGGCCCGGTAAGCTCAAAGTAAACAAGGTAGCCCCCGTCCAGATGGCAGGCCCCGCGGGGCGAAACCGCATAGCCCAGGCCGTGGCCCACACAGGAACGAGGCTCGTAGGCAGGCAACTCCAGCCCCTTCACATGGGCTGCAAAATCCTTTCCCCCGTATTTTTCCGAAAGGGCCTTGACTCCCAGGGCCAAATCAGCGCCAATGCCTTTTCTGGATGCAATCTGGCCAATGGCCTTTGAAAAGGATTCCACGCTTCCAAACTCAAGGCCATTTTTCCAAAGGCCTTTTGCATTCAATTCTGCGGCAAAACCAAGAACATTTCCGGTGGTTATGGTATCAAGGCCCAAAAGATCCAGCTCGTAATTCCAGCGGATTATGGCAGGAAGATCCGAAACCCCAAGGTTGGAGCCCATGAGCGAAAGGATTTCGTACTCCGGCCCTTTAACCTGCTTGCCGTCCACTTCCACCACGCGGCCGCAGCGGATGGGGCAGGTGACACAGCCCGTGTTTTTGACCATGAACTCGTGGGCCAGCCGCTCGCCGGAAATGGCCTGGGCATCTTCAAAACGGCCCTGGGAGAAGTTGCGGGTGGGCAGGGCATTGTGCTTGTTAAGGGACATGACAAAAATTGCCGTGCCGTAGGCTGGCAGGTCTTTGCCTGTGGATGGATGGCCCTTTAGCAGGTCCATCCACTGGCGAACGCATTGCCTGTAGGCTTCCGGTTGGGCAATTTCCACCTTGTTTTTGCCCCTTGCCACCATTGCCTTGACATTTTTTGATCCCAATACCGCGCCCATGCCCGTGCGCCCGTGGGCACGCTCCTGGGAGGCCACCGTGGCAAAGGGGACCAGATTCTCCCCTGCCGGGCCGATGGCAAGGGTTCCGCCCGCGCCAAGCGCCTCCTGGGTCTGCTGGGTATCCTTTCCCCACAGATGAGCCGCGTCCAAAATTGAAACCGTGTTGTTTTCTATTTCAAGATAAACAGGATTTTTTGCCCTGCCCCGTAAAACAATTCCGTCAAATCCGGCTCTTTTGAGGTGAAGCCCGAAATTGCCGCCGGAGTTGGAATGACCCAGGCAGCCCGTGAGGGGGCTTTTGGCGGAGATGTCGTAGCGGGAGGATGAAGGAGCACCCGTCCCGGTGAGAGGGCCGGTCATTATCACGCAGATGTTTTCCGGGCCAAGCGGGTCAACCCCTGGTGCAAGGCAGTCCCAAAGGATTTTTGTGGAAAGATAGCGCCCGCCAACAAAGCGCTCCCTGTCCCTGTCATCCACGGCATATTCGCCAACCTTGCCGGTGGAAAGGTCAATGTCGAGAATTTTTCCTGTGTATGCCTTGAATCGGCTGCCCATTTTTCCTCCTTATCTTCCTGCACAAAAAGCGCCTTTGCGCCCCAAAAAAACACCCGGCCCAAAAGCAGGCCGGGTGTTTTCAATTATCAACTTTGTTGCCGGTCCGCCACAGAGGCTTCACATCCGGCCAAGCCTATTTGTCATCCCCAAACAGGGCATCCAGCTCATTGTCCACCTCTGCTGCAAATTTTTCCTGGTCATCGCCTCCGGCTTTTTTTGCAGCCGCAGCCCCTTTGCTCGGATTGGCTGCCTGTGCAGAGGCTGGCTTGGCAGCCTTTTTCTCCACAGCCGCCGGTTTTACCTGTTCAGGCTCCACAACAGGGGCAGCATCCTCATCATCTTCCGCGTCCAGAACCACCTCGACCGCGTCATCGGGAATATCTTCAAGCCCTTCGCGCTCAAGCTGGACTTCCATGGTTTCGCCCATTGCCGACTCGTCAAGGGCCATGTCATCCGCATCAAAGGTGATCTCCGCCTTGATTTCCGGCATGGGCGGAGGCGGAGCAGGCTTGGGCGGCTCCGGCCTGGGGGCTGGAGCAGGCTTGGGAGGCTCCGGCCTGGGGGCTGGAGCAGGCTTTGGCGGCTCCGGCCTGGGGGCTGGAGCAGGCTTGGGCGGCTCCGGCTTGGGCGCTGGAGCAGGTTCAACGGGTTTTGGCTTTTGGGCCTTAACCAGAACCACATCAGATTCATCTTCTTCAGGCAGGGGGGCTGCAAGCTTGCTTTCCGGTATCTTTTTGTCTTTGCGCGCCTTTAAAAACCATGCAAGCGCCCCTATGCCCAGCACCGCCACTACAGCCAGAATGATGTACACCATTGAACTCATTAAAACACCCTCCTGAAAAAAAGGCCCGCGCAAAAAAACTGTCTTATCTTTGCCGCTTCAACTTTAAATGCTTTATCGATTCAACGGGTTTTTGCGCCGGTTTGCCGCCGCCATAAGCCCCCGCGCTTGCCGGGCGCAGCATTTGGCGCTGGATTTTGCCCCTTCAAGGCCTTTAAAAGCCAAAAAAGGATTTCATCCAATAAAGCAGTTTTTTTCCGCCAAGGCAAGCAGGGATTCACAACAGATGTGTTGCGCCGTTAAACCGCTTTAAATGTCGCTGGTTTTGGTCCCTTTGGATTTTACTTGAAAGCTTAGCTTTTTCAGGGTATTTAATAAGATTGTGGGTTGAAGCAGCAAACTGCTTTATATTTATGAGCAACAGCCGGAAGGTTTGTTGAAAAGAAATGCCGCAGCAGAGTTTGTCGGATTTTATGGGCGCACGGCGCATCCGGGTTAACAGGCGCCTACGCTTTTGGCTTTTAAAAGCCATTCCCGGCGGACAAAAAGAACTTCCATGCGCCAAATCGTGGATACATTGCCCTGAAGTCTTACAGCGCTGGCCCTGGGGCCGGGTTATGCCAATCATCCTCCTGAAAAAACAACGATCATGAAATCTCTGCACTTAAGCATTTTAAAACTTTTTTTTCTGTTTTGCACGGCGGCCACTTTAACTAGCTGTGTTGCAGACAGCATGTTTATCCGCCAGGAAAATCTTTCAGAGCTTATAACCCGAATGCAGGCCCTTGAAGACAAGCTCGAAAGCCAGGCCAGTCAGATTGCCATGCTGGCTGACTCCTACGAGCAGGTGCCGCCGGAAATCGCCAGGCAGCGCCAACTGCTGCAGCGAAGCATGGAGCAAAACAAACTGGCATTTGAATCTCTGGCTGAATCCATCCAAAAAAATCACGAAATGAGCCTTGCGCAGTTCAAATCTCTTTCCCGCAAAATCGAGCCAAGAAGGCAGGAAAGGGTTCAACCCGTCCTTAAGCCCTTTCCCACCCATAAGCTGCTGGTGGGCGAAATTGAAAGAGTCAAGCTCATCCCTCCGGAGAAGGTTTTTTACGCACGCATAGACACAGGGGCCACAACCTCATCCCTTGACGCAAAAGAAATTGAAATTTTTGAAAGAAATGGCAACCGCTGGGTTCGCTTCAAGGTTATTGATCCGGAAAACCATACCGCCCACATAATGGAAGAGCCGGTGGTAAGAAAGGCCAGCATCATACAATCAACAACCGCTGAAGCCGACCGTCGGCCGGTTGTGAAATTGCAGCTTCAACTCGGCAGGCTCACCGTGATGGATGAATTCACCCTTGTGGACCGCACCCACCTGGATTATCAGATCCTTATCGGCCGCAACATACTGCGGGACCTTGTAGTGGTTGATGTTGCGCAAAAATTCATCGCCCCCCTGCCGGAAGCAGAGAATAGCGGAAATGGGACAAGATGAAAATAAAAACCTTTCATATAATCATTTTCACGCTGGTATTGACCGGGCTCACCCTTACCTGGGTCAGGCACACCAGCCTGCAGATTCCTCTTTGGCCAGGCAAGTCAACACCTGTATGGCTTATCGAGGCAAGAATTGATTTCGTGGCCCAGGGCCAGCCGGTTATAGTCAGCCTTGACATCCCCTACCTTCTCCAGGGGTTTGCCATTGTATCCGAGCAGGCTGCATCTTCCGGCTACGGTTTTGCAATTGTGGAAGGCCCGGACGGAAGAAGGGGAGAATGGACCAAAAGAGATGCAACAGGCTTGCAAACCCTGTATTACAAGGTTCAGTTGGTTCCGGACAGCTCCCAGAGCCTTGAAGTGATCCCTCAACCCCCCCCCAAACCCCGAACGGTTTACTGGAACGACCTGCAACTGACAGCTGCACAGCAACTGGTAGATCAGGCCAGAAGCCGCTCCAGCACAACAATCAGTTTCACCAGGGAGCTGATAAGGCAGATCAATGCTTCAGACACTGACCAGAACGCGTCCCTGCTCCTGACCTACTATCCCCTGCCCACGCTCACCATGCGGATGCTCAACTTTGCGGGGATTCCCGCCCGCCTTTCAATGGGGCTGGAGCTTGAGGACGCCCGCCGACACCAGACCTTAAAACCGGTGTTGGAGATTTTTGAAAAGGATCGATGGGTTCCAGTTGATACGGACACCGGAACCCATGTCATGCCGGACAACCTGCTGCTGTGGCACAGAGGCGGAATTTCGCTTTTGGATGTGATCGGCGGCACAAATTCAGAGATACGCTTTTCAATGCTCCGGCAAACCATGCCGTCAATGAAACTGGCCAAGTTGCAGCAGGATGGAAGCGGGTTGTCCAGAATAAGTCTGTTTCATCTTCCCATTGAGGAGCAGAGCGTGCTCAAGATGCTGCTGCTCCTGCCGGTGGGCGCTCTCATCGTGACCTTCATGCGGCTGATTGTCGGAGTGCGCACGGCAGGAACATTCATGCCTGTTCTCATTGCCCTCGCCTTTTTGCAGACATC
>JAGVAW010000133.1 GCA_020060085.1 Desulfobacterales bacterium
CATTCTCGGTGCTGGTCAGGATGTAAAGCTTGTCCCAGTCCACGCCCAGGGTGCCAAGGGTCTTGATTTTGGCGTTGGTCTGGCTGGGAAGGCCGTTGGCATCAAAGGGGCCGTCTGTGCCCTGGCCCTGCGCCCATGCATAGCCCATCTCAAATGCCAAGGGGCCCATGCCATAGGCTGCTTCCAGGTTCCACATCCATGCATCAAAATCAATGTCTTTGAAGCCGCCGCCGGTGTAGGTCACGCCACCAAAGGTAAGAGGTGCAGCCACGGTGCCGGGGTAGGTATTGGCAGCGCGGTACTGACCCTGATCCCATTCAGCAGCCTTGCCGAAAGCAAACACGGCCTCGCCCTGAAGGGAGAAGTCTTCCCAGCTTGCCTTGAAGTAGGGCAACAGTCTCCAGAACTTGCTCTGGAAGGAGTTTGCATTCTCAGAGGCAGTCTTGTCCTGGGTGTAGCCGGTCAAAAGGCCAGCGGTGAAGGTCTCGGCGCGGTACACGCCGGCAAGCCAGTAGGTTTCGCGGTCGGTATCGGAAGCATTGATGAAGGCGTCTGCTTCGATATCCTTCTCATAGATAGCGATGATGATGAAGTCGTCGAGCTTGGTGGTGAACTTAATGCGGTCCACATCCCTCTCGCTGTCCGCAAATGTGGTTCCCCACACGGAGCCTTGCATACGACCAAGGTCGAACATACCATAGTCTGTTTTGATGGTCATGTACACGCGGTCGAAGGTCAGGCGGGCAGGTGCGGTTGCATCAGGCTGGCCCCAGGTCTCGCCGTCAAACGCATCAAAACGGGTGGTGATGGACAGGTTGTCCGTGACGGTGAAAGTTGTCTGCAGGCGAAAGCGGTGATCCATCCAGGTGTCGGAAACCTTCTGGAGGGTGTCCAGGCTGGGCACTGAATCTGAATAGGCGCGAACGCGATATTCGCCCTTGAAGCCCAGGTCAACGGCCATAGCCGGTGCGGCCATGACCATTGCGATGGCGATTGCCACCACTGCAAAAATAGTTCTTTTCATCTGTTTCTCCTCGCTAAAAAGTGATTCCTCGTTTACTGCTCCAATACTGCTCCAATGCTTCTGCTGCTTTTTTGCACAAAACCCTTTGCCAAAAACTTTTTTGGGCCTTGTACCCGGAAAAAAATGCCGTCCTCCAACAAACATTCCCTCCCGGTTCCAAATGTTTTTCAAATGGGCTGTCAACCCGCCAGGGACGCGCTCTCTCCTTTGCCAAATAAGGTTTCGGATAAAGTTCTCCACAGGCTTTTCGCCCAATTATTAGACCTTTTTTACATGGCACAGTACGGTATGTCAAGCAAAAACATGACCAAATTGTAATCCCTGTCAAACAAAATGCCTTTTTTTGCGGCCCAGGGACGAAAGAAAACCTAACGGCCTGTCTGCCAGCCTGTTATCGGCGTATTTATAACAAAAAAGTTTGAAGGCTCAAGGCCTTACCGCTATCAACCTGGCCATGCGCGGCGCTCACGAAGGTGGAGTTTTTATGGGAAATGCAAGATTTTTGCGGGCATAACGGCTTGCAGGTCCGGAATGGCGTGCCTGGGTTATGCAACGCAATGCAACAAAATGTTGCAGACAATGCAACAGCACCTATGCAAGAGAAAAATCATTAAAACATTCAGATAATAATACATAAAATAATTTTTAAAGCCTTGCCTAAACCCCTAATTTCCCACCAAAGCAATCAATTTTGCGTTGCATATTGCAACAGGCAGGTTTGCAGCAGGGCAGGGTGCGCGGATGGGGATGTCTTCACAACATATTGAAAAACAAACTAATAAGCATAAATATATTCTTTTTTTGCGGTATTGGCACACTCCGTGCTGTGCATAAGGGCAAAGGCCAACGGGCCGGATTTTTGGAAATGCAGGCAGGCAATAAAAGGGAAATGGCTCATGCAAAAGGCGCTTATAAAAAAGGGTGGATACATCAAGAGGCCCCGCGAAATGGCGGATGCCCACCCTGTTGCCCTTTTGGGCCTTGGCATTGAGCTTGCCCCGGATTTCACCCTTTGCGACTACACCCTGATTTTGGAAAAGGAGCCTGTTTTCAGGCACATAAGCGCCTTTGATGCAGGCAGGGCCTTGCAGGGAAATTCCTTTGGTTGCGCGCCCGAAGGGATTGATCGGCTGGAATTCTCCAAAAGTGTGGAGATGACCGGCTTTCCCGGCAAGCCAGGCCTTTACATAAACAGTCGGCTTTGCGGCATGGGGCCTCAAGGCGAAGTGTCCCTCCGCCACCTGCCCCTTGCATCGCTGATGCAGGTTCCGCTGACGCTGGGTCTGTTAAACCATGTGATATTCGGCGATTGCATGGAAACCATGAAGTTTGAAACCGTTTACACGCTCTTTGAATTCCTGGACGGCATGGCCTGGGAGCTTTCCTTCCTCACCGCCCCGGAGCAATGCACCATAAGGAGGTAACCATGTTTACCAAGATATTGTTTGCAACATCCGGCTCGCCCACCTGCGACAATGCTGCCAAGGTGGCTTTTGAACTGGCCGACAAATACAATGCAAAGCTTTTGCTGCTTCATGTTGTGGGAAGCCCAAGCCGGGGTTTTAGCCCCTATGTTGTGGACAACCGCACGGGCGAGGAGGTGAGCTACGACCCGGAATATGTGGAATGGGTCAAGGAGGAGCTTAAAACCACCTATGCCAAGCAGTTGGAAAAGGCAAAGGATGTCACCATTGAAGCCAGGGCGGGCGTGCCCCACAACGAGATCATGCGTCTTGCCCGCCAGGAGGATGTGGATCTCATCGTGGTGGGGGCGCACACCCGCAGCGAGGATCCGGGCGCATCCCGCTATCGGGCTGTTGCAGGCAACACCATGCAGAAGGTTGCCCAGCGCGCCCGCTGCCCGGTTCTGATTGTCAACCGGCCTTGCGAAACCTGCTTCTGGTATTTCTCCAACATTGTATTCGGCACGGATTTCTCCAAGGCCGCAGATTCGGCATTTGCCTTTGCCTACAAAATGGCAAAGAGCATCGGCTGCAAGCTCTACCTTTTCCACGCCCTGGACATAAGCGCCATTTACGCGGGCAAAACCCCGGATCAGGGCAGCATTGAAAAGAGCATAAAGGAGGCAACCGGCAAGATAAAGGCCCTTTATGTGGAGCGCATGGAGGATTTCGACAACTACGAGATAGTTGTGCGCGAGGGCATTCCCTATGTGGAGATACTTAAATTTGCCAGGGAAAAGAGCGGGGATCTTCTTGTGATGGCCCACCACACCCGCGACATTGACCCGGAAGAGGCCGAGCTTGGCTCCACGGTGGAGCAGGTGGTCATGAGAAGCGCCTGCCCTGTGGCAAGCGTGAACAGGCCCGACAAGGTGGCTTTGGATGAGAAAGCTGCCTGAAAAAAGGGCTGAAAAAAGGAGCGGGCCTTAAGCATCTGGTTCCTACGGCCTGACGCCTTTAAGGGGCTGGCCTTAAAATAAAGCAAAGCAAAATGGCTTCAAACATTCTTATTATTGATGACGACCTGGATATGCGGGTCTTCCTTAAAACCCTGACCGCCACAGCCGGATACCGGCCCACGGTGTGCCAGGACGGTGAAAAGGGCCTGGCTGCCGCAAGGCAGTCCAGGCCTGACTGCATTATTCTGGATGTGATGATGCCCGGCGATGGCGGGGCAATAACCTACAAGGCCTTAAAGCAGGATGAAAACCTTAAAACCGTGCCGGTGCTGATGCTTTCAGCAGTGGCCCCAAAGGCATTTCTGCATTATCTGAAGATGCTAAACGCCAATCAAGCAACCGCGCTGACCGAGCCGGAAGCCTATCTGCAGAAGCCGCCCGAAGCCTCCGAAGTTCTGGAGACCATAGAGCGCATTGCAGGACCGGCAAAACCCGGCAAGGGCAAAGGCGCATAACAAGGAGGGTTGGATGAAAAGCCCTGGTGATTGGGAATCGGGAAAGCGGCAGATTGCCGACCTTTCCCTTTGGAAGGAAACATTTTCCTACATGGAGGAGCCTTATGCGGCTCCGGACGGAGAAACCCTTGCCGCTGTTGTGCAGACAGGCGAGATGGAGTTTTCCGTCTGTGTGAACGGTCAGCCCTGGGAGGCGGTTTTCGACAAGGTGTGGTATCCGCGCTTCACACCTGATGGAAGGCTCACCGCCCTAGTGAGCCAGGATCAGCAATGGACTCTTGCTGTTGACGGTGTGCCCTGGGAGAGTGGTTTTGACTTTGCCTGGAATACCCAGTTTGCAGCAAATGGCCAGGGCCTTGCCGTGTTTGCCCAGGAAGGGGGCGAATACAAGATGGCCCTTGACGGAAACGGCTGGGAGGAAGGCTTCAAGGACATGGGTGACGGAGCTATTGCCCCGGACGGCTCGGCCTGCGCTGCTGTTGTGCAGGTTACAAGCTTTTCCGAAGGCGACATCTTCACCTTTAAAAAGGGC
>JAGVAW010000226.1 GCA_020060085.1 Desulfobacterales bacterium
CCCCTACCCCGCACCCCCTCCCCCAAAAACTTTTAGGTAATTATAAAAAGCAGCTTAAGTGGAGTATGGAAACTTGAGTCGCAACCCTGGGATAGTCGCTCTTAATGGGCAGCAAAACATAGGAATTATTAAAGCCCTGGCTTTTTTAGCGACCATAAGCGCTTTTTACGCATAACCTTTTGAAGGTATTAAAGATTTTTTAGAAGATGGGTAAGGGGAAGAATCTTTTTCCAAAAAAGTTTTCCCCCCACAAAAAATAACCTTTTGCAATAAAAGGCCTCATCCATCGGCTTTTATGAAAGGCAGTCTATGAATTACGATGTAAAGGACAAAGGCCTTGCAGAGCAGGGCAAACGGCGCATTGAATGGGCAAACCAGAGTATGCCCGTGTTAAACCAGATCCGGCAGCGTTTTGAAAAGGAAAAGCCCCTTGAGGGACTGCGGGTTGCAGCCTGCCTGCACATCACAACCGAAACCGCATCCCTTTTGCAGACCCTTGCAGCAGGCGGGGCGCAGGTTTTGGCCTGCGCTTCAAACCCCCTTTCCACCCAGGATGACACGGCTGCCTCCCTTGTGGTCAATGATTCCATACCCTGCTTTGCCATAAAGGGCGAGGACACAAAGACCTACTACAACCACATAAATGCCGTGCTGGATGCAGCCCCCCACTTCACCCTGGATGACGGTGCGGATCTTGTCTCCACCCTTCATTCCGAACGCAAGGAAATGCTTGCAGGGGTAAAGGGCGGCACAGAGGAAACCACCACAGGCGTTATCCGCCTTCGCAGCATGACCGCTGACGGGGTGTTAAAATACCCCATCATCGCTGTCAACGATGCCAAGACAAAGCACTTTTTCGACAACCGCTACGGCACGGGCCAAAGCACGGTGGACGGAATAATCCGCGCCACAAACCGCCTTCTGGCAGGGTCCAGCTTTGTGGTGTGCGGCTACGGCTGGTGCGGCAAGGGCCTTGCCATGCGCGCCAGGGGCATGGGCGCCCATGTTATTGTCACCGAGGTTGACCCCACCGCTGCCCTGGAAGCAGTCATGGACGGCTTTTTGGTGATGCCCATTGCAAAGGCTGCCCAAACCGGCGACTTCTTCTGCACGGTGACAGGCAACATCAATGTCATCCGCAAAGAGCATTTTGCTGCCATGAAGGACGGGGCCATCGTGTCCAACTCCGGGCATTTCAATGTGGAGCTTGACATACCGGGCCTTGAATCCCTTGCAAAGAAAAAGCGGGAGATCCGGCCATTCGTGATGGAGTACACTTTTGGTGACGGCAGGAGAGTAAACTTGTTGGGCGAGGGGCGGCTCATCAACCTGGCCGCAGCCGAGGGACATCCAAGCTCGGTCATGGACATGAGCTTTGCAAACCAGGCCCTGTGCCTGGAGTACATGGTCAAAAAGGGGGCCGACCTTGCGGTGAATGTCTATCCCGTGCCGCCGCAGATTGACGCGGACATCGCCCTGATGAAGCTTGCAGCAATGGGCATATTCATTGACGAGCTTACTGCCGAGCAGAGGAAGTACCTGGCGAGCTGGGATATAGGAACCTAGGGCGCTCCCAGGAAGCCGTGGGCTGTGTTGCACATCGCATCAAGGCTCGGTCACGTACACAACAGTACGCTCCCTCGCCTCTCGCTCGTGCGCCTTGCCCACGGCTCCCTGGAACCGCCCTGTATGTATAGAGAGGCGGCCCCAGGGAGACGATAGCTGCGTTGCACTTCGCCGGACAAGGAGCTCAATGTACTACCAGTACACCTTCGTCCTTGTCCGGCTTGTGCGCCTTGCTCTCCTCTCCCTGGAACCGCCCCTCCAAAACTACGTCAGCACAAGAGACAAAGCCTTCCGAAGCCATTTTATTGCAGTGAACCTTGCGCGTTAAATCAAAAACCACTCAACCTGCCCGGCTTGCTGGGTGAGGTTTTTTTCTTTTCAACCACCAGACTACAGGGCGTTTCCAGGGAGCTGTGGGCAAGGCGCACAAGCGAGGAATGAGGGAGTGTACAGTTGGTACATGACCGAATTCCGATGCGCAGTGCAACACAGCCCACGGCTTCCTGGGAGCGCCCTAACACTAAAGGGCGGTTCCAGGCGCAAGGCCTGTTGTACCCGTCAAAGGGACAGCACCTGGGTCTCAAGGAGATCGTCATTCCGGCCTCATAACGCTATCGAAGGTACTGCCGATGTCCAGCCGGAATCCATGCAGGGCGTTCTCGAAGGTTTTGGTTTTAATTTCGATAATGATAACAGCTCAATTTTAGTCTGGATTCCCGCTTTCGCGGGAATGACGGCCTGGGGTGCTTTTTTCTTTTCAACCACCAGCGTACAGGGCGGCTCCAGGCGGCGCGTGGGCAAGGTTTGCGGGGCGAGTTTTTTTCTTTAACCACAAGAGCAGGGGGCGGCGCCAGGGAGAGGAGAGCAAGGCGCACGAATTTTGAAGCGCGGGAGTGTACAGTTGGTACATGACCAAGCTTCAAAATGAAGTGCAACGCAGCTATCGTCTTCCTGGCGCCGCCCCCCCCAAAACTGTTTCTTGCTTTAGACCGTATATCCGACTATACTCAAAAAACTAAAAAAGATTTACGGCGTTAAAAAACAGGTCCAGAGGTGAAATATCATGGCTCCAGCTCCGGCAAGAAGTGCAGAGGAAGTTCAGGCCTTCCGCGAAAAAATTCTTGATGAAGCCCAGGATATTTTAAACAAGCAGGGCTTTGAGGCCTTGAGTATGCGCCGCATAGCCGGGCGGCTTAACATGACTGCCACCAACATCTACAACTACTTTGTGAACAAGGACGAAATCTACCTTGCCCTGCAAACACGGGGCTTTATAGTGCTTGCCAAGCACTTTGAGGTGGTGGACGCCCAGTTCAAAAACCCCTTGGACCGCCTTAAGGGCTACATGAAGGCCTACATTGACTTCGGCCTGGAGCAGCCGGATCAGTACGCGGTGATGTTCACCTACAACACCCCCAAGTTTGTGGACTATGTTGGCACGCCCCAGGAGCCTGCCGCAACAGAGGAAAAACTTGCAGCAATGGTGCTGGCCGAAATGGCAACAAAGACAGTCGGAGATTTTATAAGGCAGCGCCCGGAGCTTGCAGAAATTTCAGACCCTTACTACCGCATGGTCCATGCCTGGATTACCCTTCACGGTGCTGTCTCCATAATGAACAGCCGGGTTCTTCAGGAAGTTGTGACAAACACCGATGAGGTGGTCAACTTCATCATTGATGAGATTTTATCCCAAACTCTTTCCTCTCCTGTTAAAAGCGCCAAGGCCGTGCCCGTGCCGCTTCCCGGCAAGGCAAAGCTGCCCGGCCAATAGGGCGTCGGATTAGCGGGCCTTGCTCCTGCATGAGTGCCATTTTTCTCTTTACTTGTCCCAATTGAAGACCAAAGCTCTTGATAATTGGCGGGCATTGTTTTATATGTTTAAAAAAACAAATATTTGGCTTACATCGTTTTTGGGGGTGAATTGCCCATATAAAAAGGAGTGGAAGGAGGAATTTTTTACTAGCTGACCAAGCAATCTGCAAACAGGGACAAATCGTGCCAAACACTTAAGGCGGAGTTCTCTTCCTGCTGCAATCACTTGGAAACGAGGTGACCCACCCATGAACACCATCAACATCGCCATTGCCGGGCTTGGCAACTGCGCCTGCTCTCTGATCCAGGGCCTTTACTACTACAAAGACAAAAATCCTGATGAAGCCATCGGCCTTCTGCACTGGAAGATAGGCGGCTTTTGCCCTTCCGACATAAAGGTTGTTGCCGCCTTTGACATAGACCGGCGCAAGGTTGGCAAGGATGTTGCCGAGGCCATGTTCGCCCCGCCCAACTGCACCAAGGTTTTTTTCGGGGCCATCCCAAAAACGGGCGTTACCGTGCGCATGGGCAGAATTTTAGATGGCGTTGCCGAGCACATGAAGGATTTTGAGGAGAAGCGCACCTTTGCCCCTGCCAACCTGCACGAGCCGGAAAAAGAAGACATTGTGGCCCATCTAAAGGACTCCGGCGCTCACATTCTGTTGAACTATATGCCGGTCGGCTCGGAGCAGGCTGCCAAGTTCTATGCAGAATGCGCCCTTGAAGCAGGCGTGGCCTTTATCAACAACATGCCTGTTTTCATTGCCAGCAATCCGGAGTGGGCAAAGCGGTTTGAGCAAAAAAGGGTGCCGCTCATTGGTGACGACATAAAAAGCCAGATGGGGGCCACAATTGTTCACCGCGCGCTCACAAACCTGTTCAAAAACCGGGGTGTCAAGCTTACCCGCACCTACCAGCTCAACACAGGCGGCAACACGGATTTTCTCAATATGTTAAACCGCACCCGGCTGGTTTCAAAAAAAATCTCCAAAACCGAGTCCGTCCAGGCTGTTGCTGCAAAAAGGCTCGAAGACGAGAACATCCACATCGGCCCAAGCGACTATGTGCCCTGGCAGAACGACAACAAGGTGTGCTTTATCCGCATGGAGGGAAGGCTTTTTGGCGATGTGCCAATGGAATTGGAGCTTCGCCTTTCTGTGGAGGACTCTCCCAATTCCGCAGGGGTTGCCATAGACATGATCCGTTGCGCCAAACTTGCTTTGGAGCGCAGGGAGGGCGGCGTGCTTGAAGGCCCTTCCGCCTATTTTTGCAAGCACCCGCCAATTCAGTACACGGATGATACGGCATACCTTATGACCGAGGAGTTCATTGCAAGGTCAAAGGATAAAATTCTGGATATGTCCCAGTACAGGCAGCAGGTATAGAAGCCATCTAAAAGGCGTGAACAAAGGCTAATCTGCAAAAAGAAGGATTTTTTCATGGCCCTGCGGGAAACAGGAATTGGCGGCGCTTATTACAGGCTGTTGAACAATACG
>JAGVAW010000064.1 GCA_020060085.1 Desulfobacterales bacterium
CCCTCCTGCAAATTATCTTTCAAGCTCTGCAATTATTCCCCTTCCAGGCGCGTGGCTCCGCTCCAGCGCACTATTTGCCGGTTCACCCCGGATTTTTTTGCTGTTGCGGCCAGTTTTTCCATAAGGGCCTTTTCCAGAAGCTCTACCTTCTCGTATTCCCAAACCAAACCCAGGCGCAGGTATTTGTCTCTGCAAAGGTTGTTGAAGGCGCATAGATCCCAGCGCTCCACAGCATTGCCTAAATTTTTGGCAATGAATCCGCCGATGGCTGTAATGTTTTCTTGGCTGTCTGTGGCCCCTGGAATAATGGGGGTGCGAACCCACATTTTTTTGCCGGTTTTTTGTGCGTACCCGGCAGCCCTTATGCAGGATGCCAGGATTTTCTCGTTGCCATGCCCGCAAAATGCCTTGTGGAGCTTTGAATCCATTATCTTGATGTCAAAAAGAATGTGATCCGCCTGCTCAAGCAAAAGATCAAGCTCCTTTTGTCCGCACTGGCCGCAGGTGTCTATGGCTGTGGCAATGCCCCTCTGCCTGCACTCCTTTAAAAATGCGGCAGCAAAGGGGGCCTGCATTGTCGGCTCACCGCCGGAAACGGTTATGCCTCCGCCGGACTGCTCAAAATAAACCTTGTCCTTTGCAGCCTCGTCTGCAAGGGCCTCAACCGTCCAGGCCTGGCCCAGCATTTCCATTGCAGTTGTCGGACACTCAATAACGCAGGCACCGCAGGCATTGCAGGCAGAGCGGTCTATGTCCATGCCGCCTGGGTCTAAACTCAAGGCTCCGTTGGGGCAGACGGCAATGCAGGATTTGCAGCCTATGCAGCGGGAGCCAACCCACTGGATCTGGGGCTTTGGCGAAATGCTCTCCGGGTTGTGGCACCAAAGGCATTTAAGCGTGCAGCCCTTGAAAAAGATTGTGGTTCTTATGCCCGGCCCGTCCTCTGTGGACATTCGCTGTATTTCGAGGATGGTTCCGGTGTCTTGCTTTGTCATGCACACCTTTTATTGCAGGCCGCTAAATGCGGCTGTGGCTTATTCTTGCAATCACCTCGTCCTGCAATTCCTTGCCTATGCTGGTGAAATATGCGTTGTAGCCTGTCACGCGCACAAGAAGATGCCGGTAGTCCGTGGGGTTTTTCTGGGCATCCTTTAGCATATTTGCATCCAGCATATTCACCTGCAGGGCCGTGCCTCCATTGCGGGTGTAACTTTTCAGGTATGCCGTGAACTTGGCCCTGTGCTCCGGGTCTGCCAGCAGCGCGGGGTTGAAGGTTATGGTGTGGCTTGCGCCGTTGGGCAGGCTGTTGCAAAAGCCCTTGTAATCCCCCTTTTTTTCGGAAAAGCCGCCAAGGGCCTTGCCCACGGAGTTTGTGTTTGCTGTGGGGCCTTTGGTGTCCATGCCGTTGACAGGGCAGATGGCGTTGCTCAAGAACTGGCCCTTGGGCCTGCCGTCCGGGCTGGCAGGCAGAATGTAGCCGTCCCCCACCCAGTAGTTCCACGAGAGCATTCCGGGCCTGACCTTGCGCTTTGTGGAAGGAACCGTGTGCTTCCACGCCTCGCCTGTCCAGAGATCCATGACTGCAAGGGCCATCTGGTCAGCTTCGTCTTCCTCTCTGCCATATTTGGGGGCCTTGAACTTTGCCCTGGCCTGAAGAACCTCGTGACCCTCCCAGTTGTTTTTCAGGGCCGTGATAAGCTCATCCATGGTGCAGGCCTTTGCATCATAAACAAGGTGCTTTACGGCCAGAAGCGAATCAACCGTTGTGGCGTAGGTCACGGCCTCCAGGGTGACAAGGCTTATCTGGGCCGCACCCTGGGTCACATCCTGGGCTTTTTGCGCGCAGCCCTTCACAAGGCAGGAAAGATAGGGCGTGGGATGAAAGTCCCTGCGAACGGACTCGCTCAAATCGTAAATTTCCACGCATTTTTTTATGATGAAGCGCATCTGGATTTCAAAGGCCTTCCAGAATTGCTCCCAATTGGCAAATGTGCGCGGGTCGCCGGTATTGGGGCCTTCCTGCACAAGGGGGTAGGCCTTGCCCATTATGGGATCTTTGTAAGGGGCAAGAGCCTTGCCTGAACCAAGCACAAGCTCCACGGCCTTTAAAAGGTTCAGGTTCATGTCAACCGTGCCGGAGCGGTCGTTGCCGACCATGGTGTTTTCCATGCAGCCAACAGGCGCATAGTCGTGGACGGTTGATTCATTGATGAATTCGGAGAGGCCCGCCATTTTGGCCTCGCGCAGCATTCCGGCCATTGCCCTTTCATCAAAGTTAAGCAGAAAAGGCGCGCCCTGGCTGTTGGCAATCATGTCAACAACCTTGTCCAAAACAGGTTCAGGCGTATTGGCATGAAGCCTCACATTGGGCTTTGGCTCCAGAATGGGCGTCATCTCGTCAATGACCTCCAAAAAGGCCCAGGTGAGGTCGTTTGTCATGTCGCAGCCGTTTGGCCCCATTCCCGAAAGGGTTATAAGCTGGCCGAAACCTGCTGTTATGCCCTGGTTGCCGCCCGTGCGAATCATGGCATCATAGGCTGTGTTGCAGTGAATCCAGAAGCATTTTAAAATTTCCTTGCCCCACTCCCTGTCCATTCCGTGGGCCAGGCTTTCCTCCCAAAAGGGCAGAAGGTACTGGTCAATCCTGCCGAAGCTGACCCCAGGGCCGGGATAATTTTCATCGGAAAGAACAAGCATGTGGGTAATCCAGAGGGCCTGGACAGCCTCCCAGAAATCTTTTGGAGCAAGCCAGGGCACGCGGGAGCAGTTTTCCGCCATTTTCATAAGCTCGGCTTTGCGGGTCTGGTCTTTCTCGCTTTTTGCAAGGTCAAGGGCGTGGCTGACATATTTTTTGGAAAGGTCTCTAGGCATGGTGGCGGCAATCATCATGGCCCGAAGCTGCGCGCCCTTTGGCCCGTACTTTTCCAGGCGGCCCAAAGACTCGTAACGGGCCTTCAGGTCATCGTAGATGCCCTTAAAACCTTTGGACAGAACACTTGCGTAATCGGGAATAAGGTGGCCCGAAGTGGCCCCTGCATTGCCGTAGCCAGTATCGTGAAAGCGCTTCACAGCCTTTCGCGCGCCTTTGGGGCCGCCAAGAAGCGAATTTCTTTTGCGGGCCTGGGCTTTATCCAGGCAGCGGGAGGCCTGTATGTTGAAGCGCGCCCCGCAAAGCAGGTCTCCGGGCAGAATCTCCACAGGCATGTAATGAACCATGACCTCGCGCACAAACCAGGCCCTTCGCTCCGGCAGACGCCATTTCCAGAACTCCGGCGGCAGGGCCACAGGCCGGGCTGCCTGGGGAAAGCTGGAGCAAAAGGTCTGCATGAAGGCATACATCTCCGGCACAATGTAGTAATCCGCCTCGTTAAAGACCACATCCCAGGCAGCGCCCGTTGTCCAGGCCTTGAACTCGTTGTTCCAGGGCCGCTCCACACCGGCAAAGTAGTAATCGCGCAGCCATTGAATGCGGGGGCTAAGCCCCTTGGGCTGCTTTATCTCATAGCGGTTTTTTTGAGCCAAAGAAGTTGCCATGACTGTTCGCTCCCCAAAAAATTGATAAATCCATGCCGGTTGACTTTTGGCTTGCCATGTTGGGCTTTGGCTGTCAAGCACAGTCGGGAACAGTTTTTATTATAACGCCCCAGCCCCGTGTTTGCCAAACGGTCTTTGCCAAAAAACTTTTACAATCCTTTTCTTATGTGTAGTATGCCCAGGCAGGCAAAGGCGCTAAAAAAAACTTCCGGCCAGGCCGGACAAATATTTGAGGAGGCGTTAAAGCAATGGACCAGGAAAAACAGGCAGGCAGACCAGGGCCTTTGAGCGGCGTGATTGTGGTGGAATACGGGGTTTTTCATGCAGGGCCGGGGGCTTCGGCCATTCTTGGAGACCTTGGCGCAACGGTCATAAAAATTGAGGAGGGCAAGGGCGACCCGGAAAGATTCTGGACCGTTGTTGCAGGCATAAGCATTGCCGGGAAAAATGGTGAAAGCTTTATGTTTGATGTTTCCAACCGCAACAAGCAGGGCCTTTGCCTGGACATAAAAAGCAAAAAAGGCCAGGAGATTTTTTTTAGGCTCATAAAAAAGGCCGATGTTTTTCTCACCAACCTGCGAAAAAGCACCAAGGCCAAAATGGGGCTGGATTACGCCTCCATAAAGGCCATAAATCCGAAAATCATCCACGCCAATGTTTCGGGCTACGGAGACAAAGGCCCCAATGCAGACATGGGCGCCTTTGACCCCATGGGCCAGGCCCGCAGCGGAATGATGTTTCTGCACGACCAGCATGAGCCTTCGCTAATTCATCTTGCAATTTTGGATCAGGCCACAGCCATTGCAGCCAGCCACGCCGTCATCACAGCCCTGTTCTATCGCGAGCGCCACGGGGTGGGCCAACAGGTGCATACCAGCCTTTTTTCCACAGGCCTGTGGCTGCTTTACTGCAACATGGTGATGACAAGCCTGCTGAAGGTGGACCCCAGCTTCAAGTGGGAGCGCCATGATGCCTCGCCCCTGCGGAACAGCTTTCTGTGCAAAGACAACAAGTGGATACTGGGCGTGCACCACCCGGACAGCAAATACTGGCCCAGCTTCTGCAAAGCCACCGCCCAGATGCATCTCATGGATGACCCCCGCTATGGGGATGCCAAGGGCCGCCACCAGCACAGGCGCGAGCTTGTGGAGCATTTTGACAGGGTGATTGCCCAAAAGGACAGGGACGAGTGGATGGAGATTCTCTCTGCCCACGGGCTTATGTTCAGCCCTGTTCAGCGCATGGAGGATGTTCTTAACGACCCCCAGGCATTGGCCAACAACTATGTGGTCAACTTTGAGCACCCGGCTTTGGGCACTGTGAAGATTCCCGGTTACCCCATAGAGTTTTCAGAGTGCGATGCAGGCACTTCATCCATAGCCCCGCGCATTGGCGAGCATTCCACCCAGGTGCTTGAAGGGCTTGGTTACAGCAGGGATGAAATTGCCGCCCTGCTAAATGAAGGCGTTGTGAGCCAGCACGAAAAAAAAGATGCCCCGGCATGAAGGATAAATGGCCTGAAAAAATTGCAAAAATATGGCTTCCAAACCTTTGCGTTACGGGCAAAATCTTGATATTATAAAATTTTGGAAAAAATCGGCCCATTATTATTTGCCGATAAAAATTTTTTGAATTGCGCATTGGTGCCGGGCATAGGCTGGGGACTCAAAAAAGCGGCTGGCTGCTTGTTGTTTTTCCGTTGCATGGGCAAAAGTGAATGACAGATTCCAGGGACATAGTGCTGGATGACGAAGCCGAGGCCCTTTTCCGGGACCTTGGGGGCATGGACGGTTCTTCGGACCGCGGCAGCGGCGGGCCGGACCTGTCCCAGACCCTCCACGACCAGGAAAAGGCCAAGGATGTATGGCGCGTTGTTTTGGGCGATACGGTTTACGAGCTTGGCCGCTTTCTGGTGGCAGCCTCAAAGGCGGACAAAGCCAGTGCAGAAAAAAGCATCCCCCTTCTTCTTGGCAGGCTTGAAAAACTTGCTGCCATGCCCGATTCTGACGGAAAAATCCTTGTGCGCTACCTTGGCAGGCCCAGGCCGGGCAATGGGGCCATCGACAGGGACTATGTGATTCTTTTCGGCAATATCCGCCTGGATGACGAGGAGGCAAAGGACGCGGATCACCGCATGGGCACTGCTGCAAACAAGCTGGACAAAAAGGTTGCAATGGGCTTTGCAGCCCTTTCCCATGTGAAGGTGCTTAACATTTTATTTGCCCTGCCTGTCTGGAGCGCAAAACACAAGGAAAGTCTTGAAAGGGACCTTGCAAGCCTGTTGAGCTTTATGGCAGCCAGAAACGGAAATCAGCAGGCAGGGGATTTTTCCGTTGTGCTCGATGAAACCCGCCGCCCGGACGCCAATTTGAGCCTTCTTGCCGCAGCCAACAGCTTGAAGCCCCAGACCGCTGACGAGCTTGTGAAAAAAATCCGCTCTGTGATACTTTCCGCCAAGCCCGGCGACCCCATTGAGCAGTTCCCCTGCGTGTATGAGGCCATTTTCGGTTTCAAGAAGCTGCGCGAGCAGCTTACCCGGCCTGTAATCGAGCTGGACAACCCCCGTTGGCTCATCACGGAGCAGCACACAAAGGCCCTTGACCCTTTAATGGCAAGGCTTATCCGCCTTGTCCTCTACGAGTTCGGCCAAAAGCCCCACAGGGCTGCAAGAATGCTATCCTGCATGTTGGCCGATGATTACGGCAAGGTGGATGCCCCTGCCCTGGAGGAGCGGCTTTACCTTATAACCGATCTCCTTTCCGCAGCGCGCAAGGCAATGCCCTCTGCCGGGGGCCTTCGCCAGGACGCTCTCAACTTCATATTGAGCAACCTGAACTCCCGCCTGGACCTTGTAAGTGATGAGACCTATGACAACCTCATGGTCAAGGGCTGCTTTGTAAGCGCAAAGGACGGCAGCCTTAAGGACTCTGTGCAGCAGTGCGATGAAACTCTGGTGGAAACTGTGGAGTTCTACCAGCAGCGCAGCGTTACACGCGAAAAAATAAAGTCCATGCTAAAAAACCCCATCAGCTTTGATGAGGATGATTACTCTGCCATTGCAAGGGATTTTGCCGTATCGCAAGAAGACGCCCGCCAGTTTGTAAGCCTTTTGCAGAGCTGTTTTGACACCCAGGGCCGCTTTGTGCGCCGGGCCTTTGAGAAAAATGTGCCGGCATTTGCCGCACACGAGCGCAAGGCTTTCGAGTTTCTGTGGCATTTTTTAAAGGACCTGGTGAACCGGCAGGACAGAATTGCCCTGTTAAATGCCCTTCAGCTTCTCATTGACCGCATTAAACAGCCCTTTGGGGCCATTCTGGTTCTTTTTGAAGATGTTGTGCACGACCCTAACGCAGTGACCTACACCGACCGCAACGCCCTTATGCTCATCACCCTTTTGTTGAGGAAATACAATAAGGAGCTGCATAACGACATAGAGGTGACGCCCGAAGAGGTGCTGCTTGTAAAAGAAGGCCTAAACTCCCAGGCCGTGGAATATGCCAAAGGCCTCATAGAGCGGGAAAGGCTTGTTTTTTTGCAGAAGGTTCGCACCATACACCGTTTGTTAAAGGATACCCTTGACCCCAAGGCTGGCGGGGGCGGTATGCCTGCCCGCTACATGATAACCCTTGAGAGGGAGATTTACATTCTGCTGGCGCTTTTGGGCGGAGAAACCGCAGGATCAGTCCTTAAAAGCGCGCTTGGGGAGTACAGCGATCCAGCCTCCGAGATTTATTCCCTCAAACACAGCGGGCAGAATCTTTCCACCCTGCTCCAGATATGCCAGGTGGTTGCACGCGGCTTGAGCCGGGCCTGTGACACCCGTGACCTGGCCCTTTTAAAAGCCCTTGCCGACAGGGAGCAGGCTTTTATGGACCTTTCCGATGACCCGCGCCATGCAGACCAGGTGCGGAGGCTTGTAAAGTGGGCGGATACTTCCAGAGAGAGCATCCGCCGATTTTCAATGGATGAAGATGAAGACAGCTTCCAGTTCTAATGCCTGCCAGGAGCAGGCCAGCCGGGAAACGGCCCACTCCGTGGCAGACTACATTGAAAAAAGGGCCGGGCAGAATCAGGAGCCTGCCCGTCCCAAAAGCGCCTCCACAGTTGTGCTGGTTTCAGGCAAGGGAGAGGACTTTGCCGTTTATCTCATGCGCCGCACCCGGCAAAGCAGCTTTGGCGGGGCCTTTGTTTTTCCCGGCGGCCTTGTGGACAGGGCCGACATGGACACAAGCCTTGCAGAAGGCGGGGAGCAGCTTGCAAAAAAGTGCGCCCTGCGCCTTTGCGAGCCGGATCTTGCCCCTGATCTGGCCATAGGCCTTTTTGCCGCAGGGGTGCGGGAAACCTTTGAGGAGGCAGGGGTTCTGGTGGGCGCTGGAAACGGCAACCAACCCCTGAGCGAAGTTCCGGACGCCTGGGACCTGCGCAGCAAAATGGAAGCAGGACAGATTTCATTGAAGCAGCTTTTGCTTTCCCTGGGCCTTACATTGGAGCCGGATCTGCTATTGCCCTTTTCGCGCTGGATAACCCCTCCTGAAGAGGCCAGGCGCTTTGACACGCGCTTTTTTGTGGCCCGGCACATTGCAGGCCAGCGCACAAGCCCCAACTGCAACGAGCTCACAGAGGGCGTGTGGATTTCTCCGGGCAAGGCTCTTGAAGCGCATTCGGAGGGCAGGATGAAGCTTTTTCCGCCCACCTTTGCCACCCTGTGGGAGTTAAACCTTTGCAGGGATGCCCAAGAGGTCATGGACCTTGCCCAAAAACGGGTTATCCGGCCCATACGGCCAAAAACCTTTGCAGACAACAGGGGCGTGGGGGTGCTTCTGCCACATGATTCCGAGTATGGGGTCGGCGGGTTTGCAGTTGAGAACAATGCGCTGCCCTCCCGGCTGCTTCTAACGGAAAAAGGATGGCGTCCGGCGCATTGAAAGGGCCATCATTATAACAGGGTGTTTGCATCTGCCCGGCAAGTGAGCTATTATGGCCACACGGTTATTTTCCATCAATCAGGATGTTGACGGCACTTATCTTTTCAAGGGGGAGCTGACCATCCACGATCTGGATTATCTCAAGGATTTTCTGGAATCGTCTGTGGCGCGCAGCAAAAAGGTCAGCATTTCAATGGCGGAGGTCGAGTTTGCAGACACCGCCTCGCTCCAGCTTCTTGTGGCTTTTAAAAAAAGTTTGCGGAACAAGGAGTGGAAAATCACGGCCCTTTCCGATGAAATGGAAAAGGTTCTCACCATTTCGGGGCTAAAGCGTTTTCTGGAGAGCTGAAAGCTTTTTTGCCTGCCCTGCATTTGGGCAGGCCCTATGCCCTTCCGGAAAAATCCACGGGTACAGAGCATTATGCCAAAACAGATAATGGTGGTTGACGATTCTCCGACTATCCGTTCTTCGGTTTCCTTTTGCCTGCGAAACGCCGGTTATGCGGTGGCCGAGGCAAAGGACGGCGTTGACGCACTGGAAAGGCTTGTCGCCCTCAAGGAGCAGGGAATTGCGCCGGTGCTTATCCTGACAGACATCAATATGCCGCGCATGGACGGCATCACCTTCATCGGCAGGCTTAAAAAGGAGCCTGACTACCAGTTTCTGCCCATACTTGTCCTAACCACCGAATCTGAGCACGGCATGATTGAAAAGGGCCGCAGCGCCGGGGCTTCGGGCTGGATAATAAAGCCCTTCCGCCCGGAGCAGCTTCTGGCTGCCATAAAAAAGCTGGTGTGGACAAAATAGTTTTATTGCAAGGCTCTCCAACAAGGAGAAGGGATTCCGGCAAAAGGTTTTGTCATGAGCGAAATGGACGAAACATTGCAGATTTTTTTTGCGGAGACAGATGACCTTCTGCACTCCGCGGAGGAAAGTCTTCTGCGCCTGGAATCCGCGCCCAAGCCCGGCCCGGATGTGGAGGAGATTTTCCGGGCGGTCCATACGCTCAAAAGCGGCTCTGCAATGGTGGGCTTTCCTGTGATTTCCGATTACGCCCATGTGCTGGAAAACCTGCTGGAAAGGCTTCGCTCCGGCAAGCTGGCCATCACAAAGCCCCTTATAAGCTTTCTGCTGTCGGATGTGGATTTCCTGCGCCAGATGGTGGACAGGGGAAGCCAGGGCAAGCTTGAGGCCGAGCCGGATATAATAAAGTCCAAAAAGGCCCAGTTGAACCGTTTTCTTGGCATGGAGGCCATACCCGGAGATGAGGCAAAGGCGCAACCAGCAGCCCCGCCCCCCAAAAAAGCGCCGGAAAAGCCCTCACCCAAGCCGGGCCCAGTTGCAGCGGCAGCTCCCAAGGCAGCAGCCGGAGAGCTTGCAGGCCACTGGAAATTTTACCAGATTGACATGAAATTCCGGGAGGACCTTTTCCGCAACGGACAGGACCCGATTCTGCTTATTTTAGGCCTTTCCGAAATGGTTGAGCTTGTTGATGTTATGCCCGATATTTCCCATCTGCCGCCTTTGGGCGACATGGACCCTTTCAGCCTCTACATAAGCTGGCGGCTGACGGTCAAGGGCAGCGCCTCACTAGAGGAAATTGAAGATGTTTTCATGTTCGTCAAAGACGACAATGACATCCAAATTGAGGACATAACAAGCCGCTTCAAAAACGGCGTGGAGGTCCTTGAAACCGAAAGGCCCCTTGGCGAGGTTCTGCTGGAGCGGGGGGCCATTTCCAAAGAGGACCTGGAAATGGCCCTGGGCCAGCAGAAAAAGCTGGGCCAGATTCTTGTGGAAAGCGGCAAGATTGATGAGTCCACCCTTGAGCAGGTGGTGAACAGGCAGGAGGAAAGCCGCAGAACCTACCGCAAGACAAGCGTTCGGGTGGATGTTGAAAAGATAAACCACCTTGTCAACCTTGCAGAGGAAATAGGGATATCCCTTTC
>JAGVAW010000087.1 GCA_020060085.1 Desulfobacterales bacterium
GCCCTTTGTTTTGAGGTGCGCCATTATTTTTTCGCGGGATGCTTCATCCTGGGCCATTATGCAGTATTGCGCCCATACGCTGGTATAGCTCTCCGGCACGGTCTGGAGAACAAGCCTTTTCTCGGCACCAAGAAGCCTTTTGTAGTTGTCAGCCTTCTGCTGGCGCAGAATCACCTCTTCAGGGAAAAGGGTCATCTTGGATTGCAGCACCGCAGCCTGAATCGTATCCAGCCTGCCGTTTATGCCTATGCGCACATTGGCATACTTGTCCTCACCCTTGCCGTGAACAAGAATTGAGCGCATGATATCTGCCAGATCATCATCATCTGTGAAGCACATTCCGCCATCACCATAGCAACCCAAGGGCTTTGCCGGAAAAAAGGATGTGCAGCCTATCTGGCCGAAGCTGCCAACCTGCCGCCCATTGACAGTTGCACCAAAGGACTGGGCCGCATCCTCTATCAAAAACAGGCCGCTGTCATTGGCGATCTTTTCAATGGCCTCATAATCAGCCGGAAGCCCGAAAAGGTCCACAGCAATTATGCCCCGTGGCTTTATGGGCCAGGACTTTGCAGATTCCGGCAGGGGGTGCTTGGTGTCATCCTTCAATGCCAGGGCGTGGATGGCCTTTTTAAGGCATTGGGGGCAGATGTTGTAGGTTTTGCTGTCAATATCCACAAAAACAGGGGTTGCGCCCAGAAGCGCAATGACCTCTGCTGTTGCAATGAAGGTGAAGGGCGTGGTGAAAATTGCATCCCCCGGCCCCACTCCATAGGCCATGAGCGCCAGCAAAAGTGCGTCCGTACCCGATGAGCAGCCTATGGCATGATGGGTGCCTGTGTATTGGGCAAGCTGATCCTCAAGCTGGGCTATGTTTTTGCCCATTATGTACTGGCCGCTGTCCAAAACCGCTGCAATGCGCTCGTCTATGTCCTTGCGTATTCTTTTTTGCTGGGCCGCCAGATCAATGAATTGCATGGTGTTTGACTTTCCTTTGTGGCCGCCTTTTTAAAAAAGCGCCCATATTTGGTGTTCAGGCTTATTGCCGCACACCGGAAAATGTTAAGCCTTTTTTGCCGCAACCTCATCTTTAAGCCTTTTAACATGGCCCCTTCCAAGGCCCTTGACCTCGCAGTCAAGCTCGAAATAGCGGCGGATTGCATTGTCATCAAGCATTCCAAAGCAGTCAATAACAGCCACGGGCCTGCCTGTCATCTTCACCACAGCGTCAGGCGTAAGCGCCAGATAGGGCGCATGGCGCACGGCAAAGATGACCGCATCCACACCCTTTAGGGTTTCTGCAAGGTCCTGCTTGGGCTTTATCTGGGCCACCGCCTCCTGATTGCGGAAAAAACGCTTCCAGCTATGGCCTGCTGCCGGGTAGGTTTCCTGTTTTTCCAGCTCCCACCAATGCTTCACATAGGGGTCGTGCACAACCACCTCGCCGCCCATTTCTGCAATTTTTCTCACGATTATTTCCGAGCCGCTGTAGCGGGTGTCGCCCACATCCTCGCGGTAGGAAGCCCCAAGCAGGGCCACCTTGCTTATGGGCACGATCTTGCCCATGTTGCGAAGAGCATCGCGGGTTATCTGGGCAACATGAAGCGCGCGGGTGTCGTTTATGTCTATTGCCAGGGGGGTTATTTTGAAGATGTCGTCATCAAAGCCCAGAAGGGTGTTGTAGGCCCACACTCCCAGGCCGCCGTCCTTGGGAAGGCAGTAGCCGCCTATTCCCGGCCCTGGAAATATAATGTTTGAATGGGTAGGCCGCACCTTGATGGCCTTTATGACCTTTGTCAGATCAACGCCGTTTCTTTCTGCAAACAGGCTCCATTCATCAAGAAAGGCCAGAAGCGTTGCCCGAAAGGAGTTTTCCACAATCTTGCAGGTTTCGCTTTCAATGGGCCTGTCCAGCACCGTGAGGGGGAATTTTTCCGTGTTCAGAACCTCGGTGAGAAATTTTTCCACCCTTTGGCGGGCAGGAGCGTTAATGCCGGAGCACACCCGCCAGAAATCGCGGATGGAGGCTACATAGTCGCGGCCCGGCATGACCCTCTCGTAGGAATGGCTAAGCAGAGGCTCGGCCTTTATGCCCCGTTGCATAAAGGCCTTTTTGACGATTGGGTATGCAACATGCTCTGTGGTTCCCGGCGGAACCGTTGTTTCGATAAGAACAAGACAATCCGGCCCTATGTTTTCGCCGATGACCTTGAGGCTGGACTCCAGGGCTGCAATGTCTGCCGCTCCCTGGCGAACATCTCCAAGCTTCTGCTTTATGTAGTCGCACTGAACATCAACAACAACCACATCCGCCAGGGCCAGGGCCTCGTAGGAAAAAGTGGCCACAAGGGTTTTCTTTTCATTCACACAGCGGGCAATAAGGGGTACGACCTCCGGGTCTTCGGCCTCCACCGGGGCCTGGCCCCGGTTCAGATAAGGTATCTTCCAAAAGGAGCGCTCGGAAGGCCTCTGCATTCCGATGACAAACTTTTTAGGCTCGCCCGTTTTTTTGTCCACACTGTCAGCCACCACCCCGGCCATGACCGCCCCCACAAAGCCAACGCCCATAACCACAACTATCTCGCGGCCTTTGGCGCGCTGCTCGTCAACAATGGCAACAAGGCGGGCTTTCTCGTCATCATAATCCTTTTGTGTGGGCAGGGGAAAAACCTCGCCAGCAGGGCATACGGAAACATTTTTGTCTTGTGTCCTGTTGTCGGTAATCATGGTAGCCTTTCGATAAATTGCTTTTTAGCAGTGCCGGAGAATAGGCTCTCCTGGGCGCAGAAAATCCGGGCTGAAGCAGAAAAGGCGCAGATTAAATGGCCGGGGCAACAAAGGCCCCTGCCGGAAGCGCCCGGAAACAATTACCCTTTTCCAGGCTGGATGCCTTTTGTTCGATGTTGCCTTTTCAAGGCACCTGCTGTCAACCGCCAGCCAAAACAAAGCCTTGCAAACAGCCTTTTGTGCAGGGCTGATAAAGCAGGATTTTGATATTTTTGCAAGCTCAATGGAAGGATTTGCCAAGGAGAAGGGAAATATCGCCCTGGCCGACACACACAAAGCAGGCCCTGGCCGGGCACAAGGAAAAGCCCGGCCAGCAACCTTTTTAGAACCCATCTCAAAAACAGGCCCTAATTATCAACCCCCACCTTGCGGCCAAGATCTGCATCGTAAAGGTTTATTTCGTCAATCTGCGTCCTTTTGGCCACAAGGCGCAAAAACCCTATAAAACGGCCCTGGTCTTTTTCAAGGGTCTGGGCAACAGAAGGAAATATGGTTTTGCCTGTTGCATCCAGGGCGTTTTCAAAATCCATCCAGTGTTTCCAGCCGTTTTCCTGAAGGGCCACCTTTACATCAGAAACCACCTGGGTTCTCTCCCACAGGGCCTTCCAGAAGGCACCGGTCTTGAAGCTGCGACAGGAGTTTTCCCAGAAAACAGCCCCGTTGTCCTGGGCGCTGGTTAAGTGCTCCGGCACCTGGCCGTCAAACTCCCGGCATAATCCGGGTACAACAACGCCTATCATGCCGCCGGGCCGCACAAAGCCTGCCAGGTAGTCCAGGTAGTGCTCATCAGTTCCGAAATAGTGATAGGCGTCAATGCTTACAGCCGCATCAAAATAACCCTTTGCAAAGGGCAACGAGTGAGCCTGGCCCTTTATGGGGCAGATTTTGCCCTCCAGGCCTGCCTCCACAACGCGCCTCCAGTTGTTGTCCGGGCTTATCCACAAATCCAGGGCTGTTACGCTTACACCAAATTCGCGGGCCAGAAAAATGCTTGTCATGGCCTTGCCGCAGCCAAGATCCAGCACCCTCATTCCCGGCTTCAAATCAAGTTCCCGGCACAGCCATTCTGAAAGCCACAGGGCATTAGGCCCCATCTGGTTTTCCAGCATCCAGGCAGAATCGTATTTTGCAGATAGCGGAAATTCGGGCCTTATCAAAAGTCGGCGGATTTCCTCTTCAGAAAGGGACGCTTTTTCATCTTTGCTCTTCATGGTTTTCTCCTACAAAGGCATATGGCCTCTTGGGCTAAATTGCCCTGGTTATAACAATTCCCTGATAATTACTTCAAGGGTTGTCCGTATTATCTTTGGAGCGCAGAGGCCTCACCCTAACAAGGAGATCCCCCCTGGCAACCTGCTGGCCCTTTGTCACTGCCACTTCCGATACAACGCCTGCAATGGCCGATTCCAAAGAATTCAACATCTTCATGGCTTCCATGACCACCAGGGTATCGCCTTCGGCAACCTTTTGCTCAACCTCCACCGGAACCTGAACCACCACGCCTCCCATTGAGGCGCGCACCTCCCCCATTTCGGCAAGGGCTGCAATCTCGGACTGGGAAAGCTCCTTTTTGACCGCCGCCGGCTGCCCTGAATCCTCTGCATGATGGAGGAAAGCCTCCAGATGGTGATCCACATACAGGTAATTAAGGCTGCTGCCGTCATTGAGGTCCTGGGTTCCTGAAAAGATGATCTGGTGCAGCTTGCCCATATTATCGGTAAAGTCAATCACCTCTCCCTGGTCAAAACCGCCATCCTTGAGCCAGATGGAAGGGGGAAGCACGAAGGTTTTTCCATACTCCTCCTCAAACCTGAAAAAGTCCAGGGCGTCCCTTGGATGCTGAAGATAAAGCACAAGCTCGTTTGTGTCGGCAGATCGGCCAAGCTCCTTTTCCAATGTCTTTTTTTCAGCACCAATGTCCATTGGCGGACAGTCTTCTATACCACAGTCATTGACAAGGGTTGTCTTCCACGAAGGCCCGAAGGCGGCCTCATAAATCTCATCCGCCGGACGGTAAAAAGGAAATGGCCCATAGCGCTCCAGAAGAAGCCTTTTAAGATCCTCGGATGCATTGACATACCGCTTGCCCGAAAGCGTATGGGTGACCGCTGTTGTCCAGAGTATCTGCGAGCCGGGGGTTACTGACCAGAAATTCCCCAGCTCCTGGTGGACTTTAGGCAGCTCCTTCATGAGGATTTCCGGCATCCTGTCCAGAAAACCGCCCTTCACGGCCTGCTCAAAGCTGGAACCCATTGCACCGCCTGGAAGCTTGTGGGTGTGCACCGTGGGATCAAATCCCTTGAACTGGGATTCAAAAACGGCATAGGAGGGGCGCTCCTTTTTGAGCTTGTCGGAGGTGGCGATAATTGCGTCCCGGTCAATGGCCTCGGCACGGTATTCCATCTCCTGGAGCACATCCAGCACGGTCAGTATGGGCGGAGGACCGAAAAAACCAGTCATGGCATGATCCGCAGCATCCACAATTTTGGCCCCAGCCGTAACCGCCGCCACAATGCGGCCAACATCATTTCCATCGGTGTTGTGGCCGTGGTAATGGATTATAAGTTCAGGATAGGCATTCAAAAGCGATGAAACAAGCTGCCCTATACGCGCTGGCGTACCCAGGCCGGAATGGTTTTTAAGCGCAAGAAGAATATCCTGGCCTGTCACATCTATAATCTCGCCTGCCTTTTTTACATAGTACTCGTCCGTGTGCTCCGGCCCGGTTGAAAAGCAGATGGACGGCTCCAGAAAGACGCCTGCCCGCTGCACCTCCTCGAAAACGGGAATCATGTTGGGTACATGGTTAAGAAAGTCAAATACCCTCCAAACATCCACGAACTTTGCAAATTCCTGCACGGTCAGACGGATAACATTCTCCGGATAAGGCCGGTAGCCAAACAGATTGACGCCCCTGCACAGGGTCTGGAACAGGGTTTGCGGCATGAGGTTGCGCAAAAGCGCCAGACGCTCGAAGGGATTTATCTGCTTACGGAGCATATCCACATGCACGGAGGCTCCGCCGGTTATCTCCAGGGAGAAATAGCCTGCCGCTTCCCTTTCCGGTGCAACAAGAATATCGGTATGGGCAAGGATGCGGTTTTTGAAATCCGACTGGGAAAGGTCCCGCGCTGTGTTGGTGATAAAATAGGCATCCGTGCTGCGGATAGCCGCAAGGGCCGATTTAACATCATCTCCGGGCTTGATTCTTATGGGCATGACTTAACCTCGGTTGCATCCGTTGCTTTGCCTTAAAGTGCGAAAGGATTTTTTTGGTTGTGGTGGATGGCAGACAGAAGGCGCGCAATCTTGGCCACCTGCTCCTCCTGATCCGGGTAGTTGAAAAGCTCCGGGTGCCGGTCCAGATACCCCGTGTCAAAGGAGCCGGACTTGAACTCGGCCTCGCTCACCAGGCTTCTGTAAAAAGGTATGGTGGTCTTGGGGCCGACAATACGGAAGTTTGTAAGAGCCCGCTTTAGCCTGCTGACAGCCTCGTCCCATTTAAAGCCGTAAACCGTGAGCTTGACCAGAAGGGAATCGTACTCTGTAGGGATTTTGTAGCCCTGGTACACCATTCCGTCCAGCCTTATGCCGGGGCCGCCCGGCGAGTTGTAAACAGCGACTGTTTTTCCGCTCTCCGGAGCGAACCCGTTTTTGGGGTCTTCAGCGTTTATCCGCATCTCAATGGCAAAGCCGCGGCAGAAAACAGCCTCTTGAGACACATCCAGCTCCCTGCCTGCAGCCACCCGAAGCATCCGGCGAACAATATCTATGCCTGTTACCACCTCGGTTACAGTATGCTCCACCTGCAAACGGGTATTTATTTCCAGAAAATAAAACTTGCCATCTGCATCCACCAGAAACTCAACTGTTCCGGCATTTATGTAACCAACATGCCTTGCATAGGCAAGAGCAGCAGCACAGACCGCATCTTCGATACTCTTGGGAAGAAGGCTTGGGGCCACCTCCACAAGTTTCTGGTGCCTGCGCTGAATGGAGCAGTTTCTTGCACCCAGGTGAATTATGTTTCCGTAGGTGTCGCCTAAAATCTGCACCTCCACATGGCGGGGGCCTATAAGGGCCTTTTCCAGGTAAAGGCGGCCATCGTTGAATGCAGAAAGGGCTTCTGCTTCTGCCAGACCTATCTGGCTGCTCAATTCCTCCCTTGTATCCACCCTTCTTATTCCACGGCCCCCGCCCCCGGCCACAGCCTTGAGCATCACCGGATAACCATACTTTTCCCCAAACTCCACAGCCGCCTGTTTTCCCTGCTCCCCGGGGGGCAGTATGCCGCTTCCGGGAATTGTGGGAAGCCCGGCCTCCTCTGCCAAATTGCGGGCAATGGTCTTGTCGCCCAGGAGCTGGATGGTGGATGCAGATGGCCCGATAAAAACAAGACCTGCGTCCTCACAAGCTGCGGCCAGTTTAGGATTTTCCGCCAAAAAGCCGTAGCCCGGATGAACAGCCTGTGAACCGCTCTTGCGGGCAGCCCAGATAATCCGGTCAATATCCAGATAATCCTTGCGCGGGCCGGGGCCTATCCACACAGCCTCATCTGCAATGTGTACATGGCGGTTTTTGGCATCCGGCGTCTCGTACACGGCCACCGCGCGAAGGCCTTCTTCCTGCGCTGCACGGCAAAGCCGGATGGCGATTTCGCCCCGGTTGGCCACAAGCACTTTCTTAATTTCAGGATATGTCTTCACTTTCAACTCCTGGCAATCAATCTCCCCGGAAAAATCCGGCTGACCTTTGCACCCACCGAAAAGGGCCTTTTTCTATCATAAACGCCCAATGATTTACAATCCGAATCGTATGAATTGCCAACATACTGATTTAAATCAAATTAGCCCTGACTGTTACTGTTGGAAAGGCATTTTAAAATGCCCGGCTGCCATATTTACAAAGCAGAGTGCTTTGATGCATTATGGTGTAACAAAAAGGCTTTACAGCAAGGATGCTTGGGCATTTAAAAAAAGCGTTGAAACCGGAACAAAAAGGAGAAAGCCATGCGCATTGAGGATGTTAAGCGCGTACTTATTCTGGGTGCAGGCACAATGGGCCATCAGATAGGCCTTTTGTGCGCCACGCACGGATTTGAAACGGTTTTGTATGACATTGATCAGAAGATTCTGGACAAGGCAGGCCAGCGCATGGAGCGCCTTTCCAAAAACTTTGTTTCTAATGGTCGCATAAGCCAGGAGCAGGCAGACAAGGCCCTTTCCATAATCAGCCTCACCACAAGCCCGGAGCAGGCTGCCAACGATGTGGACTTTGTGAGCGAATCCGTGCCCGAAGACCCCAAGCTCAAGGGAAAAATCTTCGGCCAGTTTTCTGCCCTGTGCCCGGAGCGCACTATTTTTACCACCAACACTTCCACCCTTATCCCTTCCATGTTTGCAGAAGCTTCCGGAAGGCCGGACAAACTTTGCGCCCTGCATTTTCATGATGTGAGGCTTACAAATGTGGTTGATGTAATGCCCCATCCTGGCACAAGCCCACAAACTGTAGAGCTTGTGAAGGCCTTTGCAAAAAAAATAGGCCAAGTGTCCATTGTATTAAAGCGCGAGAATTTTGGCTATGTGTTCAATGTGATGTTAAGCGAATGGTTTAAATCCGCCCAAGGTCTTGCTGCAAATTTGGTGGCCTCCCCCCAGGATATTGACAGGGCATGGATGGGGGTGATGCACTCTCCTGTAGGTCCCTTTGGAGTGATGGACAGTGTGGGCCTGGATACGGTGTGGAAGATCACCGATTACTGGGCACGGGCGCTCAATGACGCCCAGGCAATAAAGAACGCATCTTTTTTGAAGCAGTTTGTGGATGCAGGGAACCTGGGTACAAAAACAGGCCGGGGCATTTATTCCTATCCCAACCCCCAATTCGCCAGGCCCGGCTTTGTGGAGGGGGAAGGCTCTGACGATTGAAATGTCGCTGGTTTTCAAAACAAAAAGGGGCCTTTAAAAGGCCCCTTTTTGTCAACAAACTGGTTTAATAGAAATATGGCGGTTTTTTAAGGCTTGCCCATAGTGAACTGCAACTTTACATTGCCCACTTCAATGGTGTCGTAATCTTTGAGCTGCACGCTCTCCTTTACAGCCTGACCATTGACCTTGGGCTTGGTAAAGCCGCTCACATAGCCTAAAAAATAGCCTGCCGGCCTTTTGCTGATGGTGGCTGCTGTTGCTCCCACCAGAAAACCGCCCACCTTGATTTCGTTTTCAGGGGCCTTGCCTATTTTAATGAGCTTGCGGGTGATCTCCATTTCGCCGGAACCGCCTGCAAGATAGGTGAGGACAGCATTGGGCGCGCTTTGCGCAGCAGGAGCGGGCTGGCCGGACGAAGGGGAATCAGCAGCCGCTTTTGCGCCCTTGGCCAGCATTTCCCGGTGCATGGCCGTATCCATGACCATTGTCTTTTCCAGGTCGCCCATGGAAGGCTTTTTGGCTTGGCCTGCACCGGCCTCATCCACAAAAACAAGGGTATGCTTGCCTATGGTAATCTCATCATTATGGGCAAGCCAGTGGGAGGCCACCTTTTCCTTGTTAACAAAGGTGCTGTTCTTGCTTTGCAGGTCGGTCAGCAGATAACCGTCCCCCACAGCATCAATTTTGGCGTGATGCCCTGAAACAGCCAGATTTTCCACCACTATCTGGTTGTCATTGAGGCGTCCGATGGAAAGCGTGCCACCCTTGTTGATGGCAAATTCCGCAATGGTGTTATCCCGAAACTTGAGAATGACCTTCGGCATCGTGGCACCCTCTTTTACTTAAAAAAGTTTAAAAAGCGGGAAAAAGCATTTTTAAAAAAGCCCCCGCTAACCCCCACCTGTTTGACCTTCAGGACGATGACCGTGATATTGTCATCCCCCCCGTTTTCATTGGCCATTTCCACCAGCTTACGACAAGCCTGCTCCGGCTTTTCCCCTGTTACCGTTTTTTGGATATCCCGCATACTGACAAGGTTGGTAAGCCCGTCAGACGCAAGCACAAGAATATCGCCCGGAAAAGCCTGAATCTCGCAGGCATCAGCCTTGACACCCTCCTCCACACCCATTGCGCGGGTGAGCATGTGGGCAAACTTGTCGCCCAGGCGACCGGCAGCGTTCGGGTCCAGGGCTGCCTGCTCTGCAATGACGGTGTGAGGCACACTAACTTCCTGCATCTGGTTGTTATGCACAAGATAAATGGGGCTGTCCCCCACATTTGCAACCACAAAACCTGTTTCGGTGAGGTATGCCGCACTCACCGTGGAGCCCATGCCCGTGTAGGCCTGCTTGTTTTTGGCCATTTCGTGCACTGCGCGGTTGGCCAGACTTATGGACGCCAGAAGGCGGTTGGCCTGCACCGAAAGGTCTGAATCAAAGTCGTCTAGCTTTTCGGCATTTTTCTGCTCGTGGAAGCGCCGGATGTAGTCCTCCATTGTGTTGACCACAACCTTGCTGGCAACCTCTCCGGCCAGATGCCCGCCCATGCCGTCCGCCACCACAAACAGGCCGATGCCTTCATCCAAAAAAAGGCTGTCCTCGTTGCCTTTTCTTTTTCTGCCCGTGTCGGAAAGACCGGCTGCTTCAACCACCAGTGCCATAGCTTATTCCTGAATAGCAAGAAATGCGCCGGTAAGGGCCATAAGGCGCACAGGATTTTTTTGCCTTTCAAACAAGATCCAACCCTCTTTTAATATCTTTTTATTCTATCATGTAAAAATGATATTACAAGCGAATATGTCCTGAAAAAATTAAAATCAGCCTTGCCCTTTTAAACCGCCTGTTATTTGCGAGCCTGCCACAAGGCTGCGCCTTAAATCCTACCCGGACTTGCTTTGGGACTTCTGGGCCAGGGCCGCAGCATCAATTTTTTTGGCAAGCTCCCGCAAATGGGCTGCCATCTGGCCTGCTGTCTGGTAGCGCTTTTCGCGATCCTTTTCCAGGGCCTTGTCAATAATGGCCACAAGCGGCTTGTAAAGCTTGGGGTTGTATTCCCTGGGGTCCGGGTGCTTGACATTCATTATCTGGTGCATCAGGGCGGCAATGGTGTCCCCGGTAAAGGGCAGCTTGCCGGTAAGCAACTGATAGGTCATCACGCCAAGGGAAAAGATGTCCGTCCTGCCGTCCACCTTTTCGCCTGTAATCTGCTCCGGGCTCATGTAGTAGGGAGTGCCCTTGACAACACCGGTCGCAGTCTGTGAGCTGGCCTGGATTCTGGCAATGCCAAAGTCTGTCACCTTCACAACCCCCGACTTTAAAAGCATGACATTGGCAGGCTTGATGTCCCTGTGGACAACTCCCTTGGAGTGGGCATAGTCAAGGGCGTCTGCAATGTCTGCCATGTAGCCCACCACCTTGCGCTGGGTCATGAGGTTTTCGGGCTTGATGTATTTTTCCAGGTCCTCGCCCTCAAGGTATTCCATTGCAATGTAGGCAAGCTCCTGCTCCTCGCCTGCATCGTAAATTGTAACAATGTGGGGATGAGCAAGGGTTCCGGCTGATTCTGCCTCCCGGAAGAACTTCTTTTTCATCTCTGCGGCCTGCTCTTCCTCAAAATCATCCGTAAAGCGGATTGTCTTTATGGCTGTTGTGCGGTTTATGCGCGGGTCCTGGCCCAGGTAAACCACGCCCATTGCGCCCTTGCCAAGCTGCTTTACAATTTCATAGCGGCCAAGGGTGGGCTTGGTGTCAACGCCATCGGTGATAATCGCCCCATCGCCGGTGCCGCCGAACATTCCCTGGCCGAAAACCATAGTTTCCGAGGCCTGCATGAGCCGGGTCTTGCGGGTGGCCACATCCTTGTATTTGGGGTCGGTCTCCTCAATATACTCATAGACCATTGCAGCCTTGTTGAGCTGGCGCTTGCGCTCGTAATCCAGGCCCAGGTTGTAGAGCAGGCCCTTCATCTCCTGATCCACAGGGCAGCGCCGGAATTTTTCAAAGGCCATGTCCAACATTCCCTGGCTCTGAAAACTCACGCCAAGCATACGGTTTGTCTCGGCAGACTCGCCTTCCGCCTTTTCCTTGCCTGTTTCCGTAACCAGGTATCCTATGGTTACAACGCCTATGTAGCCTGCAATGAGCAGAAGAAGGGCGTATGTGGTGGAAAACCAGACCCCAGAAGCAAAGAGCCAGGAAGGCCCAAGGGCCAGAACAACAAGTATGCCCCCAAACAGGCCCGCAGCAGGCCCGGCCTTTATGCGGGGGAAAACCAGCACGATAAGAAGGCCTATTGCCAGCATGAGCAAAACCCGCACAAGGCCGGTCCAGCCGGGCTGGGCAATGAACCGCCCGCTCTGCATGGTCCATATTACATTTGCTGCAAATTCGCCCTGGGGCAGATTGCCCACTGGTGTTGGCATGAGCATTCCAATGCCCGCAGCCGATGGAGCCACAATTACAAGCTTGTCCCTAAAAACCGAGGCCGGAACCTTGTCATTAATCACATCAGCAAAGCTCACCCCCCTAAAGGTGTTGAAAGGCCCCTTGAAGCTGACAAACAGCCGGGAATCGCGGCTTGTTGGGATTGAAAGACCGCCTATTTCCACGGACTTGCCCGGAACTGCAAAGGTCTTGTCTGTGCTCACATTCAAATATTTTTGAAGAAGCTTTGCTGTGTAGCTGGGAATAAAAAGGCCCTCGTACTCGTAAAAAAGCCATTCCCTGCGCACCGTGCCATCCAAATCGGAAGAAAAATTGATATGCCCAAGCCCGCCTGCTGCCTCCATAAAGGCCTCGATGGGCAGGGTAGCCTGATCCGCAGAAGGCCACCAGCCTCCGGCAGAATCATCCCTTCCGCCAAAAGCCTGGGCAGAAAGGGCCGCGGGTGCAGCCCCCCTGCTTTCTGCGGCAAAGGCGCTATGCTTGAAAAAAACAGGCAGCACAACGCTCCCGGCACCTGCAAGGGCAGCAGCAAAGCGGGCATCATTGTCAAGCTCCATGCGCGCCTGATCAATGGCCTCGTGCAGAGCCATTAGCTGTGGATTTTCTGCAAGTCCGCTTGACTCAAGAATTCTTGAGACCCGCTCCATCTGGATCAAGCCCTCGCTTTTTTCCGGCTCTGCAAAAATTACGGAAAGGCCTATAACCCTGGGGGAGGCAGCAGCAATTTTTTCTATGCCGTAGGCCAATTGCGCCCGCGGCCAGGGCCAGCGGCCCAAAGATTCAAGGGAATCCTCATCAATGTTGACAATGACAATTTCGCTGGATGCAGCGGTGTCGGCCCGCAGGCGCATCATAAGATCATAGATTGTCAGATCCATTTTCTCGATGAGGCCCACGCGAAAAAGGGAAAAGAGCAAAAACAGCATTGTGATGCCAACTCCCCAGAACAGCATGGGATGTTTTTTCAGCGCGCCCATAAAAAACTCCCGCAAGCAAAGACAGGAAAATATTGGATTTAAACAGGGAAGAAGCTGGCTTTTTTTGAGGCGGGAAATCTTTTTTTGCCCCCTGCCCCATGCTGCCGCTTATCTTTTTGTATAGGCGCATAAGTCAGACAAAGTCAAGGCAAAGTCAGGGTGTTAGGGCATTGTTTTACGGACAGGGCAGATAACAGAAATTTTCTGCAAATTTTAATGGGCCAGGCAATACAAAAAGGTTTTGGCCTTTTGCCCATTTATTTGTATAGTTCTGGTCAGGGAGCACCTTCTTACCCTTAATACCTTGGAGGCAATATGTCCGGGCGCAGGGCCATTGTGCTTGCAACAGGAAATGAGCTGGTCACAGGCCTGGTGGCAGACAGCAATTCCGCTTTCATTGCCGCATTCCTTACCCGCATGGGCCTTGGCGTGGTGCGGCTGGCCGCTGTTGCCGATGATTTGCAGGGGCTTGCTGATGCCATTTTGCAGTCTGCAAAGGACGCGTCCTTTGTGGTTTGCTCCGGCGGGCTTGGCCCCACAAGGGATGACCGCACAGCCCAGGCTGCGGCAATGGCTGCGGGCAAAAAACTTGTTCCCAACCAGAAGGCATTGGAGCGCATTGAGGAAATTTTTGCGGCCTTCGGCAGGCCAATGACCGAATCCAACCGCAAGCAGGCCCTTTTGCCGGAAGGCTCGATAATGCTGGAAAACCCCATAGGAACAGCTCCGGGCTTTTGCCTTCCCATAAATGGATGCCTGTTTTTCTTTGTGCCGGGTGTTCCAAGCGAAATGGAGCGCATGGTGGACGAGCAGGTGGCCCCCATTCTGCGCGAGAACCTTGGCATTGCCGGGCAGGTTTTTGCAGTTAAGGTTTTCAATGCCTTTGGAGTCACCGAGGCAGCCCTTGGCGAAGCGGTTGAAGGCATTGCAGATGAAGTGCCAGGCCTGACTGTGGGGTTGAAGGCATCTTTCCCCCAGATACAGATAATTCTCTATGGCACCGGCAAGGATGCAAAGGCCCTTGAGCGCGTGATGGAGCAGGCCGAAAAGCTTGTAAACGAGCGGGCCGGGCAATGGGTTTACTCAAGCAACAACAAAACCCTGGAAGCGGTGGTGTGCGAGCTTTTGAGGGAAAAAGGCCAGACCCTGGCAATGGCCGAATCCTGCACAGGCGGGCTTATTTCCCATTGGATAACGGGTGTTGCCGGAAGCTCGGACTATTTTCTTTTGGGTGCTGTCACCTATTCCAACCAGGCAAAGGCCGCTGTTCTTGGAGTGAATGAAAAAACCCTGGCTGAATACGGGGCGGTTTCAATGCAGACTGCCAAAGAGATGGCATTGGGAGCAAAAAAGGTTTCAGGCGCAGACTGGGCAATTTCCACAACAGGCATTGCCGGGCCGGACGGCGGAAGGCCGGGCAAGCCCGTGGGCACAGTCTGCATAGGCATTGCCGGGCCGGATGGCGCAGAGGCCTTTTGCCTGAACCTTTCCTTTGGAGACAGGGGCCGCAACAAAATACTCTTTGCCACGGCAGCTTTGGACATTCTTCGCCGCAGGCTTGCCGGAAAGGCTGTTGAAATATAGCCAAGGCATGATCCGGGCTTGGCCCATTTAAGCAATCAGTAGGAAAACGAAATGGTTATGGAGCCGTAAGACTGCTCCTCCTTCTGGGTGTAAAACTCCTCTGTCTGAAAAACGCGGGCATAGCTTATCTTGAAGCGGTAGAGAATGATGCCTGCGCCAAGCACAAAGTTGGCCACAAGGGGCTTTTTGTCCACGCTGTGGCTGCTGCGGAATGTGTTGCCGTCCAGAAGGATGTTGCGCAGAACACAGCGCCCGTCAATGCCTGCAAAAAAGTGAAGGCCCAGGCGGTAAAAAGGCTCGTTGAAGCGGGGGTCGTTTTCATCCATAGGAGCATTGGTGTCGGAGCCAGGGCGGATGACAAATGTGCCGAAATCATTTGGCAGATGCCATCCGAAGCGCACCTGGCTGCCCAAATTTATGCCTGTGTAGGCATTGCCCGCCGCTCCGCCCAAATGGGGAATCAGGTCCACTCCCCAGCCGCGGCCCCAAAAAAGTTGTTTGAAGCGCCACTTGCGCTCGTAATACAGGTTCAAAACCGGCTCGTTTTTAAGCTGATTCTGCCAGCCAAGCGGCCTGGGGCTGCCAACCCATTCGTGAACGGTTTTCTGAATCTGCTCGGCATAGGAGTTAGGCCCCACTATACCCAGGTTGATTTCCACAGTGTCCATCCTGAAATTGTCCTTGCTGGAAAAACCAATGCCCGCATAGCTTATCCCAGCATAGGGGCGGTCATGGGCCAATAGCTCTGCAACTCTTATGTTTTCAGGCGTGTAAATGTTCTGGCCTATAGAAAGGGATATGGTTTTTATGGTGTCAGGCCGCCCCACAAAGGGAAGGCGCTCTGCAATGGAATGGCTCCATTTGGGAATGCGCGGGTCATCCGCGTAACCGCTCAAATCAGGTGAAATCCAGGCAAGCTTCACACCGTTTGTGTACTGGCGGTCCGTGCCCTCGAACAAATCGTTTTCAAAGTAAAGGGTGAAGGTCCTGTACTCGCCGGACTGTTTTTTTGCGTATGCCGGGTGGGGCACAGAAGCAAGGCAAAAAACAAGGGCAATAAGCAACCCAGGCAATACGGAAAAAACTGACAATACTCGCCTATTCATTCAAAGGCTCCTTTTGTTTTGCAGCTCCCAGCATTTTGCGGTTGTGAAAATAAAAGGAAATGTCATCCATGAGTTTAAAGAACAGGGGTACAAAAAGAAGGGCCAGTGAGCTTGCCAGAACCATGCCCCCCACAACCACCGCGCCGATTTCCTGGCGGCTGGCAGCCCCTGCTCCCGTGGCAAAAACAAGGGGAAGGGTGCCTATGATAAAGGTTAGCGCAGTCATTGTGATTGCCCGAAAGCGCTGTCTTGCCGCTGCAAGGGCGGCTTCAGAGGAGGTCATGCCCTGCTCGCGGTTCTGGGCTGCAAAACCCACAATGAGAATGGCGTTTTTGGCAGCCAGCCCGATTAACACAAGAAGCCCCACCTGGAAGTAAATGTCGTTGGGAAAGCCCTTTGTTTTGAGGTGCGCCATTATTTTTTCGCGGGATGCTTCATCCTGGGCCATTATGCAGTATTGCGCCCATACGCTGGTATAGCTCTCCGGCAC
>JAGVAW010000024.1 GCA_020060085.1 Desulfobacterales bacterium
GGCAGGCCCTCCTCCCTTTTGCGGTAAATGTTCTCCCCTATAACAATGGCGTCATCCACCACTATGCCAAGCACCATGATAAAGGCAAAAAGGGAGATCATGTTGATGGACACATCAAATTCAGGCAGAAGCAGAAAGGCCATTGCAAAGGAAACGGGAATGCCCAAAGTTACCCAGAAGGCGAGCCGCAGGTTGAGGAAAAAGGCCAGGAGAAGTGCAACGAGTACAAGGCCCCAGCGCATATTTTTCAGAAGAAGGTTTATGCGGCTTTTCAAAATCTGGGATGAATCGGAAAAATGGGCCATCATCACCCCATGGGGCAGGCTTGCCTGCTCTCGGTCAACATAGTCCTTCACTGCGCCTGCCACGGACAGGGCATTCTGCTCCCCCACCCGGTAAACAAAAACCAGCACGCCGGGCTTGCCCTGAAAATAGGCCCCCATGTCAATGTCTTCAAACCCTTCATTTATATTGACAATCTGCTCAAGGGTGACGCGGGTTCCATCCGGGTTGGTAATTACGGGGATGTCCCGGTAATCGTCTGCATAGTAGCGCCGCCCTTTGGTGCGTACCAGAATTTCGCCCTCGCCGGTCTTTATGCTTCCGGCAGGCAGATCCAGGCTTGCCCTGCGAACTGCCTCGGCCACGGCCCCCAGGGTCAGCCCGTAGCGGCGAAGGGTGTTCTCGGAAACTTCAATGGTGATTTGGGCCTTGCGTGCTCCGAAAATCTCCACCTGGGTGATTTGGGGCAGATTTGTCAGATCATCCTTTATTTTTTCGGCATAATACTTGAGGGTGGCTTCGGGTGCATCGCCATAAACAGCAACGGCAATGACCTGGTTTCGCATTATGTCCTCGGCCACGACGGGTTTTTCCGCCTCAACAGGCAGGGTGGTTATTCTGTCAACAGCAGACTTGACATCATCGAGTACCTTGCTGGTGTTCACCCCGCGCATCAGCTCAATGCGCACCACGCCAAGACCTTCCCTGGCAACGGAATCAATTCGCTTTATTCCGTCAACTCCGGCAACGCTCTCCTCAATGCGGGTTATTACGCCTTCCTCCACTTCGGAAGGGGATGCACCCAGATAGACCGTGGTTATGCTTATGGTTTCCATGCTGGTTTCTGGAAAGACCTCCAGCTTGGACCCAAGGCCCACCACCACACCAGCAATGAGGATGAAAAGCATAAGAAGGTTGGCGGCGACATGGTTGCCTGCAAACCAGGAAATAAATCCCCTCATGGCCCTACTCCTTAACCATTGGGGCCTGCTCTCCAACAGCATGGGCCTCAAGAGAATTGCTGTTTGCCACCCTCACAAGCATTCCATCGCTTGCGCCATGAAGCAGGGAAACCACCACACGATCGCCTTGTGAGAGACCGTCTGTTACAATGACGCCTTCATCGCTTACCCGTGCCACTGTTACAGGAGCAAAGCGCAGACGATTTTCGGAATCCACCTTCCACACAACATTCCCCTGCCTTAAGGCTGCACGGGGCATAAAAGACACGCCTTCAAGGGTTTGCCCCCTTATTTCCACATTCGCAAAAAGGCCGACAGCAGCAGGGGGCTTTTGCGCGTAAGGGTTTTCCACCCTCACCACCACCCGCACCATGCGCGAGCGGGTATCCAGCCGGGCCTGGGCATGGGAAACGCGGCCCTGCCATTCCCGATCCTGGCCAGCCACTGTGGCCTTTACCAGAGCTAATGATCCCTGGCCGCCTTCCTGGGTGAAGCCCGGAACAGAAAACCATGCAAGGTCGCTGTCTTCCAGAGGAAGCACAATTTCAACCGCGCTGGTGTCAAAAAAACCGGCAAGCACCTGGCCCGGAGCAACGAACTGGCCTATATCAACAGCCTTGTCTGTCACCTGCCCGGCAAAGGGAGCCTTTATTTGGGATCGCTCCAGGTTGAGCTTTGCCCTTTCCAGGTCTGCGGCAAGGGCCTCCATCTGGGCCTGGGCCGCCTCAAGCTGGGGAATGCGGGCCACAAGGGGCGGTGGGGTCTGGTCAGGGCCAGGGGAAAAATGCTCCCTCCACTCGTCAATTGCCGCCTCCGACTCCTCTTTTGCCCTCTGGAGAAGGGCTTTTGCATCTGCAAGCCGGGCGCGGGCCTGGGCAACAGCCACCTCGTAATCACGGGGGTCTATCTTGAGCATCAGCTCGCCCTTTTCAAAGCTGCCGCCATCTTTCATGGACTCTGCAAGCCAGATGACCTTGCCGGAGACTTCGGGAATCACGCGGATTTCCCTCACGGGCATAACAGTGCCCTGCCCCAGGATTGTAACCGGGTGAGCGCCGGTGTAAACCGTTTCAACCCTCACCATTGGCGCAGGCGGCAGCGGGTCTTCCCTTATAAGATCCGGGCGCTGGGAAGCCAGGTGCCTGAAAAGAAGAATTCCGCCCACAAGAAGAATCAAAACGGCAATTGCCTGAATGCCTGCTCTATGGCTCTTTTTCATCTTGCCTCATCTGCCCGAATCTTGGGCCTGTCTGGTAAAATCGCCGCCCCATCCGTTGCCCAGCACACGGTTTAAGGTCACAAAGTTCTGAAACAGAGCGGCCTCAACGCCAAGCAGCTCGTTTTGGGCCAAAAAATATGCCTGCTGGGCGTCAAGCACCACAAGATATTCCACCAGCCCACGCTCGTAGCGGTTTTGCGCGGTTTCAAGGGTGAGGGATGCGACCCTGTTGAGTTCCAGAAGAAGGCCGTGGCGCTCCAGAAGTTTTTCCCGCGCAAAAAGGGCCTGCTCCACCTCGGAAAAAGCGGTCAGCACAACCTGACCGTAAGAATAAACAGCCTGTTCGTAGCGCTTTAGGGCAGCTTCCTCCTGGGCCTTCAAACCTCCGGCATTCACAAGAGGCATGGCCAGCCCTGCTGCTGCGCTCCAAATCTGGCTTGGCTGCTGAACCAAAAGCCCCAATTCGGAGCTTGCAAAACCCGCAGACCCGGTAAGCTTTATGGAAGGAAAGCGGGCAGCCCTGGCTGCAAGGGTGCGCGACCAGAGGGCATCCACATTGGAACGGGCCGCAGCCACATCCGGCCTGTTGAGCAAAAGCTCGGAAGGCAGGCCTGCAGGAACCTCCGGCGGCAGGGAAAAAGCCTCCGGCTGTTGGGCCGCCTGCCCGGTGTTCTCATCAAAGCGGCCTGCAAGCACGGCCAGATTCTGCAAAATTGCCTGCTGCTCCTGCTGCAAGGCGGGAACTGCCACTCTGGCCTGGGCATAAAGGCGGTCTGCCTGCCTCACCTCCAAAATGGAGGCCAGCCCCCGCTTATAGCGGCTCTCCACAAGCTCAAAGCTCTTTTTGTAGCTTTCAACGCTCAAATTTGCCACAGCCAGCCTTCTTTCCAGCGCCTTGCCCGACAGATAAAGTCCTGCTGCCTGGGCTGCCAGGCTTTGGGCGATGGCCTGGCGGTTGTATCGGGCTGCAATCAGGTCGAACCGGGCTGCTGCTTCCAGGCTTGCCAGCCTGCCCCACAGGTCTATTTCAAAGGAAGCAGGAAAGCTGACCAAATAAGATGAAGTCTCACGCGAGCCGACTCCAGAAGCTTTTGCCTCTGCCCCAAGGGAGATGGCCGGATAGCGCGCAGAGCCTGTTGCAATTGCCGTGGCATGGATTTGGGCCACAAGGGCATCCGAGCGCAAAAGCTCCAGATTGCTTTTCAGCACGGAATCGATAAGGACATTCAGGTTGTCATCCCCAAGAGCCTTCCACCAGAACCCGCTTTGGTAATCGGCTTCCACAACCGCATGGGACTGGTCGGAAAACCCTTCTGGAAGCTGCGAAATCATCTGCTCCGGGTCAAGGGGCATTTTTGGGGCGCACCCTAAAAGCATGGAGATGAAAATGGCCAACAGGGTTGGCAAGACGCGCTTCATGTTTTCTCCCCGGCCCGCCTTCCGGCAAGACCATTTGCCGCAAACTGGGCAATGTGTTCAACAAGATGCTCTGTAAAATCTTTGTCGTAAGTCCTGCCGGTTACATGGGAGATGACAGGCCGGGCCAGGTTGAAATAGATTATCATTCCAAAAAGGGAAAAACTGTCCAAAGTCAGGGTCAGCCTGTCTGCATCCGCCGGACGGGTTTTGGAAAAATAATCAACGCAAAGGTCGAGCATGGGTTTAAAGGCGTGCTCCACCACAAGGGCAAAGGCCTCTGTGGGCTGGGTCATCTCCCGCCCAATGAGCTGGGCGTGGAGTAGGCGCTCCTCGTCCTTTAAAGGCCCAGCCAAAATGGCTTCCGCCAAAGCCCTGGCAAAGGCCTTTTCCGGGTTGTCGTCTTGCCCTGCTGCTTCAAGGCGGGCAAGAAAAAACTGCTGCACCCTTTTCACCCTTGCCACCCATCGCTGGCGAAAGACTTCAAGGTAGAGATCCTTCTTGCTGCCAAAGTGGTAGTTCACCGCAGCCACATTGGTACGGGCGGCAGAAGTTATCTCCCGCACGGTTACGCCCGCAAAGCCTTTTTGGGCAAAAAGGATTTCCGCTTCATCAAGGATTCTATCCCTGGCGTCTTCCTCTTTGGGTATTTTTATCATGGCGCCTCCATACAAACGCTTGTATTAAACGATTGTTTGAATGTCAAGAGATTTCTGCGCTCCCAAACATGAAAGTTTTTTTGACGCATTTTGTTTCAGGGGGAGAAGGAGCAAAGAGATTTTTGCTGCCGAAAATGAGCTGCGTCATAAATCATAAAATTATTTTCTATTTATTATCAAGGA
>JAGVAW010000043.1 GCA_020060085.1 Desulfobacterales bacterium
CACTTACGAGCTGCTTTACATAAATCAGGCCGTGAAAAAGCAGTGGGGAGAGTGCCTTGGGGAAAAATGTTACGAGGCCCTCCAGGGGCTTTGCGAGCCCTGCCCCTGGTGCACAAACGACTCGCTTTTCGGCGAAAACGCCGTGGACAGCTACATCTGGCAGCATTACAACGAAAAAATCGACCGCTGGTACCGCTGCACGGACAAGGTCATCCGCTGGACGGACGGGCGCTTTGTCCGTTTTGAGATGGCCCTGGACATCACCGAGCGGGTTCGCACCGATGAAATGCTCAAGGAGGCCCACGAGGAGATAAAGCAGGCCTATGCCCGGATACAGCAGGACATGGCTCATCGCAGGGCAGCAGAGGCAAGGCTGGCGGAAAGTGAGTCGCGTTACCGGCTTCTGGCCCAGAACATACATGACGGTATCTGGACTGTTGACAGGGACTTGTGTTTCACTTTCATAAGCCCTTCCCATGACAGGCTTGTGGGCTACCCGATGGATGAGCTTCTTGGCAAGCCCGCTTCTTTTCCCGTGCCTGCAGAAAATCGCAAAAAAGCCCTGGCCGGGCTTAAAAAGGCTGTAAAGCTGTTTGCGGAAACCGGCAAACCAATTGAGCTGAAGCCCCAGGAAATGGAGATTGTCCGCAAGGACGGAACAAGGCTTTGGGCCGAGATCCAGACGAGCTTCCTGCAGGATGAAAACGGGCAGTTCATGGGCTTTGTGGGGGTCACCCGCAACATCTCGGACCGCAAAAAGGCCCAGCAGGCCCTTGCCCACAGCGAAGCCAAGTACAGGGACCTGGTGGAAAATGCTGCTGACATCATATACACGGTGGACCCCAACGGCGTTTTCATGGAGGTGAACAGGGCTTTTCTTGAGGAAGGCGGCTGGCAGATAACAGACATAATCGGCAAGAATTTCAACTTCATGCTTCATCCCGATGATGTTCAGATTGCAATAAATGCATATACGGCTGGGCTTTCAGGTCAGAATGTGGCCTTTGAAATGCGCTCCCGCCGCAAGGACGGCACCTACGGCTACTATTCCTTCACTAACCGCCCCCTGTACGATGGTGACGGGGTGGTGGTGGCTCTCCACGGAATTGCCAGGGACATAAGCGCCCGCAAGCAGGCGGAAGACGCTTTGAGGGATTCCGAGGCCAGGTACAGAACACTGTTTGAAACAGGGCCTGACGCCATTTTTCTTGTGGATCCGGTTTCCGGGGCAATTCAGGACGCCAATGCAGCAGCCGCAAAGCTTCTTGGCAAAGACAGGCAGGGCATATTGGGGATGCACCACAGCAAGCTGCATCCCGAAGAATATGCCCCTGAAAATGAGGCAAGGCTTGCCCAGTTTCAGGGCATTCCAAAACCTGATTCAGCCAGGTTGTCATGGACCAGCTTTGTTTTGGATGCCTTTGACAAGGAGGTCCCGGTTGAAATATCCGGCCAGATGATAAGGATTCACAACCGGCCTGCAGTGCAGTTCATTGTCCGGGACATTTCCTTAAGAAAGAAGATGGAAGAGGAGATTGTAAAGGCCCGCAAGCTTGAAGCAATGGCCCTGCTTGCAGGAGGCATAGCTCACGATTTCAACAACCTGTTGAGTGTCATACTTTCGGGAATTGAAATATCGCAAGCCAAAGCCAAGAGCCAGAATGCCGTGCTGAATCATCTGGACGAAGCCAGGGCCGCCTGTCTGCGGGCAAGAGATCTTACCCGGCGCTTCATCACCTTTTCAACAGGCGGCGCTCCGGCGACAAAGTCCGTTGCCCCGGAAAAACTTCTGCGCGAGGCAGTGGAGCTTGTTCCCCAGGACAATGGCTTGAAGGTGGAATTAAACCTTGCCCCGAACCTTTGGGATATGGAGGCGGATGCCAACCAGGTTCTCGGAGCTTTGGCGGACATTATCAACAATGCAAAAGAGGCCATGAGCGGAAAGGGAAAACTTGTCATTGACTGCGAGAATGTTCTGGTCAACGGCGGTGACAACCCCGCCACCGTAATGCTTCTGCCAGGGCGCTTTGTTCATATTGCCGTTGTGGACTGCGGATGCGGTATTTTGCCTGCGGATATGCCCAGAATTTTCGACCCATACTTTTCCACCAAGCAAAGAGGGGCAATTCGAGGCATGGGCATGGGGCTTACGGTGGCCGGGTCCATAATCAAAAAGCACGGCGGGGCAATTGATGTGCAGTCAACATACGGCCAAGGCACAACCGTGCACCTTTACCTGCCCGCAGCAAAGAAAATGCCGGATAATACGCCCTTGCCAGAAGCGGAGTATTGACAGCACATTGAGCCTTTAACTGCCCTGCCAATACAAATCTGCCAGCAAAGCAAACTGCAAAACCCTCTTTTTTAAAACAGGCTTGCCAAACCCTTCTTGACGCAAGCTGCCGCCAGCCCTTAAACTTTTTTGCAGCCACCAAAAAATTGAGGTGGGCGGATTTTCTTTTTGGAGAGAAAAAATGATTGTTGATAAAAGCTTTATTGCTGATCTGGCTGGACTTAACCATGTGGGCCGTTACACCATAACCCGCGAGCTGGGGCGCGGCGGAATGGCCGTTGTTTTTCTGGGGCGCGACCCCTACATACAGCGCCCAGTGGCCATAAAAATGGCCAGGCCGAAAAGCCAGGAGGAAAAAGGCCATTTTTTTATGGAAGCCCAGAGTGCGGGCCGCTTGAGCCACCCCAATATTGTGACTGTTTACGATGCAGGGGTTCACGAAAGCTTTTGCTACATAGCAATGGAGTTTGTGGCAGGAAAGACGCTGGATGCCTTTTGCAGCAGGCCGCATCTGCTTTCTCCAAAAAAGGCTTTGGAAATAGGCTTTTCCCTGGCCAAGGCCCTGGACTATGCACACAAGAAAGGTGTCATCCACAGGGATGTGAAGCCCGGCAATGTGCTGCTGGATGAAGAGCAGACACCCAAAATCACGGACTTTGGCATTGCCCGCATTAGCGGCGGACAAACGCTGAAAGCCATAAGGGGTACCCCAAGTTATATGTCGCCGGAGCAGCTTACCGGCGAAAAAATTGCTGAAAACACCGATGTTTTCAGCCTGGGATGTGTTCTTTACGAGCTGCTTGTGGGCGGGCAGGCCTTTGGAGGCAAGGATTATCCGGAAATTATGCGCAAGGTCGTGAGGGAGGACCCGCCAAAACCATCCACAATCCGCCCGGATCTGCCGCCGATTATAGACGACATACTTGCCAGGGCGCTGGCCAAAAAGCCCCAGGATCGCTATGTGAGCTGCCTGGACATGGGTTTTGACCTGCGGGTTGCCCTTCGCGGCATGAAAAAGGACGACATACCTGACCGCAAGCCCAAACAGGCCCTGGAATATCTTCAATATATCCCGTTTTTTAACGATTTTACTCCCAAGCAGATTGAGCAGCTTTATCTGGCAAGCGACATAGACAAGGCAAAAAAGGATTCGGTAATAATAACGGAAGGGGATATAGACGATACCTTTTACATTGTGCTTTCAGGCACTGTGCGCATAGAAAAGGAGGGAAGGGTGATTGCCAAAGTAGGCGTGGGCGAGTGCTTCGGAGAAATGGCCTACATCGGCGGCCAGGCCCGAACCGCCACGGTAAAAGCGGATACCGACTGTCTGCTCATGCGCATTTCCGCAACACTTCTGGATCGGGCGCCTGGTCCAATTCAGCTTCTGTTTTTCAGGAATTTTTCAAGGTTTCTGGTGGAGCGGTTTTCCCTGCTCTTCAAAAAGCCTGCAAGATAAAGTCGCAAACAAAAGCATATTCGCCCTGGCAGGTCAAAGGCCCCTGCTTCAATGGCTAAAAGCCTTGCGGCAAGGCCCGTTTGTTTAGCTTGCTGCGGATATGGGCTTTTTGCTATGCTTGGCTGGAAGGGAAAAAGCTCATGCTATCAAAAAAAGCATCATTTGTTCTTGCATTTTTCATGGCAGTCAGCCTTGTCTTGCCCGGCCTTCTGGCAGCACAGGTGACGGTGAAGGCCCAGGCAGTTCAAGAATCAGGCCCCTGGCTTTCATCTTCCCGTGCACGGGTTTTGGCCATAGCAAAGGCTCACCACAATATTCTGGAACAGGCTGCCGGGCAGATTAAAAAACCGGCAGGTCTGGATAAGGGTAATCCCGACCTCTTTGAGCTGACCGCCTGGGCGCACGGCCTGCTGGATATTCGCACGGTTCTGGTGGAGGAGTCGCTCATTAACGATTATCCTGCATGGACCGTGGGCCTTGAAACGCAGATAGAAAGGCGCGCCATTAAAGAACAGATGGAGTTTTTGGAGCGCAATTCCGATCTTTTCGGTCGCTTTGCCCGGCACCTGGAAATGGAAAGGGCGCTCATAAGCCGGGTGGGTGAACTTCTAAAGGGGCAGGACAAGGCTTTTCATGTTGAAAATGATGCAGAAGCGCCTTCAGAAGATATCCAGAACCTCATTGATGACGCAGTTAACCGCCTTGCAGCTCTTGGCCTTCTCCGCATGGCAGACTCCCTCTTTTACAGGGAGGCCCAAACTTCAAACCCGCAAAAAGCTATAGAGTATTATAACGCAGCGCTGATGATTGACCCTGAACTCACCCTGATATATCGGGGCCGTGGCTCAGCCTATCTTTTTCTTTATGAGTTTGAAGGTGCGGTGGACGATTTTTCAAAAGCCATAGATGCAGATTCCTCTGATTCCTTTTCCCTTCTGGACAGGGGGGTTGCCTACGGCGAACTTGGCATGACAGACAAGGCTGTCGCCGACTTTGAGATGGCTCTGGAACTAAATCCCAACCTTGCCCAGGCATGGGGGGCGCGGGGTTTTGCATTTCTTCTTGATGGCGAGCTTGACAAGGGCTGCGAGTTTCTTAAAAAGGCCTGCGAGTTGGGGGAGTGCAATTACATCAAGGCCGCTCGTTATGCAAAGATCTGCCGATAGGCCCGCTTTAATGATCTGTTCTGCTTACAGTCCGCTATTACGGCTTGTCCGTGTTCTGATTCACCAGCAGGGCTTCCAAGCGGCCTTCTTTGTTGGTCAGCCTTAAAATGCCCTGCCACAGGGATGATGATTTTGGCCCTGCCTTGTCTGCAAACTTCACAGGAATATAGTTTTCTGTCGTTCCCTTAAAAAATTCTCCGCACAAATCCACAGGGCCTTCCACGCAGGCTGAAAGCAGGCGGCCTTGCTGGCTGGCATAAAAAGCCATTTTCTTTTCATGGCCGATCTGCCTCATTTTGGCGGCCCTGGCCTTTGCCGCGGCAGCCGGAACTTTGTTGCCAAGGCGCTCTGCGGGGGTATTTTTTCGCGGTGAAAAGGGAAAAACATGAAGGTAGTTAAGGGGCAGGGCATCAACAAGCGAAAAAGTCTCTTCAAAATCTTCTTCCGTTTCGCCGGGAAATCCAACCATTATATCCGCGCCAATGGCAGCATGGGGCATGGCCTTGGCGATTTTTTCCACAACAAGGGCAAATTCATTTGCCTTGTAAGGCCTGCCCATGCGCTTGAGTACGGAATCCGAGCCGCTTTGAAGGGGCAGATGAAAATGCGGGCAGATTTTTTGCGAGGAGGAAACAAGCCCGATGATTCTGTCCGTGACCTCATCAGGCTCAATGGAGGAGATTCTTATTCTGGGGATTTTTCTTTTGAGGGCCTCCTCCAAAAGCGAAAACAGATCTGTTGCCGGAGAAAGATCCTGCCCGTAGCGGCCTATGTGAATGCCGCACAAAACAGCCTCGCCATACCCGGCATCATAAAGGGCCTCCAGTTGCGCCAGCACGGTCAGGGGCGGGGTGCTGCGGCTTGGCCCCCTGACGCCCGGCACAGCGCAGTAGGTGCAATGGGCATTGCAACCATCCTGAATGCGTACAAAGGGTCTGGCCCTTGTCCCTGTAATTGGTCGGCTTTCTGCTGAAAGGCAAGGGCTGCCAAGGGGGGCGCAGTCCACAAGGGGGGCAGGGGGGGCTGTCTGGGGTGTCAAACTCACAATGGAGGCGATTTTTTCCTTGGAGGCATTGCCCACAATTCCGCAAAGGCCGTCAATGGCGGCAAGCTCTTTTGGCGCAGCCTGGGCATGGCAGCCCACTGCAAACACCCTGGCCTTGGGGTGATTGCGGATTGCGCCTGAAACCGCCTGGCGGGATTGCTGGGCCGCCCTGCCTGTAACCGTGCAGGTGTTTATGAGTATTAAGTCTGCCGTATCAGCATCCTTTGCCGCAGCAAACCCGGCCTGCCTCAAGTTCGCGGCCATGAGGTCGGATTCATACTGGTTCACCTTGCAGCCCAGCGTTAAAATGAAAAAAGACTGTCCCATTTAAGGCTGTCTTTCCTTTGTGTCTTCATCTTCTTCAATGGCCGCAACTATAATTCCGCTGCCAAGAACCCGGTCATCTTCATACAGAACAGCCCCCTGGCCGGGGGTCACGGCCTTTTGAGGCTCGTCAAACAAAACCCTGGCCCTGTTGTTTTCAAGCGGTTCCACCCAACAGGTGGCTTCCTTGTGACGGTAGCGGATTCGCACGGCAGCCTTAAAGGGCGCTTTTGGTGTTGGGCCAAACCACAGGGCATTGTCGAAAACAAGGCCTTTGCGCAGC